>DVHZ01000050.1 GCA_018711685.1 Candidatus Excrementavichristensenella intestinipullorum | reverse complement strand
CGGAGGGGCCATATGCGGCGGCGCATCATGAGTTCGGCAGACATGACCCAGGGCGTCATCTGGCGGCAAATGCTTTTGTTTTTCCTGCCCATTATGCTGGGCACCTTTTTTCAGCAGCTTTACAATACCGTAGACGCCATGGTAGTGGGCCGGTTCGTGGGCAAGGAGGCCCTGGCGGCGGTAGGCGGCTCGGCCTCTACCCTGATCAATTTGCTGGTGGGGTTCTTCGTGGGCCTCTCTTCGGGAGCCACGGTAATCATTTCCCAATATTACGGCGCCCATGACGACCAAAAGATGAGCCGCTCGGTACACACCGCCATAGCCCTGTCCCTGGTGGGCGGCGTGATCATGATGGTTTTGGGCATCGTTTTTGCCCGGCCCATGCTCATCATGCTGAATACCCCGCCGGAAACCCTGGAGGACTCCGTCACCTACATGACCATCTACTTTGTCGGCATCATTCCCGCCCTGATCTATAACGTGGGTACTGGCATTCTGCGGGCGGTGGGGGATTCCAAGCGTCCCCTGCTGTTTCTCATCGTCTGCTGCGCCCTGAACATCGTGCTGGATTTGCTGTTCGTGGTGGGATTCGGCATGGCGGTAGCAGGCGCGGCCATCGCCACCATCCTGTCCATGTTCATCAGCGCCCTGCTGGTGCTGTGGTCCTTGACCCACGCCCAGCAGGGGTACCGCCTATTCCTCAAAAAGATCCGCCTGGACTGGGCCCTGCTGCGCCAGGTGCTGGCCATCGGCATGCCCGCCGGCTTTCAGTCGGTGCTCTATTCCCTGTCCAATATGCTGATTCAGTCCAACATCAACGGCTTTGGCACCGACGCGGCAGCCGCCTGGGCTACCTACGGCAAGATCGACGGCATCTACTGGATGATTCTCTCCGCCCTGGGCATCGCCGCCACCACCTTTGTGGGGCAGAACTTCGGCGCGGGCCAGATTCACCGGGTCCATCGCAGCGTCAGGGCGGCCATGGTCATGTCCCTCATCTTCTCCGGGGTCATGAGCCTGACGGTCCACTTTGGGGGCCGCGCCTTTTACGCCATGTTCACCACGGACGAAGCGGTGATTCAGACCGGCCTCAAGATGATGGCCTGTATCACTCCCTTTTATTGCACCTATGTGGCCATTGAAATCCTGTCCGGCGCCATGCGGGGGGTGGGCGAATCCTTTGGCCCCATGCTGCTCACCTGCATGGGCATATGCGCCCTTCGGGTGGGCTGGCTGCTGGCGGCCGTGCCCCTGAACCCCTGCGTGGAGATGGTGGCCTTCAGCTACCCCATTACCTGGGTCATCACCTCCGCCCTGTTCATCCTGTATTACCTGCGGGGCAATTGGCTCAAAAAGCGGCTGCCCGCCTCTACGCTTCCGTCGTAAGGGCGTCGGCCACCCGGGCCATCTGCTCCAGGGTCAGCGCTTCGCCCCGGACGTGAGCGTCCAGCCCGCACCCTTCCACCAATCCCGCCGCCGCCCCCCTGTCCAGTCCAAAGGCCGCGCACAGGTTGTTCACCAGGGTCTTGCGGCGCATGGCAAAGCAGGCGGCCATCACCTTTCTGAAGGTTTCTTCGTCCCGCGCCTGGGCAGGCGGCGCGGCGTGGCGCTCTATGTCCAGCAATACGCTCATCACGTGGGGCGGCGGGGTAAAGGCCTCCGGCCCCACCTGAAAGGCCACCCGAGGCGCGCCGTAGTTCTGCACCGTGGCCGCCAGCAGGCAATAGCGCTTTTCCCCCGGCGCGGCCATGATCCGGCCGGCGGCCTCCTTCTGCACCATCACCAAAATGCTGTGGGGTGGCGTTTTCAGCCGGGTTAGCCGGGTCAGGATATCCGCGGTGATGTAATAGGGCAGATTGGCCACCACCCGAAAGGGCGCGCCTCCAAAGGCCTGACGGGTCAGGCCGGCGATATCCGCCTTCAGGGCGTCCTGAAACACCACCTGGGCGGCAGGCGCCACTTGGGCCAGCACTTCCTCTAATCCCTTGTCCAACTCCAGGGCCAGCACCTTGGCTCCCCGGTCCAGCAGCGCCGCGGTGAGCACCCCGGCCCCCGGCCCAATCTCCAGGATGTTGTCTCCCGGCTCGACCTGCGCCTCTTGGGCGATGCGGTCCACCACCTGGCCGTTTAACAGAAAATTCTGCCCCAGGGAATGGGTAAAGCGAAAGCCCTGCTTTTCCAGGGCCAACCGGGCTTTTAGCTCGTGAGACATGCCTTTCCTCCTCGCCTTTTCTCCTGCGCCCTCAATCTATGACCAACCCCATTAGACGCGCCAGCTCACAGGCCTGTACCGGCGTCACCACCGCCCCCCGCAGTTGCTGTATGCCCACCTTGATCCCCTGAATATCGCAGCTGCGCAGATCCACGCCGGCCAAAGGCGTGCCCCCAATCTCCGCCCCCCGCAAGCTCACATCCCGCAGGGCGAGCGCCTTGACCTCCGTCCCCAGCAGCGCCGCGAAGGACAGATCGCTTTGCTCCACCTTCACGTCCCTCAGCCGCGCCCGGGCCAGATCGATGTAGCTGAACTGGCAGTCCTGCAGCGCCATGTGGTGCAGCAGCGCCCCGGACAAATCCAGCCCCACCCCCCGGCAATCCCGCCAGAGGCACCGGCGCAGGGTAACGCCCGCCATCCGTGCCCCGGAGAACTCGCACTTTTCAAAGGCGCAGTCCACAAAGGATAGCCACTTGATTTGCCCCGGCGAAAAGGCGCAATGCAGGAAGCGGCACCCCTCAAATTCCAGCCGCACACCGGCGGCCCCGGCCAGCGCCGTATCTCCAAAGGCCAATCCCTCCAGCACGTCGCCCCGCTCTATGGCCTGGACCGCCCGCCCCGTCAAATCGCCGCCGGGGGCCAGTTCTCCTTCCAGCCGGGGCCACAGGTCCTTTCCTTCCATACGTTCCTTGCTCCTTTCGTCGCCCCATCCGCGCCGCCTTCCATGCCCAACGCCTTCCGCCGCAAAAGGACGGAGCGCCTGGCCCCCCGCGTAGGGGTCCGGGGGGCTTTGCCCCCCGCTGCAGGGGGTCCGGGGGGCCTTGCCCCCCGGCTGCAGGGGGTCCGGGGGGCCTTGCCCCCCGGACGGTGGGGGCCGGGGGGCTC
>DVHZ01000049.1 GCA_018711685.1 Candidatus Excrementavichristensenella intestinipullorum | reverse complement strand
CCGCCGCCGGGTCAGCGGCGGTTCAGCCGTTGGCCCACGGCGCCGCCGGGATGGATCAGGGCGAACTGGCTCTGCTGATAGCCGGTCTGCTCGATGAGGGCGGTTTGCAGGGCGTCGAAGATGGCGTTGAGCACCGCGTTGCTGGTGGTGCCCTGACTATTGTACTTGTCGCACTCCCGAGTGACATACATGGGCAGCCACACGCCGGCGCCTTGGGCCATGGGGGAGGCACCGTCCTCGGTGACGGCGATCACGCTGGCGCCCTTGGTCCGGGCGATATCCAGCATGGGCAGCAGTTCTGCAGTTTTGCCGCCCCGGCTGGCCAGCAGCAGCGCGTCTCCCGCCTGCAAAAAGCCCATTCCGCCATGCACCGCTTCGGCGGGGGAGAGGAACCGGGCGGGCCGCTCGATGCAGCACATCAGGTGGGCGAAGTGGCGGCAGGCGATGCCCGAATGGCCGCAGCCGCTGGCGGCGATGCGTGGCGCTTGAGCCAGCAGCGTCACGGCACGGCCAAAGGCGTCCCAATCCATGCGGTCCATGCAGGCGCTGATGGCCTGGGCCTCGATATCGAAGGCCCGCCGGGCCGCGTCCAGGGCTTGCCGGCTGAAGGAATTCATGGGGAAGGCCTCCTTTGCTCTGCACAAAATAGGGCGTATTGGAAAGAAAAAGGGGTTGCTGCCGCGGCAGCAACCCCCGAAGGAAGGTCACGCATCCTCTTTTTCTTCCTGGGCGGCGGCCCGCTCCCGGCCCACGCCGGGCTTGACCACCCGGGCGATGAGCACGCCCACCTCGTAGAGCAGCAGCATGGGCAAGGCCAGCAGGATCTGGGATACCACGTCCGGGGGCGTGAGGATGGCGGCGATGACCGCTACCGCCAGGATGACGTATTTGCGCTTGGAAGTGAGCATCTCCACGGTGGTCAAGCCTACCCGGGTGGTCAGGTAAATGACCACAGGCAGCTGAAAAGTAAGGCCGAAGGGCAGCAAAAAGCCCATGAGGAAACCCACGTACTTATCGATAGACAGCATGGGCGTAGCTACGCCTTCTCCCTCCACCAGGAAAAAATTCATGGCCATAGGATATACGGAGAGGTAGCAGAAAACGATGCCCAACAAAAACAGCACCAAGGCCACGAAGAACCAACGGCGGAAGGTCTTCTGTTCGTGATCGTACAGGGCAGGCTTGATGAAGGACCAGATCTGCCACACGATCACCGGACTGGCCAACACGATACCGGCTACCAGGGACACCTTAAGCTGTGTGACCAGCGCTTCGGACACCGCAGTATAGATGAGGGTGATGCCCTTGGCTTCGATGGGCCTGGAGATAAAGTCCATGATATAGCCGCGCAGGAAATAAAACGACAGCAAAAAACCCGCCGCCGCCGCGCCCACGCTGATGAGCAGCACCCTGCGCAGGGCCAGCACATGCTGCATCAAGGGCTGGGCCTCGCTAGAGGACGCGCTGGCGTTTTTTTTCTTCTTCACGTTCATGGCCGCCGGCTACGCCTTGGGCTGCTCCTGGTCGCTGGCCTGAGACTTTTCGGCCTGGGCCTTAGCCAAAGCCGCCGCTTCGTCCTCTTCCTTGCTCTCTTTGATTTCTTTCTTGAAATCCTTGATGCTCTGGCCCAGGGCCTTGCCCAATCCGGCGATTTTGCCGCCGCCGAACAGTACCAGCGCCAACACCACAATCAGGATAATCTCCGTCGTGCCCAGTCTCATAGTTACTCCTCCAATGCTTTATTCCCTTGCGCGGCGGCGTCCTTTCATTGGGCTGCCGCCGCGTCCTTGGCTTCTTCTACTGCGGCGCGGCCTTCCTTGGCTACGTCCCGCGCCAACTTATCCGCTTCGTTCACCGCCTGGGTAAGCTCCGCCTTGGCCCCTTGCAGGTCTTCTTTGACCCCGGTTTCCAACAAGGACTTTTTCAGGTCCTTCTTTACGTCCTGAACCGCGCCCTTGATGTCCACCGCTTTTTTCACCTGGTTGATCTGGTCCTTCACCTGGCGAAACTCCTGGACCACGTCGGCTTCCTTGACCGTTTCGTCCACCGTGTCCTTCACCTGGGTGATCTCCTGCATCATCTCGTCCCAATGGGCCTCTTCCTTGAGCTGATCCACCAGGGCGCGGGCCTTCTTGATACCCCGTGCCAGAGCGCGAGCTACCTTGGGCAGGTCCTTAGGGCCCACCACCAGAAAGGCCACCAGCAGGATGACCATCAGTTCGGGAAAACCTATGTTGAACATCCGCTACGCTCCTACTTTGATGTCGATGATATTATAGCGCAACAGCCGCCCCTTGTCAAAGGTAAAACCGGCTTTGTCCCCAATTTACCATGCAGGATATTTCCGGTGGGACGGGGCCGGAGGCCGGGAGAGGGGCATAAAGGTACCGCGCAAAACGGCAGCTTCCGGGCCCGGAGGATGCCATCCGCCCATGGAGTCGGGCCGGTTTTAGCCGGTCCAGTCCTCCGATTGAAGCTGGCGCACCAGATCCCGTACCCGGGCCCGGGCGTCCATGGCGCCCCTGAGGGCTTGGTCCTGATCCCCCGGCCCGTCCCCCATCAGGCTGACGAACTGGCTTACCTTCAGCCCCAGAGCCTCCTGCATGGCCTGGTCCGAGCCCCTGGGGGAGACCAGGTAGTAGCACAGCAGAGAGTCCTGTTGGCCGATGCGGTGGGCCCGGTCCTCCGCCTGGGCATGGACCGCAGGGGACCAATCCAGCTCCCCGAACACCACGCAGGTGGCCCGCTGCAGGTTGAGCCCGCTGGCCGAGCGCAGGGAGATGCAGCACAGGCTGGTTTTGCCCTCCATAAAGGCGCTGACAGCCTCCGCCTTTTGCCGGTCGTTTTCCCGCCCGGTGATGAACCGGGGCTTAAAGGGTTTGAGCTCCTGCTTATAGATGTCCATCACTTGGTGATGGTGGGCGAAGAGCAGCACCTGTTCGCCGCCGTCCAGCAGCGCCCGGACAAAGGCACACACGTAGGGCGCCTTGGCTACCCCGGTGGCCTGGCGCTGGGTCTGGCAGATGCTGTCCTCGATGATGGCCCGAGCCGATTCCCCCTGGGCGGCAGCCAGCTTTTCCAACTGGGCCGCCACGGGCCGCATCAGCGCCCGGTAGACCTGATCGTTCCAGTCGATCTGCTGCACCAGACGGCGCTTGGGGGGAAGCTGGGACAGCACCTGACCCTTCAGCCGGCGCAGCATCAGCCCCTCCCGGCGCAAATGCTCCCCCAGCAATTCGGGCTTGGCTACGATGTTGGAGGCGTAGCCGTAGCACCATTCCCGGGTAAAGCTCTCCCAGTCTCCCAGGCAGTGATAATCCAGGATGTTGATCACGTTCCAGATTTCGCCCCCCGCGTTGTAGATGGGGGTGCCCGACAGCCCGATCACGTTTTCCACGCTGTCCGCCAGCAGGCTGGCGGCGGAGTACTTTTCCGTTCCCCCGTGGCGCAGCTCCTGCATCTCGTCGAAGATCACCGCCTGAAAGCCCATCTGGGGCAGTTGACGCTTCCATCCCCGCAGCAGCAGGTAGTGGATGACGTACAGGTCCGCCGGGGGCGGAGCGTAGGGGGTGAGCCCTTTGAACACGTGGACGCGCACCCCGCCGGACAGGCGCAAAAACCGCTGGGCCTCGCTTTGCCAGTTGCGCACCAGGTGGGGCGGCGCCACCACCAGGGCGGGGAAAGCGGCCAGAGAGGCCAGAAAGGCCAGGGCCTGCACCGTCTTGCCCAGGCCCATCTCGTCGGCCAGCAGCGCCCGGCGGCTGGACAGCAAAAAGCCCAGCCCCTCCCGCTGGAAGGGCATCAGCTCCCCGGCAAAGCTGTCCGGGGGCGGGCTGGCGCTCAGGGGCTGGGTCAGGCGCTGCTCCCGGCTCAGGGCATAGGCCCGGGCCTCCTCCAGGGCCTGCTCCCACCGGGGCCGGTCCCCCTCCCGGATGCGCAGGGGATAGCGCAGCATCAGCCAGTTGAGCTCCCCTATGATGCGCCGGTGGGCGGTGAACCGGGCCACGCCCCGGCCCCGCCCCTCGCAGCCGGGAAACAGCCGCTTGGCCAGCTCGGTGACACAGGGCTCTCCCTTGATGGTCCAGCATTTGCTCCGGCGGTTGTAACTCAGTTCCCCATAGGTGTAGCCGCTTTCGTAGGGATCGCGCAGGTAAGCCGGGATCACGGCAGCGCCACCCCCCACAGCCGGTTGAGGCCGAACACCTTCACCGGCTTGCCCCCCAAGAGGCCGGGCAGAGCCGCACTGGCACCGGTGACCAGCAAAAGCGCCTGCACCTGGGGAAAAGCCAGGTATTTTTCCGCTTGGGATCGCAGCAGGCGGCCGTTTACCTTTCCCTTCTTGACTTCAATGCCCACCCGGCCGGACAAAAAATCTATCCGGCAGCGGGGCCCCAGCCGGGCCTCGTGGACGAAGGGCAGCCCCGCCGCTTCCAGCGCCCCTGCGATGAGCCGGTGCAGCTCCAGCTCCTGGGGCGCAGGGGGCACCCGCAGCGGTTCCAGCGCCCGCTCCACCGCCGCCAGCTCGGCCCAGAGCCACGGCTCCGCCGCCTGCGGCGCTTTCCCCCGTGCGTTCATCCTCTCTCAGCCCCCTTTTTCCGGTCATGGTATCAGTATACCCCAAACCCCAGGCGGGGGAAAGGGGATTTGTGTTACACCCCGTCCCCGCCGGACGCCCGGCCCGCCGGAGTCCGCCCCCGCCGGAAAGGGGCCCGGGCGGCGGCCCGGGGCAACAAAAAAACACCTCCCACAGGGGAGGAGGGGAAAAGCGGTGAAGAAGGGATCAAGGGCGGCACAAGCGTGAAGGCATCAAGGGGCGCAGGCTGGGATAAGCGTTGCGGCGCACGGCGGTTTCATAGAGGGAGCAGCCCTTGTCCACCAGGCACACCAGCAGGCTCTCCAGATAGCGGGGCGGCTGGAGGGTGAGGGGGAACATGTGCTTGAGGATGATATCCTGCTCCACGGGGGTAAGAACGTAGTCCCTGCCGGCGTTGTTAAGCGCGGTACGGGGGTGATGGAAGCCGTGGAGACGGTGAGAGGCGTCCTTCTCATGCCAATCGTAGAGGAAATAGTCGTGCAGCAAAGCGCCCCGCACCAAGGCGCTCATGCGCACCCGCAGCCCCAAGGCCCGGGCCAGCCGGGCGGAATAAAAGGCCACCGCCACGCTGTGCAGCAGGCAAGAGGTATCCCCGTGCTGCCGGTTCAAGGCCGTGGCGGCCAAGCGGGGGTTATGCCGGACGACGCGCATACAAAACAACAGCGCCGCCCAATTTTCATAATCGCGCTCCATGGCCCCAGTATACCACCCCCCACCGGGCTTGTCAACCGGAAGCGGCGGCGCATCCGATGGAAGGGCAAAGCGGGCCGGACTTAACACAATACCTGGATATGGTGGTCCTGGCAGAAGTCCATATACTGGGGAGCCAGGGGCCGGTCGGTGACCACGGTGTTCACCCGCTCCAGGGGGCAGTAGCTGATGAGGGCGTCCCGGCCGAATTTGGTGTGGTCGGCCATGAGCACGATGCGCTGGCAGTTGGCCGTCACCACCCGCTTCACTTCGGCTTCAAAGTAGGTGGTATTGCTCAGCCCGTGCTCGATGGTGACGCCGGTGGCGGCCATCACCGCGATCTGCACCCTCAGGCTGCGGATGGTCTCCAGGGTGGAAAGGCCCACAAAGGCGCCGATGGAGGCGTTGTAGATGCCGCCGGGGGAGATCAGGGTGATTTCTTTGAGGGCGGTGGCGGCGTTGAGCACCGCCATGCTGTGGGAAATCAAGGTGAGGCTCCGGCGGCCGCCCAAGTACTGCACCACGTTGCGGGTGGTAGAGCCCGAATCGATATACACCGTGGCGTTGTCCGGGATTACCGTGGCGGCCAGCTCGCCGATGCGCTGTTTGGCGGGCAGGTTGATTTGAAAGCGCTGGGGCATGGTCAGCAAGGAGGCTGGGCTGCGGGCGGTGACCCCGCCGTATATTTTGCCCACATGGCCCCGCTGCTCCAGTTCGGTCAGGTCCCGGCGCAGGGTATTGATGGAGATGCCGAACCGCTCCTGCAATTGCTCAATGCTCACCTGGCCATTTTGCAGGATATATTGCTCCATGGCGTCCAATCTGGCAGCTTTCACCGCAAGACCTCCTAAAATCCCGTGTCTTCCTTGTACAGTATAACGCACAGATTGGGAAGGTGTCAACGAACGGGGGAGATTTGGTAGAATAAATGCACCAAGTTTATCATTAAAATGGGCAAGTTCACCAAATTATATTGACAGAGCAGGGGGCTATTGCTAGAATAAAAATGGACCTGTTGCGCGGGAGACGCCGGGAGAGCCCGGCGGGCAAGCGGTTGCCGCGCACCCTGGGCCGGCGGGAAGCCCGGCCGCCAATCTATATTCAGGAGGGAATGAACATGAAGAAGACCTTGGCGGTGGTGCTGGCACTGGTACTGACGATGGCCTTTAGCATGAGCGCGATGGCGGAAGAGCCCTATAAGATTGCCATCAATTTGAAGACGCTGTCCAGCGAATACTGGCAGAACGTGAAGAGCGGCTGCGACGCGGCGGT
>DVHZ01000005.1 GCA_018711685.1 Candidatus Excrementavichristensenella intestinipullorum | reverse complement strand
CCTCCCCGGCCCTGGCCAGAGGGACAAGTCCCTCTGGCCCCCCGCCCCATGGCGGTGAAAGTTCCCCGCCTGCCTCCCGCCCGGCATCCAGGAAAAACCAAGAGGCTCCCCCATCCGCCGGAAAAGCCCGCCGCATCCCCGCTTAAGCGCCTTGTACCGGGAAAACTGGGGTGCTGCGCCAGAGGGGGGTGCGGGGGGAGCCGGAAGGTTCCCCCCGCCGCATTTTTTGGGGCTGGTCCGCGCCGGTCCATCTGCCCTTCAGGGGGGCAGGCAAGGCGTCTGGGCGGCGCTGGCATGGGGCATAGAAAAACCCGCCCACGGGATGGTGGACGGGGTGTATAGGGTGAGCTTGGGAAAATGGGGCCGGCGATGGGATTACACCAGCTCCAGGATAACCATCTCGGCGCCGTCGCCGCGGCGGGGGCCCTTCTTGACGATGCGGGTGTAGCCGCCGCCGGTGCCTTTCTCCGCTGCGCGGGCCTTGTACTTGGGCCCGAGCTCCCGCATCAGCTTCTCCACTACGGGGTGCTTCACCTGGCGGGTGCGCGCCTTGTACTCCTTGCGGGTCTCGTCCGCCTCCCGGGGCGCCGGCACCTCGTACAGCAGCTTCATGATGCGGCGGCGGGCGGCCAGCTTGGAGGGCGCGTCGTTGACCACGTTCAGCACGACGGTCTGCCCCTTATCGTTGTTGGTGTTCTTGGTGGTTTCGATGGTATTGTCACACTCACGGGCGGCCAGGGTGATGAGCTTCTCCGCCATCGCGCTGACTTCTTTCGCCCGCGCAAGGGTCGTCTCAATCCGCCCATACCAGATCAGGTTGGTCACCTGATTGCGCAGAAGCGCTTTGCGCTGGTCGGTCGGCCTTCCCAACTTGCGATTGGCCATGTCCTAGTCCTCCTTAAATGCACTACTCTTCGCTGGTCTTCAGCGCCAATCCCAGCGCCACGAGCTTCTGTTCCACTTCCTCAAGGGACTTTTTGCCCAGGTTGCGGACCTTCATCATGTCCTCCTGGTTGCGCTGTACCAGCTCGGCCACCGTATTGATGCCGGCACGCTTGAGGCAGTTGAAGGCGCGGACCGAGAGGTCCAGCTCCTCGATGGTCATCTCCAGCACTTTTTCCTTGCTGTTGTCTTCCGGCTCGTTGAAGTCCACCCGCACCACGTTCACCGTCAGATCGATAAACAGGCGCATGTTGTTGGTGATAATCTGCGCCGCCGAGGCCAGGGCTTCCTTGGGCAGAATGCTGCCGTTGGTCCATACCTCGATGGTCAGTTTATCAAAGTCGGTCACCTGACCGCGCCGGGTGTCCTCCACCGAATAGCTGACCTTGCGGATGGGGGTATAGATGGAGTCCATGGGGATGACCCCGATGGGTACCCCCGCCCCCTTGTTGCGCTCGCTGGCCAACTGCTTGTTGCGCTCCGCCGACACGTAGCCCCGGCCTTTGTCCAGGGTGATCTGCATCTGCAGATGAGCGCCTTCCGTCAGGGTAGCCACGTGCAGCTCCGGGTTGACGATCTCCACTTCCTCGTCGGCGATGATGTCGGCGGCCGTCACCTCGCAGGGCCCGTGGGCGTCCACGGTGAGCAGCTTCTGCTGGTCGGAAAACAATTTAGCCGACAAATTTTTCAGGTTCAGGATGATTTCCGCCACATCCTCCTTCACCCCGGGAATGGTGGAAAACTCATGCTGCACCCCTTCGATGCGCACGCTGGTCACAGCCACGCCAGGCAGTGAGTTGAGGAGCACCCTGCGCAGCGAATTGCCCAAGGTCTGGCCAAAGCCCCGCTCCAGCGGCTCCACCACAAACTTGCCATAGCGATTGTTCTCGCCAATCTCCACTCGCTCGATTCTGGGTTTTTCGATTTCGATCATTCAGCTATCCCTCCTCTTTCGCGCGGAGTTCCTATTACATTCCTATTCTTCATGGAATGCATGGTTTAGCGGGAGTACAGCTCGACGATCATATGCTCCTGAATCGTCAAATCGATATCTTCGCGCTGCGGCATGGCGTTCACTGTGCCCTTGAGCTCCGCGGCGTCCAGGGTAAGCCACTTGGGAATCACCCGGCCGGTACCCTCGCGCAGGGCCTTGAAGTGCTCGACCTCGGCGCTCTTGGCGCGTACCGTGATCACGTCGCCTACCGACACCAGATAAGAAGGAATGGAAACCTTTTTCCCGTTCACCAGAATGTGGCCATGGCGAACCCACTGGCGGGCCTGGGGGCGGCTGGCGCCAAAGCCCAAGCGATACACCACGTTGTCCAACCGGCGCTCCAGCATCACCAGCAGGTTATCGCCGGTAATGCCCTTCTGCGCTTCGGCCTTCTTGAAGTAACGGTGGAACTGGGTCTCCAGCATGCCATAGGCGCGGCGGGCCTTCTGCTTCTCCCGCAGCTGCATTCCGTACTCGGACTGCTTGCGCTGGCGGGCCTGGCCGTGCTCCCCGGGCGGGGTGGGACGATGCCCGACTGCGCACTTGGGACCGTAGCAACGGTCGCCCTTCAGGAAGAGCTTGGTGCCTTCGCGGCGGCACAAACGGCAAACGGAACCGGTATATCTAGCCATGAATCAGTACCTCCATTACACTCTTCTGCGCTTGGGCGGGCGGCACCCGTTGTGGGGGATGGGCGTCACGTCCTTGATCATGTTGACCTCGAGCCCTGCGGCCTGCAGGCTGCGGATGGCGGCCTCCCGCCCGGAGCCCGGCCCCTTTACATACACCTCAACCGACTTGAGGCCGTACTCCATCGCGGCCTTGGCGGCGGTCTCGGCGGCGGTCTGCGCGGCGAAGGGGGTAGACTTCTTGCTGCCCCGGAAACCCAGTCCGCCCGCGCTGGCCCAACTCAGGGCGTTGCCCGCAGTGTCCGTGATCGTCACGATCGTATTGTTGAACGAAGAGCGGATATGCGCGGCCCCGCGCTCCACGAGCTTCTTCTCGCGGCGCTTGCGCGTCACTCTTTTCAGCTTGGCCTTTGCCATGGTTCTCTTTCCTCCTCATCTTCGCGCATGGACTCTGATCCATGCGAGTGACTCCTTCCGGCTCACCCTCCGGCGTCCTCAAACGCCATCCAGCAGAGCCATTGCGTACCCGGCGGTCAAGGCTTACTTGGCCTTCTTCTTGCCGGCTACCTGCTTCTTGGGTCCCTTGCGGGTGCGCGCATTCTGCTTGGTGTTCTGGCCCCGCACGGGCAAACCCCGGCGATGGCGCAGGCCGCGGTAGCAGCCAATCTCCATCAAGCGCTTGATGTTCATCGACACTTCCCGGCGAAGGTCGCCCTCCACCTTGACGTGGTGGTCGATGTAGTCGCGCAACTTACCTACGTCCTGCTCGGTCAGGTCCTTGACGCGGGTATCGGGATTCACGCCGGTCGCCTCGATGATATCGTCGGCGATGTTGCGGCCGATGCCGTAGATATACGTCAGGGCGATCTCGATTCTCTTCTCACGGGGAAGGTCGACGCCTGCGATACGTGCCATCTGTCTAAAGCACCTCCAAATTCTTGACGGGTCCTGAAAGCTCTCTTTTTAGGGGTCTATGCAAGGCGAGTGAATCGCGCCCTCAGGCGCGCAGCCGCTTCACTGGCCGTACACGCCTTGAATCAGCCCTGCTTCTGCTTGTGCTTGGGATTCTCGCAAATCACCATCACGCGGCCCTTGCGCTTGATGATCTTGCATTTCTCGCAAATCGGCTTTACGGAAGGTCTTACTTTCATGGTTCGCGCCTCCTCTTCACCAGGATCATCTCTAGCCCTTGCTCCGCCAGGTGATCCGTCCCCTGGTCAGATCGTAGGGCGACAACTCTATGGTCACCTTGTCGCCCGGGTAGATGCGTATGTAGTGCATTCGCATTTTCCCCGATACGTGGGCCAATATCTTGTGCCCGTTGGGCAGTTCCACCTCGAACATGGCGTTGGGATAGGATTCGGTGACAACGCCTTCCACTTCGATGACATCGGACTTGGACATGTTTTCACCCCTCCTTTACAGGCTCTATGCAAAGCGCGCTGCGGATTTCAAAATCCTGCGGCTCCCTTTGCGCTGGCAGCTCCATGACGGACGCGGTGGCCCTTAAGTGCTTGCGCCGCTTCTTCTTGGGTCTGGCTACGCCGCGCAGCTCCCCGTCGGCGATGAGGACGAAGTCCTCGTCCACCTCCCGGATCACCACAAACAGCCTGCCCTGGTCCCGGCCGGCCAACGACCGGGCAATGCGCCCCGGCGTAAGGGGCAGAGCGTTCATAGCCGCGCCTCCCCGCTGTAGGTCAGGATCTCTGGGTCGCCCTGGGTTACCGCCACCGTGTGCTCGTAGTGCGAGCACAGGCTATGGTCCTGGGTCACGACCCCCCACCCGTCATCCTTCACGTATACTCTCCAGCCGCCCATGGCGATCATGGGCTCGATGGCCAAGGTCATGCCCGCTTTCAGCCGCACACCCCGGCCGGGCTTGCCAAAGTTGGGAATGCTGGGGTCCTCATGCATCTCGGTGCCGATGCCATGCCCGCACAAGTCCCGAATCACGCCGTACCCGTGGGCTTCGGCGTGAGCCTGTACCGCGTGGGAGATGTCTCCCAACCGGTTGCCCTCCCGGGCCTGCTGGGCGCCCAGCCAGAAGCACTCCTCGGTTACCCGGATCAATTGCCGCGCTTCTTCGGATATCCGCCCTACCGCAACGGTAAAGGCCGAATCCGATTGCCAGCCCTCCAGAATCAGGCCGCAATCCACCGATAGGATTTGCCCTTCCTTCAGCGGATGCTTGTCGGGAAAACCGTGCACCACCATGGCGTCGGGCGAGGCGCAGATGGAGTAGGGAAAGCCTTCGTAGCCCTTGAAGGAGGGCAGCGCCCCCGCCTCCCGGATGAGCCGCTCGGCCAAATGGTCCAGCTCCAGGGTGGTTATCCCCGGCTCAATCCGCTCCTTCAGAGCCAGCAACACCCGCTCCAGCAGTGCGCCCGCTCTTCTCATCCTGTCAAGTTCCCGGTCGTTTTTGAGCGTAATCATGCTTCGCTCTCCAGCGCCGCGAGAATCTGGACCCGCACCTGGTCCTGCGCCATAGCGCCGTCCACAGTGCGAAGGATGCCCTTATCCTTGTAGTAGTCGATCAGCGGGCTGGTCTGGCTGTGATAGGCCGCCAGCCGCGCCTTGATGGTCTCTTCCTGGTCATCGCTCCTATGGATCAGCGCCCCACCGCAATCGGGACACACCTTTTCATCCGCCAAGCGGCTGATGTGGAAGGTGCCCTTGCAATCGGCGCATACCCGGCGCCCGGTGAGCCGCTTGAGCAGCGGCTGGTCCGCTACCGCGATGTACACCACCCGGTCGGGCCCGGCGATATCCGCCAGGGCGTCGGCCTGCTCCACCGTGCGGGGGAATCCGTCCAACAGGTACCCATTCGCGCAATCGTCCTGGGCCAGGCGCTCCCGCACCATATCGATGACCACCGCGTCGGGCACCAGTTCGCCCGCGTCGATGAATGCCTTGGCCCGCAGTCCCGTGGGCGTCCGGCCGCCGATGGCGGCGCGGAACATGTCGCCGGTGGAGATGTGGGGAACGCCGAAGTGGCGCGCCACATCCCCCGCCTGGGTGCCCTTGCCCGCTCCGGGAGGGCCCAAGAATACTAACTTCATCGGCTTTTCCTCCCCTTACTTCAGGAAGCCCTTGTAGTGACGCATGGTCATCTGGCTCTCCAGCTGGCGGGTGGTTTCCAGGGCCACGCTTACCGCGATCAGCAGGCTGCTGGCGGCAAAGGGTAGGCTCAGCCCGGCCAAACTGGACATCAGGGTGGGAATGGTGGCCAGCAGCGCCAGGAACAACGCGCCGAACAGGGTGATGCGCCGGGAAATCCTGGCGATGAAATCGGCGGTGGGCTTGCCCTGACGAATGCCGGGGATCATGCCGCCGTTGTTCTGGATATTGCGGCTGATTTCGCCGGGGTTAAAGGTGATCGAGGAGTAGAAGAAGGTGAACCCCAGGATCAACAGGGCGAAGATCAGCTGATACCAGAAGCTGGTGTAGCTCATGTGGGTGCTCCACCAGGTGCTGGCCGAACTGCCGGGCATGAAGGCAAAGATGGTGGAGGGGAACTGCATGATGGCGGAGGCGAAGATCAGGGGCAGCACGCCGCTGGAGTTGATGCGCAGGGGGATGTGGGTGGACTGGCCGCCGTACATCTTGCGCCCCACGACCCGCTTGGCGTACTGTACCGGAATGCGCCGCTCGCCCCGGTCGATGAATACCACGGCCACGATCAGCACCAGGGACAGCACCAGCACCGCCAGGTAAGCCCACAGGTTTACCGTGCCGTTGCCCACGCCGCCGGCGAAGATCAGGTACACCGCGCTGATGACCGCCTGAGCGATGTTGGCGATGATGCCGGCGAAGATCAGCAGGGAAATGCCGTTGCCGATACCGTTTTCGGTAATGCGCTCGCCGATCCACATGGCGATGGCGGTACCGCCCGCCAAGCAGGCGCCGATGGTCAGGTAGCTGAGAAAAGTGGCGTTGGCGGGAGCGCCCAGCCCCATGGACAGGGCTACCGCTTGCACAAAGCCCAGGCCGATGGTGACATAGCGGGTGTACTGGGCAATCTTCTTCTGGCCCTCCTCACCCTGCTTCTGCAGCTCTTCCAGCTTGGGAATGGCCACGCACAACAGCTGCATGATAATGGACGCGTTGATGTAGGGGGTGATGCCCATGGCCATGATGTTGAACTCCGCCAGGTTGGAACCGGTCATCATGCTCATGAAGTTGAGCAGGTCCAGCCCCGCCACCCGGGATTGCACCGTGGCGATGTCGATGCCCGGCGTGGGCACGAAGCACAGCAGCCGGTACACCAGCAGCATCCCTACCGTGTAGAGGATTTTCTTGCGCAGGTCGGCGATCTTCCATGCGTTCTTCAGCGTCGTCCACATGTCAGATCACCTCGGCTTTCCCGCCTGCCGCCTCGATCTTTTCCTTCGCGGTAGCCGTGAACTTGTTGGCCTGCACCGTGAGCTTCTTGGTCAGCTCACCGTTCCCCATGATCTTCACGCCATCGCGGATGTTCTTGATGATGCCGTACTGAATCAGCTCCACCGGCGTCACCGTGGCGCCGTCCTCAAAGGCCTCCAACCGATCCACGTTGATGGCCACGTACTCGGTGCGGAAGGGGTTGTAGAAGCCCCGCTTGGGCAGACGCCGGGTCAACGGCATCTGGCCGCCTTCGAAGCCGGGCCGCTTGCCGCCGCCCGAACGGGCCTTGGCGCCCTTGTGGCCCTTGCCGGAGGTCTTGCCCAGCCCGGAACCCACGCCGCGGCCAAGGCGCTTGGGCGCGGTGGTGGAGCCAAACGCGGGCTGCAAATCATGTAGTTTCATCGCTCACCAACCTCCTTAGTCCTCAATTTCCTCTACCTTCACCATGTGCTTCACCCGGAAGATCATCCCCCGAATGGCCGGGTTGTCCTGCTGGATCACCGAGTGGCCGATCTTGTGCAGGCCCAGCGCCTCCATGGTGGCAATCTGCTTCTTCAGGCAGGCGATGGTGGATTTGGTCTGTGTGATCTTCAGCTTCATAATTGCCTCGTCCTCCTTAGCCCAACAGCTCTTCCACGGTCTTGCCGCGGAGCTTGGCCACCTCTTCGGCGGTACGCAGCTGCTTCAGGCCCTCGATGGTGGCCTTCACCATGTTCACAGGGTTGTTGGAGCCGATGGACTTGGTGCGGATGTCCTTGATGCCCACCGCCTCAATGACCGCGCGGACCGGGCCGCCGGCGATCACGCCGGTGCCTTCCGGAGCGGGCATCAGCAGTACCTTGCCGGTACCGAACACGCCGGTGACCTCGTGGGGAATGGTGGTCTCCCGGGTGGAAATGGTGACCATGTGCTTTTTGGCATCCTCTACGCCCTTGCGGATGGCTTCGGGAATTTCCGTGGCCTTCCCCATGCCGCAGCTGATGCGGCCGGCGCCGTCGCCCACGACCATCAGTGCGGTGAACCGGAAGTTCTTGCCGCCCTTGACGACCTTGGCAACGCGGTTCACAAATACGAGCTTTTCGTTGAATTCGCTCTCCTGCTCTCTCTCTCTGCGCTGCATGATCTTGCTCCTTCCTTAGAAGTCCAGTCCGCCCTCGCGAGCGCCGGCTGCCAATTCGGCCACACGGCCGGTGTAGATGTATCCGCCGCGGTCAAAGACCACTTCCTTGATGCCCTTCTCCAGGGCGCGCTGGGCGATCACCTTGCCCACGATCTTGCTGGCGCCCTTCTTGTCCACTTCGCCCAGCTGGGAAGCGATTTCCTTCTCCACGGTGGAGGCGGCCACCAGGGTGTTACCCACGGTGTCGTCGATGATCTGAGCGTAGATGTGGTTCAGGCTGCGATAGACGCAAAGACGCGGACGAGCGGGCGTTCCGCTGATCTTTTTGCGGACGCGCTCATGTCGAATTACGCGCACTTCGTTGCGATCCCGCTTTTTGAACATTTACGGTCCCCCCTCTCCTTACTTCTTGCCGGCCTTGCCTTCCTTGCGGCGAATGTGCTCGTTCTCGTAGCGGATGCCCTTGCCCAGGTAAGGCTCGGGCTTGCGCACCTCGCGGATGTCCGCCGCGATGGCGCCCACGGCCTGCTTGTCGATGCCGTGTACCACGATCTTGGTGGGCGCCGGCGTCTCAAAGCTGATGTCCTTGGGCGCGTCAAACACCACCGGGTGGCTGTAGCCCACGGCCAAAGTTAGCTTCTTGCCGCCTTCGGCGGTGGCGCGGTAGCCCACGCCCTCCATCACCAGGGTCTTACTGAAGCCCTGGGTGACCCCGGTCACCATGTTCTGGATGAGCGCCCGGTATAGGCCGTGCATGGCGCGGTGGGGCTTGCTGTCGGAAGGACGGCTCACCAGGATGACCTGCCCCTCCTGCTTTACGGTAATATCCTTATGGACCTTCTGACTCAGCGTGCCCTTGGACCCCTTCACGGTGACCAGGTTCTCCTGGTCCACCGTCACGGTAACGCCGGCGGGGACGTTGATCGGAAGTTTTCCGATTCGAGACATGGTTCTTTGCACCTCCAAACGTTGTTCGCAGCGCTTTGGCGTTACCAGATGTAAGCCAGTACCTCGCCGCCGATGCCGGCCAGGCGGGCCTGCTTGTCGGACATGACGCCCTTGGACGTCGAAATGATGGCTATGCCCAGACCACCCAGCACCTTGGGCAGCTCGTCGGACTTGGCGTATACGCGCAGGCCCGGCTTGGAGATGCGCTTGAGCCCCTTGATCACCGGCTGCTTGCCCTGAGCGTACTTCAGGGCGACTTTGATCTGGCCCTGCACGCCGTCGTCCACCAGGTCAAAGGACTTGATATAGCCTTCCTCCAACAGGATTTTGGCGATCGCCTTCTTCATGTTGGAAGCAGGCATGTTCACGGTGTCATGTCTGGCCACCTGGGCATTGCGGATTCGGGTCAGCATATCCGCGATGGGATCGTTCATGATCATTGTGGTACCTCCTTCCGTTAATGCCTTACCAGCTGGCCTTACGAACGCCGGGAATCTGGCCCTTGTAAGCCAGTTCACGGAAGCAAATGCGGCACACGCCGTACTTGCGCAGCACCGAATGGGGCCGGCCGCAGATGCGGCAGCGGGTGTAGGCGCGGGTGGAGAACTTGGGCGTTCTCGACTGCTTAACCTTCATGCTTGTCTTGGCCACGTAAGTTTTCCTCCTTCAATTACGCCTGCTGGAACGGCATTCCCAGCTGACGGAGCAGTTCCTTCGCTTCTTCGTCGGTCTTGGCGGTGGTGACGAAGATCATCTCCATGCCGCGGATCTTCTCGACCTTGTCGTACTCGATCTCGGGGAAGATGAGCTGCTCGCGCACGCCCAGCGCATAGTTGCCGCGCCCGTCAAAGGCCTTGTCCGACACGCCCCTGAAGTCGCGCACCCGGGGCAGCACGATGGAGATCAGCTTGTCGGTGAACTCATACATCCGGTCGCCCCGCAGGGTGACCTTGGCGCCTACGTTCATGCCGGCGCGCAGCTTGAAGTTGGCGATGGATTTCTTGGCCTTGGTGACCAGGGGCTTCTGGCCGGAAATGGTGGCCAGCTCGGCTACCGCCACCTCCATGGCCTTGGCGTTGTCCTTGCAGTCGCCCAAGCCCATGTTGATGACCACTTTCTCCAGCCGGGGCACTTCCATCACGTTCTTGTAGCCAAACTTCTGGGTGAGGCCGGCCACAACCTCGTTCTTGTATTTATCCTTTAAACGTGCCACTGTGCGTTCCTCCTTCTCGATCAGTTATCGAAGGCAGCGCCGCACTTCTTGCAGACGCGGACTTTCTTCTTCTTATTCTTATCGTCCTCGAGAAACTTGTGCGCGACGCGAGTTGCCTTCTTGCAGCTCTGGCACAGCAGCATCACGTTGGAGGCCGGAATGGGCGCTTCCTTTTCTACGATCCCGCCGGGCATCCCCTGCCCCCGGGGCTTCTGGTGGCGCTTGACCATGGCCACCCCTTCTACGATTACCTTGCCCGTCTTGGGAAAGGCCCGCTGGATCTTACCGGACTTGCCCTTGTTGGCGCCGGAGATGACCACGACGGTGTCGCCGGTTTTGACGTTCAGTTTGGGCTGAGACACTTGGTACACCTCCTTACAGCACTTCGGGGGCCAGCGAGATGATCTTCATGTAATCCTTCTCGCGCAGTTCCCGCGCCACGGGCCCAAAGATACGGGTGCCCCGGGGCTGCTTCTGGTCGTTGATGATGACGGCGGCGTTATCGTCAAAGCGGATATAGCTGCCGTCGGGACGGCGGTACTGCTTGCGGGTGCGGACGATGACGGCCTTGACCACGTCGCCCTTCTTCACCGTGCCGCCGGGGGTAGCGGTTTTTACGGAGGCGACGATCACGTCGCCGATGCCGCCCGAGCGGCGGAACGAGCCGCCCAGCACGCGGAAACACATGATCTCCTTCGCGCCGGAATTGTCGGCAACCTTTAACCGGGTTTGCGGCTGAATCATGTTGCTATTTCCTCCTTTGGCCTACTTCGCCTTTTCGATAATCTCGACCAGGCGCCAGCGCTTGTCCTTGGACAGCGGCCGGGTTTCCATCACGCGAACGGTATCGCCGATGCCGCACTGGTTCTGCTCGTCGTGAGCCTTGAACTTCTTGGTGCGGTTCATGATCTTGCCGTACAGCGGGTGCTTCACACGGGTACGTACTTCCACTACGATGGTCTTGTCCATTTTGTCGGACACGACCACGCCTACACGGGTCTTGCGAATCCCTCTTTGCTCAGACATGGTTCAGGCAGCCTCCTTTCGCGTGATTGTCACGCCTGCATCTCGCGCTGGCGAATGATGGTCTTGACCCTGGCGATGTCCCGCTTGCAGTTGCTGATCGCCATGGTGTTCTGAAGCTGCCCGGTGGCTAGCTGGAATCGCAGGTTGAACAGCTCCGCTTTCTTGTCCTTCAGCTGGGTGTCGAGCTCGGCTACGGTCTTTTCCTTCAGTTCCTTCAGTTCCTTGGACTTCACTGCTCAGCACCTCCCTGGACGTCTTCGCGCTTGATGAGCTTGCTCTTGATGGGCAGCTTGTGGGCCGCCAGGCGCAGCGCCTCCCGGGCGTTCTCCTCCGGAATGCCGGCGATTTCAAACAGCACCCGGCCCGGCTTCACCACCGCCACCCAGTATTCCGGCGCGCCCTTGCCCGAACCCATTCGGGTCTCGGCGGGCTTGGCCGTTACCGGCTTGTCGGGGAAAATCTTGATCCATACCTTGCCGCCACGCTTGGTGGAACGGGTCATGGCCTGACGGGCGGCCTCGATCTGGTTGGAAGTCACCCAGCCCGGCGTGGTGGCCACCAGGCCGAACTCACCGTAAGCAAGGAAATTGCCGCGCAAGGCCTTGCCCTTCATGCGTCCGCGCATCACCTTGCGGCGCTTTACTCTCTTGGGCATCAGCATGACTATTTCCCTCCTTCCATTCTCCGGGCGCCGCCCTGAGCCGGGGCCTTCTTGGCCGTGGGCAGTACCTGGCCCTTGTAGATCCACACCTTGACGCCGATGCGGCCGTAGGTGGTCTTGGCTTCGCAGAAGCCGTAATCGATGTTGGCCCGCAGGGTCTGCAGCGGGATGGAGCCCTCGTGATAGCCCTCGGTGCGGGCGATGTCCGCGCCGCCCAGACGGCCGCTCACGCTGGTCTTGATCCCCTTGGCGCCCGCCTTCATGGCCCGGCCCAGGCTCTGCTTCATGGCCCGGCGGAAGGAGATGCGCTTCTCCAGCTGCTGGGCGATGTTCTCCGCCACCAACTGGGCGTTCAGGTCCGGCGCCTTGATCTCCATGATGTTCAGGTTGACCTGCTTGCCGGTGAAGGCCTCGATGGTCTTCTTCAGCGCCTCTACCTCCGCGCCGCCCTTGCCGATGACGATGCCCGGCTTGGCGGTGTAGATGCTCACGCCCACTTTTTCGTCGGTGCGCTCGATGTCGATGTGGGAGATGCTGGCAGCGCTCAGCTTCTCCTTGAGCATCTTGCGCAGGTTGTAGTCCTCAATCAGGTTATTCGAAAAATCCTTTTTATCGGCGTACCATTTGGTGCTCCAGTCCAGGATGACACCGACCCTCGCGCCGTGGGGATTTACCTTCTGGCCCATTTCATTCCCTCCTGATAGTCAGTCGCTTCGCGCCGCTCACTTCTGGTCGAGCACGATGGTGATGTTGCTGGAGCGCTTGAGGATCATGTCGGCACGGCCGTGAGAGCGCGCCCAGTACCGCTTGAGGGTGGGGCCCTGGTTGGCGTACACCTCGGCGACGTACAGGCTCTCCCGGTCCATCGACAGGTTGTTCTCAGCGTTGGCGATGGCCGAATTGAGCAGCTTCTCCACCACCGGCGCGGCGGCCTTGGGCGTGTACATCAGGATAGCCAGCGCCTGGTCCACCTGCTTGCCGCGGATCAGGTCGATGACCACCTTGACCTTGCGCGGGGAAATGCGGATATATTTGGCAACGGCGCGGGGACGCTTGTCGGCGTTGGCCTTGCGCGCAGCGGCCTTTTCTCTGACTCGGGTTGCCATGCTACTTTACACTCCTTTCCCCTACTTGCGGGAACTCGCTTTTTCTCCGGCGTGTCCCCGGAAGGTGCGGGTGGGGGCGAATTCGCCGAACTTGTGTCCAACCATGTCCTCGGTGATGTATACCGGCACATGCTTGCGGCCGTCGTGAACGGCTACCGTATGGCCCACAAAATCCGGGAAGATGGTGGAAGCGCGGGACCAGGTCTTGATAACCTTCTTTTCGCCGCTGGCATTCATGGCCTGCACGCGCTTTAGCAGCACGGGCTGAATGAACGGGCCCTTTTTGATCGATCTGCTCATATCTGAAAGCAGCCTCCTTCCGTTGGCGGTTTACTACTTGCCGGCTTTCTTCACGATCATCTTGTCGGAATACTTGCGGTGCTTGCGGGTCTTGACACCCTGCGTCTTCTTGCCCCAAGGGGACATGGGCGCGGGCATACCCACGGGAGAACGGCCTTCGCCGCCGCCATGGGGGTGGTCGCAGGGGTTCATCACCACGCCGCGAACGGTGGGACGGATGCCCAGGTGGCGCTGGCGGCCCGCCTTGCCGATGCGCACGTTCATGTGGTCGGTGTTGCCTACCTGGCCGATGGTGGCCCGGGCGTTTACGGAAACCTTTCGCACCTCGCCGGAGGGCAGGCGCACCTGGGCCATGTTGCCTTCCTTGGCGATCAGCTGGGCGGCGGTGCCCGCGGAGCGGACCATCTGCCCGCCGTGGCCGGGCTTGATCTCCAGGTTGTGAATCAGGGTGCCCAGGGGGATGTTGGCGATGGGCAGGCAGTTGCCGGGCTTAATGTCGGCCTCGGGGCCGCTCATCACCGTATCGCCCACCTTCAGGTCCAGGGGCGCCAGGATGTAGCGCTTCTCGCCGTCGGCATAGTGCAGAAGGGCGATGAAGCAGGTGCGGTTGGGATCGTACTCCAGCGCCGCTACTTTGGCCGGCACGCCGTCCTTCATGCGCTTGAAGTCGATGATGCGGTACTTGCGCCGGGCGCCGCCGCCCTGGTGACGCACGGTGATCTTTCCGGATTTGTTGCGACCGGCCTTGTGGCGCAGATCGGTGGTCAGGCTGCGCTCGGGCTCCTTCTTGGTGAGCTCCGCGAACGAGAGAACCGACATAAACCGCCTTGCGGGCGAGGTCGGCTTGTACACTCGAATGGCCATACTTGCTTTCCCCTCCTCTTATTGCGCCATGCCTTCAAAGAACTCGATGCCCTTGGAGGCTTCCGTCAGCTTGACGATGGCTTTCTTCCGCTCGGGACGGCGTCCCTGGGTGCGGCCCTGGCGCTTCAGCTTGCCCTGGACCCGCATGGTGTTTACCGCTTCTACCTTGACCCCGAAGATGGTTTCTACCGCCTGCTTGATCTCGGTCTTGCCCGCGGTGACCGCCACTTCGAAGGTGTATTTCTTGTCCGCCATCTCCGCGTAGCTCTTTTCGGTCAGCACCGGGCGGAGGATGATATCATAGGGGCTTTTCATCAGTCGTACACCTCCTCGACCAACCGGGCGGCTTCCTGGGTGACGATGAATTTGTCGTACTTCAGGATGTCCACCACGTTCAGGGTGCCCACGTAGGTGGCCTTCAGGTTTTCAATGTTCCCGCAGGCGCGCACCACGTTCTCGTCCCGGCCCGGGATCACCAGCAGCGCCTTGCGGGGCGCGCCCAGCGCCTTGAGCATCTGGGCGATGATGCGGGTCTTGCCCTCGCTGAGCTCCAGCTTGTCCAGCACGATGATGTCCCCGTCGGCTACCTTGCTGCTCAGGGCGCTCTTCATGGCCAGACGCCGCACCTTGCGGGGAATGGAGAAGCTGTAGTCCCGGGGCTTGGGGGCGAACACCACGCCGCCGTGGGTGAACTGGGGAGCCCTGCGGCCATGGTGCCGGGCGTTGCCGGTGCCCTTCTGCCGGTAGATCTTGCGGCCACCGCCGCGCACTTCGGTGCGGGTGCGGGCCGACTGGGTGCCCTGTCTCATGGCATTGAGCTGCTGGCGCACCACCAGGTGCATCGCCGCTTCGTGAATCTCAGCGCCGAACGTGTTGTCGCTCAGTTCGATTTCGCCCACGTTCTGGCCCTGCATATTGACCATTGCTACTTTAGGCATTTCCTTCGTCCTCCTTCCAACCCAACTTAGGACTTGACCGAGCTGCGGACGATGAGCAGCGCGCCGTTGGCGCCAGGCACCGCGCCCTTGATGAGCAGCAGGTTGCGCTGGGCGTCCACGCGGACCACCTCAAGGTTCTGCACCGTCACGCGCTCGCAGCCGTACTGGCCGGGCATGTGCTTGTTCTTGAACACGCGGGAGGGGTCGGAGTTGGCGCCCATGGAGCCCACGCCGCGATGATACTTGGAACCGTGCTTCATGGGACCGGTGTGCTGGTTCCAGCGCTGAATGGTTCCGGTGAAGCCGTGACCCTTGCTGGTGCCGGTCACGTCCACGTGGTCGCCCTCGGCGAACACGTCGCAGGTGATCTGGTCGCCCACTTTATAAGAAGTGATGTCGTCCAGGCGCAGTTCGCGCAGATACCGGGTGGCGGGGACCCCCGCCTTGGCGAAGTGGCCGAGCTCGGGTTTGTTCTTCAGTTTCTTCGCCCGCTGCTCCGCGAGCTCGCCGAAACCGACCTGAACCGCTTCGTACCCGTCGCTCTGCACGGTCTTGACCTGGGTCACAGGGCAGGGACCGGCTTCCACGACGGTGACCGGCACGAGGCGACCATCCTGCAGGAAGATCTGGGTCATGCCAATCTTCTTACCGAGAATTGCCTTTTCCATCTATGTACACCTCCTAAGATTGCGGGAAAAACCCGGCCTCATCACACCTTGATCTCGATCTCTACGCCCGCCGGCAAGTCCATCTTGGTCAGGGCGTCCACCGTCTTGGGGGTGGGGTTCAGGATGTCGATGAGCCGCTTATGGGTGCGCATCTCAAACTGCTCGCGCGAATCCTTGTGCTTGTGGGGAGAACGAAGGATGGTGACGATCTCCTTCTCCGTGGGCAGCGGGATGGGGCCCGATACCCGGGAACCGGTGCGCTTGGCCGTCTCCACAATGCGGGCGGCGCTCTGGTCGATGACGCCGTGCTCGTAGGCCTTCAGCTTGATGCGGATCTTCTGGTTTGCCATGATGCTTCCTCCTTGTTAAGAACTCATGCACACGCTGCCGGGCGTGTCCTTATTTTTTTGGTACGCCCCGTTTCCGGGGCATACCCACGACGCGGCATGAGCCCACGTCGCCCGATTGACGGACTGGTCCACGAAAGTTACCGAATTGCTTCGCAATCTCCCGCTTCATCCCTCGGCCCCGTCCCGGCGTCGATCACTCGCCTGGGAAGGCGCCCCGCGAACCGGCATTCGCGGATGCACGCAAAGCGCGCAACATATGAATTATAGCAAAAGTATGGCCCCCATTGCAAGATTCAGGCTCCGCCCTCGAGTTAATTTTTTGCATTTTTGCCCTTCATTTTTGAAATTTAACACGCTGCATCTCCTTTTGCACCTCTCTGCGCGCCTGCCTTGCGCCCCCGGACGGGGTATGGTATACTGGGAGCGGCGGCCCGCCCGGGTCCGCCCAACCACACCCAGCGCCCGTTTGCCGGCGCAAAGGAGGCGTATCCCGCATGGAAAACCTGGTTCAGCTCTATATCGGAGAGGGCAAAGGCAAGACCACCGCGTCCATGGGCCTGGCGCTGCGCGCCCTGGGCCGGGGCCGTAAGGTGCTCATCGCCCAGTTTTTGAAAAACGGCAATACCGGCGAGCTGGAAGCGCTGAAGCACCTGGAGGGCGTGCTGGTGGCGCCCCCCGTACCCATCCACAAGTTCACCTTTGCCATGACGCCTGAGGAACTGGCCCAGACCGTGGAGCAGCACAACCGCCAGCTGGACCTGCTCTCCCGCCTCATCGAGGCGGAGCGCCCCGGCCTGGTGGTGCTGGACGAGCTGGCCATGGCGCTGTACCTGAACCTGGCAGACCAGGACAAAGCCATGGCCCTCATCCAGCAGGGCGTCCAATACGGCGAAGTGGTAGTCACCGGCCGCTACGCCCCCCAGCCCCTCATGGACCGGGCCGATTACATCAGCCAGATCCTCAAGATCAAGCACCCCTACGACCAAGGCCTCTCCGCCCGCCAAGGCATCGAATTTTAGCTTCCCAGCCCAGGCGGCCAGGCTATGCGAATACTGTGAGGGAACTGGAAAATCCAGTTCCCTCAGATCGTTGACAAAGTCACGTCAGCGGTCTGCCCGCAGTAGCGCCGCCGCCCTTTGGCGGTGGCGCTGCTGCGGCCGGGGGGCTCCGCCCCCCGGACCCCCTGACGCGGGTACGCAAGCTATTTTCGTTTTTACGAAGCGCTGGGGGAGAAAGACGCTATCCTTCGCGGACGGTCGCTCTTTGACCAAGGCGGCCCCTGAACATTTCGTTCAGGGGCCGCGTGCCGGTGCGGTTGCCGGGCCGGCTTAAGGCGATATTTTGTTACGGTTGAGGCTTCTTGCGCGGAGCGCGTTTCTTCGGCGCAGCGGCAGTTTCCTGCTGCGGCTCAGCCGCAGTCTGCTCCTTCTTGGCACGAGGCTTTTTGGCCGCAGGTTTCGCCTCCTCCGAGTTCTCTACCGTCTCCGCTTTTTTCCGGGGAGCCCGCTTTTTCTTCTCCGGCGGAGGCGGGGCCAACAGGTTTTCATACAGGCTTACGTACTGATGGGCCGACTGGTCCCAGCCGTACTTGCCCCGCATGGCCCGCCGCATCAGCGTGACCCAGGTCTCCCGCTCGGTCTTGTAATACCGCACCGCCCGCTCGATGACGTGGAGCATGTCGTGGGCGTTGTAGTTCAGGAAGGTGAAGCCGTTGCCGTCGCCGGTATAGTGGTTGTAGGACAGCACCGTATCCCGCAGGCCGCCGGTCTCCCGGGTGATGGGCAGGGTGCCGTAGCGCAGGGCGATCATCTGGCTCAAGCCGCAGGGCTCGAACATGGAGGGCATCAGGAACATATCCGCGGCGGCATAGATCCGGTGGGCCAGGGGGCCGTTCATCTCAAAGCGGGCGGCCAATTGGCCGGCGTACTTCCACTGCGCCCAGCTGAACAGATCCACATACCGGTCCTCGCCCATGCCCAGCACCACCATCTGAGCGCCGGTGTCCATAATGGCATCCAGCACCCGGTCCACCAGGTCCAGGCCCTTCTGCCCCGACAGCCGGGTAATCATGGCAATGAGGGGCGCTTCTGCGTCTTCGGTCAGGTTCAGCTCCCGCTGCAGCGCCAGCTTGTTCTGCACCTTCAGCTCCACCGCTTCGGGGGTGTAGTTGCGCTCGATCATGGGATCGGTAGCCGGGTCGTATTCCTGGGTATCGATGCCGTTCAGGATGCCCACCAAATCCCCCGACCGGGCCCGCAGCAGCCCGTCCAGCTTTTCGCCGTAATAGGCGGTCTGGATCTCCTGGGCGTAGGTGGGGCTCACGGTGGTGATTTTCTGGGCGTACACCAGGCCCGCCTTCATGAAGGAGCACTGGCCGTAGAACTCCAGCTTGTCCGAGGTGTACATGTCCATGCCCAGGGAGACCAGGTCCTCGATCTCGCCGATGGGGAACAGGCCCTGGTACTGTAGGTTGTGCACCGTGTACACCGTGGTCAGGTTCTGATACAGGGGCAGCACCCGGTACTGCACCTCCAGCATGGGGGCGATGAGGCCGGTCTGCCAGTCGTTCAGGTGCAGCACGTCGGGCATAAAGTCGATCTGGGGCAGCGCCTCCAGCACGGCGCGGCAGAAGTAAGCGAAGCGCTCACCCTCGTCGCCGCCCAGGCCGTAGATGTAGCTGCGGCCAAAGTAGTACTCGTTATCGATGAAGTAGTAGGTGACCCCATCCAATTCCAGCCGCTCGATGCCCACGTACTGACGCCGCCAGCCCAGATTCACGTAGAAGAACAGCATGTGCTCCAGCTTGGAGCGCCACTGGTCCGGGATGGAGCGGTACAGCGGGGTGATTACCCGGGCGTCCACGCCCTGGCGGTGCAGCTCCTTGGGCAGCGCCCCCACCACGTCAGCCAGGCCGCCTGTCTTGGAGAAGGGTACGCATTCGGAAGCCACCAACAATACTTTCAGCATTCACATTACCTCCTTGCACGGGACGGGATCACAGGGTCATATTTTTGCCGATCACGATGGGGTACTGCCGTTGACCGATCAGCTTCCCGGCTCGGATGGTGACCGCTTTGTCGAAGATCACGTTCTCCACTTCCACGTTCTCTTGGATGTCGCACTCCTGCATGATGATGGAATTGCGCACCACCGCGCCCCGCCGCACGTGTACGCCCCGGAACAGCACGCTGTTCTCCACCGTGCCCTCGATGAGGCAGCCGTCCGCCACCAGGGAGTTCACCGCCTTGGCGCCCAGGGCGTACTTGGCCGGCACTTCGTCCCGCACCTTGGTGTAAATGGGATGAGAGCCGAATACCTCGTTGCGGGTCTGGTCGTCCAGCATCTCCATGTTGAAGTTGTAGAAGCTGGGGATGGACTCCACCCGCTTGTGGTAGCCCTTGTACTCGTAGCCCCGAATCTTCAGGATGTTCTGCCCCACATAGTTCATCTGCAGGTCCCGATGGATGCTATGCACGCCCCGGGATACCGCCTGGTCGATGAGATGCAGCAGCAGCTTGCGCCGGATGAGGAACACGTTCATGCTGAAGTTCTCGTAGGTGGGCGTGTTGGGGCCGATCTCGATGTCCAGCACGTTGCCCGCCTCGTCCAGCTTGATGAAATTGTGCTGGCCGATGGTGGAGGAAGCCAGCCGGTCCGACAGGGGCCGGCGGGTGTACATCATGGTCACGTCCGCGCCGGATTCGATGTGGGTCTTCACCATGTCGTCAAAGGTGGTGTTGAACACCGAATAGGTGCTAGTGAGGATGACGTACTCCTGGCTGGAGCGGCGCAGGTAACTGATGTTGGAACGCAGGGAATCGATGGTGCCCTCATAGGTGCCCACGTTCTCCCGGGTCTGGAAGGGGGGCAGGATGAACAGGCCGTCGTTCTTGGTGTGCAGGTCCCACTCCTTGCCCGCGCCCAGATGGTCCATCAGGGAATGGTAATTCTTCTGCATGATGACGCCCACGTTTTTAATGCCGGAGTTCACCATGCTGCTGAGCACGAAGTCGATGATGCGGTAGCGCCCCACCACGGGCAGCGCCGCGACCGCGCGGGAAGCGGTCAATTCGCGCAAGGCGATGTCGTCCTTTGTGGTGTAGATTACGCCCATGACGTCTTTCATTACGCTTCCTCCTCTCGGCCGTCGGACTGCTGTCCCGGCAGCACCACGGCGCCCGGCTTGAGTACCGCGCCGGAGCCTACCAGCGCGATTTCGCTGTCGCCGCCGTCGCCCACGCGGCATCCCTCGCAGACCACCGTCTTCTCGCCTATGATGCTGCGCTTGACCACGGCCCCGGTCTTGATCACCGCGCCGGGCATGATGACGCTGTCCTCTACTACCGCGCCCCGCTCAATGGTGACGCCGGCAAAGAGCACCGAGCGCAGGGCGCAGCCGTACACCGCGCACCCCTCCGTCACCATGGAGCCGTCCACCTGAGCGGCGGGACCCACGTAATGGGGCGGCATGATGGGGTTGCGGGCGTAAATGCGCCAGTTCTTGTCGTGGAGGTTGAACTGAGGCGTCTCGCTGATCAGGTCCATGTTGCTCTCCCACAGGGAGCGGATGGTGCCCACGTCCTTCCAGTAGTCCTCGAAGCTGTAGGCCATCAGCTTGAGCCCATCCCCCAGCATGCCGGGGATGATGTTCTTGCCAAAGTCGTTGTGGCTGTTGGGGTTGGCCTCGTCGTCGATCAGGTACTTGCGCAGCACGCTCCAGGTAAAGATGTATACGCCCATGCTGGCCCGGTTGCTCTTGGGCTTCTTGGGCTTTTCCTCGAACTCGATGATCCGGTCCTCCGCGTCGGTATTCATGATGCCGAAGGAGGGCGCGTCCGCCCAGGGCACAGGCCGCACCGCGATGGTGCAGTCCGCCTGGTTGGCGATGTGGGAGCGCAGCATGGCGTTGTAATCCATCTTGTAGATATGGTCCCCCGACAGGATGAGCACGTACTCCGGGTCGTACTGCTCAATGAAGGGGATGTTCTGATAGATGGCGTTGGCGGTGCCCCGGTACCATTCCCCAATCTTTCCCTTCACATAGGGCGGCAGTACGAATACGCCCCCGTTGTTCAGGTCCAAATCCCAGGGCTGGCCGGTGCCGATATAGCGGTTAAGCTCCAAAGGCTGGTACTGGGTCAGCACGCCCACCACGTCGATGCCCGAGTTGGAGCAATTGGACAACGGGAAATCGATAATCCGATACTTTCCCCCAAAGGGAATGGCAGGTTTGGCCACCGATTTCGTCAGAAGCCCCAACCTGCTGCCTTGCCCCCCGGCCAGCAGCATGGCAATGCACTGCTTCTTCTGCATCCGTGAATCAACTCCTTCGAAATACGTATCCACCCAACTGATGATAACCAGTTAATAACATTATACTACATATACTGCCAAAATACCACTCCATCGCAGAAAAAATCTACAGGTTTTGTGTGGGGAAAATGCACAAATTATTCTGGTTTTTTTCCGGTCATCCCCCCTATTTCCCCTATTCCTCCGCCATTTGCCCCGGAAAGTCGCCTTTTTTCGGGTCCCGTTTTGTCTGATTCCGGTCTCTTTCCAGGGCAAGTAAGTCCACCGGGCAAACGGGGCGAGCGGTATTTTTATGCACCCAGCCCGGCCTCTTCCGGAAGGCGGTGACCTCTCCGAGGGGCGCGGGCCGGGGGGCCGCTCCGGTTCCCCGATGTTCCCCAGCATCCCCCTTGGGAGGCGGCCACGGCTATCCGGGCTTACGGCCGTCCCTCGCCAATATTTTACCTGACGCCCAGCGCAGAAGGGGCGGCGGGGTGGTATAATGGGCCTACTATTGATAGAGATGGAGTGGCTTTGGATGGATTTTAAGCAGAGCATCGCCGGCTGCGTGGAGGACGCGCTGAACCGGGCTTTCGGCCAGGCGCCCCTGACCGGGGAGGAAATCGCCCAGGCCCTGGAGGTGCCGCCGGATACCGGGCTGGGGGACTACGCCTTTCCCTGCTTTAAGCTGGCCAAGGGGCTACGCAAGGCCCCGCCCCTCATCGCCCAGCAGCTGAAGGCGGCCATGGACAGTCCCTTTTTGTCCCGGGTGGAGGCGGTAAAGGGCTACCTGAATTTCTACATCGACCGGGCGCTGTACGCCCGGGAGGTGGTGGAGACGGCCCTGGCGCAAGGCGCTGCCTACGGCGGCGGCAGCGAGGGCGCGGGCAAGACGGTGTGCATCGACTATTCCTCCATCAACATTGCCAAGCGCTTCCACATCGGCCATTTGTCCACCACCATGATCGGCCACGCCTTAAGCCAGCTCTACCGCTTCCGGGGCTACCGCGTGGTGTCCATCAACCACTTGGGGGACTGGGGCACCCAGTTCGGCAAGATGATTTGCGCCTACAAAAAGTGGGGCGACAGGGCCGCGGTGGAAAAGGGCGGCGTGGACGAGATGGTCAAGCTGTACGTGCGCTTCGACCAGGAAAGCCAGGACGACCCCGCCCTGGCCGACGAGGGCCGGGCCTGGTTCAAGCGCATCGAGGAAGGCGACCCGGAGGCCCTGGAAATCTTCAATTGGTTCAAGTCGGTTACCCTCAAGGATGCGGAAAAGGTATACGACATTCTGGGGGTCAAGTTCGACTCCTACGCCGGGGAGAGCTTTTACAACGACAAGATGGAGCCGGTGATCCAGGAACTGCGGGACAAGGGGCTGCTCACCCAGTCCGAAGGCGCCCAGGTGGTGGATCTGTCCCCCTACGATATGCCGCCCTGCCTGATTCTGAAAAAGGACGGGGCCACCTTGTACGCCACCCGGGACCTGGCGGCGGCCTTCTACCGGAAAAAGACCTATGATTTCGCCAAGTGCCTGTACGTGGTGGCCTATCAGCAGTCCCTGCACTTCAAGCAGCTGTTCAAGGTCATCCAGCTGATGGGCTACGATTGGTACAAGGATATGGAGCACGTGGCCTTCGGCATGGTGTCCTACGAGGGCGAGACCCTGTCCACCCGCAAGGGCCACGTGGTGTATCTGGAGGATCTGCTGGCCGAAGCGGTGAAAAAGGCCCGGGCCATCATCGACGAGAAGAGCCCGGACCTGGAAAACAAGGACGAGGTGGCCCGACAGGTGGGCGTCGGCGCGGTGATCTTCTTCGACCTGTACAATAACCGCATCAAGGACATCGATTTCTGGTGGGAGCGGGCGCTGAACTTCGACGGGGAGACCGCGCCCTACGTCCAGTATACCCACGCCCGGTGCTGCTCCGTGCTGCGCAAGGCCCAGCAGGGCGGCGTCCAGGCCGATTACCAGGCCCTTTCCGACCCGGAAGCCCAGGAGGTGGTGCGCCTCATCGAGCAGTTCCCCGGCATCGTAACCACCGCCCTGGAGCGCAGCGAGCCCTCCATGATCACCCGGTTCTCGGTAGACCTGGCCCAGGCCTACAACAAGTTCTACTACGAGCGGCGCATTCTGGACGACGACCCGGCGGTGCAGGCCGCCCGGCTGAACCTGACCCGGGCCACCCGCCAGCTCATCCATACCGCCCTGGGCCTTATCGGCATTCAGGCCCCGGAGCGCATGTAATCCCCTCTGCTTTTCAGGCCCCCGCCCCCGCTCCCCGGAAGGAGCCTGGGACGGGGGCCTTTTTCGCCCCGGCTATAGGGCCCCGCCGCCCTTCAAAATGTATTTCCCGGTGATTTTCGGATTTTTCCGCCGTAGCGGAGAGATGCCTTCCGCCCCGATTTTCGGTTTGTTTCCGTCATGGCTTAGGGCTTTCTTCGCCGTGGCTGGGGGATGATTTTTTTCCGGGCCGCCAGGCCCAATCCGGCCCAGGCCAGGGCCAGCAATCCGGACCCTATCCACAGGGCGGGGGACCAGCTCTCCGCCAGGACTGCCGCCAGCAGCATGAGCAGGGGCACCAGGTATTTGCGGGGATGCCGCCACAGCTGGCTTTGGGTGCTCCAGCCCCGGATGGGCCATATCCATTCCAGCAGCGCGGACAGCAGGGCGCTTTGCTGGGAGACCAGCGCCGCCATCCAGATGTCCCTTCCCTGGACGCAGCCGTGGGCCGCCTGCCAGCTAGCCAAGTAGACCCCGCACAGCAGCCCGTTCACCGCCCCGAGAAACAGGGCGTACCGCCGGAAAAAGGACCCGGATTGCCCGGGCAGCATCCGCACCGCCTGCTCCAGAGCCGGGTCCCCGGACAAAAGGGTACACAGGGGGGTGTTCAGGCTGAGCAGGGCCAGGCCCAGGGGCAAAGCGCCGTCCTTGGGAAAATCGGCCAGGGGCATCAGGCAGGCCGCGGCCAGCAGTCCGGCGGTGTTGAGGCAATAGCTCTTGTTGTCCAGCAAATACCGGATCAGGTAGGCCAGCATATTGCCTTCCCAATCCCTGGGGCGCGCCCTGGGCCGTTCCCCTGAAATAGAGATAAAGCCGTAGGCGTCGGCGGATCTCAGGTACAACGCCGCCCCGGCCAGGCTAACCAGCGCCGCGGCCAGGGCCGTTCCGGCCTTGCCGGGGGCCAGCGCCGCCGCCAGAACCCCGGTTCGCCACAGCGCCGGCAGGACAGCCTTCCCCCGGGCCCGCAGCAGCGCGGCGGCGGCAGCCGTCAGGCAGGCGCTCCAGCCCCAGGCCAGGGCGGCGGCCATCTGTAGGCCGGTCCACCGGTTCAGGGCCAGAAGCAGACTCCATACCGGCATCTGCCAGGCGAGCAGGGTATAGCTCCCCAGGCTCAGGACATAGGCGAACACAAAGGGCCGGTTTTGAAAGGGAAGGGCGAGCAGCGCCTCGGTTTCCAGGGCCCGGCTCTGAACGCTTAGCAGCTGGGCCATCGCCCAAGCGCCGGGAACGGCGCTGCTGATGCAGAGCGCCCGGGTCCCGATGGGCAGCCGAAGTCCGCAGGCCCTCACGGCGTAGTAAAAAATGCAGCAGGCCAACAGGCTCTTTCCCAGGCCCTCGTACCGGGCGCCTAACAATCGCTTAGCCAGGGCTTTGACCATCATGTTCAAGGGACAACGCCTCCCGAATCCGCTCAGGCTTCAGTTCTTCCCCGGCAAAGCTGCGCCCTGCCCCCCTCCAGCGTCACCCCCCGGGTGGCCACCCGGTCCAGTCCGTCCAGGATATGGGAGGCAAAGAGGATGGTTCCCCGCCGCCGGTATGCGCTGATCAAATGGTACAAAAACTCGGTGCTCTCCAGGTCCAGGCCGTTTACCGGCTCGTCCAGCAGCAGCAGGGGAAGGCCCAGGGCAAAGGCGGTAATCAGGTACGCCTTTTTCCGGCTTCCGGCGGACAGTTCCTTCAGCAAAACGCCGGTATATTTTTGGAAATGAAACCCCTCTACCAGGGGCACGGCCTGGGGCTTTTCCAGGCCGTAGGCCGCCGCCGCGTAGGCCAGGTACTCCCGGAAGGTGAAATACCCAAAGCCGCCCCCCTGATCCAGCACCACGCAGCGCTCCCGCTTAAAGCCCTCGTCCCGAAAGGAAAGGGGCCTGCCACGCCAGGCGGCGCCGTCCATCCGCACCCCCTGCAGCAGGCCCGCCATCGCCTTGATCAGCGTGGTCTTTCCCGCCCCGTTGAGCCCGATGAGCGCCACCGCCTCCCCCGCCTCCAGTTTCAGGGAAAAGCCGGAAAGCACCGGTTCCCCCGGCCTGTACCAAGCGCACAGGTTGTCGATGGATAGAAGCGGCCGGTCCGTCATGGTTCATCGTCCCCCTCGCGTCCCTTTCCCCGGCCCTTCTTCTTCCACAGGGCGTAAGCCGAGCCCAGGAACAGGGCCGACAGGGCCAGATACAGCAGCGCAAAGGGCAGATTGGCCGTGACCAGGCAAAACACCAGGCAGACCGCGAACACCGCGCCCAGGGTCGCCCTCACGTAAAAATGCCTCATCTCAAAAACCTCCTTTACCGTTTCCGCCGGGCGAATCTGCCCGACGCCATCAGCATACCCCAATTCCCTTTCCCGTGCCGGATTGTCCGCAAACGGCAGGTTTTTGGCCGCGAAAAAAGCCCCGCGCCAATGGGCGCAGGGCTTCCGGCGGGCAGGTCATGGAAAAGGCCGGCCCTAGGGCGGGCCTTTGCTTCCGCCTGGGGTGCAGGGAACCGGCGCCGGGGGCGCGGAGCCTGTAATCAGCGAACTCCAGGGGTTCCGGGGCCGGAGCGTTCGTCAATTGCGGGAGGAGGGAGCCAGGTCTTTGTCCGGTTCCCCGCCTTGGCGGCTGACCCGCCGCAAAAGCCACAGCCCCAACAACAGCAGGGCGGGAAAGATAAGGGCGGCGGTAAGGCCGGCTTTCAGGCCGCCGGCGGCGTCGGCCACCAGGCCCACCAGGGTGGGGCCGGAGGAACAGCCCAGGTCGCCGGCCAGGGCGAACAGGGCGAACATGGGGGTGCCCCCGGCGGGGCAGCGCTGGGCGGCCAGGCTGAAGGTGCCCGGCCACATGATGCCCACCGACAGCCCGCACAGGCCGCAGCCCATCAATCCCAGCAGGGGGTGGGGGGCGAAGGCGGCCAGCAGATAGCTGGCCAGGCACAGGCAGGTGCTGCCCGCCATAAAGCCCTTCAGGCTCACCTTATCGCTGAACTTGGCGTAGAACAGGCGGCTCAGGCCCATCATGGCGGCGAACATGCAGGGACCCGCCAGGTCGCCCACGGTCTTGTTGACCTGGAGCCCCGCCTCGGCAAAGGCGGAGGCCCACTGGCTCATGCCCTGTTCCGAGGCCCCGGCGCACACCATCAGCAGCATGAACACCCAGAACAGCTTCATGGACAACAGCTTCTTCAGGGGCATGCCGCCCCCCTCCTGGGTGAGGGTGGCGATGGGCACCTTCATGAAGTAAAAGGCGTTGACCAGGGGCAGCAGCGCCCACACCCAGGCCAGCACCCGCCAGTTCCCGATGCCGAAGGCCACGAAGAACCCGGTGGACACCAGCACCACGAACAGGTGTCCCCAGCAATAGAAGGAATGGAGCAGGCTCATGGCCGCCGCCTTTTTGTCGGTGGGGCAGGCTTCCACGATGGGGCTAATCAGCACTTCGATGAGCCCGCCCCCCACGGCGTACAGGGCGATGGACGCCAGCAGCCCGGGATAGGGGGCCATGATTTGGGGCAAAAACGCCATGCCTGCCAGCCCCACGGCGCAACAGAAGTGGGCCGCCACCGCGCAGGTCCGGTATCCGATGCGGTCCACAAATTTGGCGCTGAGCAAATCCACCACCAGCTGGATGCCAAAGTTGATGGTCACCAGCAGGGTAATCTTCCCCAGGGGGATGCCCAGCTCGCTCTGGAAGGTGAGAAACAATAGCGGCGCAAAGTTGTTGACGATGGCCTGGGTCACGTATCCCAGGTAGCTGGCGTACAGGGTATGGTTATAACTCAGACGGGTGGTCATAGCCCTTCTCCTCGCGTTCTTGGGTTTTTATGGGGCGCTTTCTTCTCCCCGGTCTTCCAGACAAGCCACCACGCCCCGGACCACCATCAATTCCTCGTTGGCCGGGATTACCCGCACCAGCACCCGGGAATCCGGCGCGGAGATGGTCCCCTCGCCCTTCAGCGCCCGGTTGGCCGCCTCGTCCAGCACGACGCCCAGGCAGCCCAGCCCCTGGCAGACCCGCTGGCGCACCTGCCAGCCGTTCTCCCCAATGCCGCCGGTGAACACCAGTTGGTCCAGCCCCCCCAGTTCCACCGCGTAAGCGCCGATGTAGCGCTTCACCGCGTCGGTGAACATGTCAAAGGCCAGTTGGGCCCGCTGGTCTCCCGCCTCCATGGCCTTCTGGATGTCCCGCATGTCTCCGCTGAGCCCCGATACGCCCTTCAGCCCCGCCTCCTTGGTGAGGCCCCGGTTCAGTTCCGCCCAGCTCATGCCCCGGTCCAGCAAATACATCAGCACGTAAGGGTCCAAATCCCCCACCCGGTTGTTGTGGGGAATGCCCGTCTGCAGGGATAGCCCAAAGCTGTTATCCACGCTCTTGCCGTCCAAAATGGCGCACAGGGAGCTGGAGCCCCCCAGGTGGCAGGACACCACCCGGCCCTTTCCCCCGGTCTTGAGGGCCACGTAGCTGTGAGACGCCCCGTGAAAGCCCATCTTTTCCAGGCCATACGCCTGGCTCCAGGCCCAGGGCAGGGCGTACAGCCTGCGGTAGAGGGGAATGGTGCGGTGAAAGGCGGTCTCAAACGCGCCCACCAGGGGCGTGCCCGGCAGCAATTGCTGGAACACGCCGATGGCCTCCAGATAGGGCCCGTTGTGGGCCGGGGCCACGGTCATGTAGTCCCGCATGCCCTGCAAAACCGGCTGGGTGAGCCGGTGTACGCCCTTGTAGCCCTTGCTGAGCACCGTCTTGAACCCCACCGCGTCCAGTTGTTCCAGGCTGTCCAGCGCCCCGGCGGGCCCGGTGAGCTCCTTGAGAAACAACTCGATGCCCTGGGTGTACCCGCCGATGTCCAGCCCCTCCTGGGTCAATTCCGCTCCCTTTTCCGGGCAAGCGTAGGCAAAGATGGCCCCGCCCATGCCGATGCGCTCCACCCGGCCCTGGGCCAGCATCTTTTCCCCCGGCATCTCCCACAGCTTGAATTTCAGGGAGGTGCTCCCCGGATTGCAAATCAGTATTTTCATGGGCTTTGATCTCCCCTCTGTTTGGGCGTTTGGGCCTTGGCCCCGGACGGCGCTTCCCGGCCTCCCCAGCGGTTGGGCCGACGCGGGCGGCGGTTGGGGCCTGGGGTTTTCGGGAGCCCGCCCTGTTCCGGGCGTCCGGCGCGGCGGGACCCCTTTGTCAGGGCTTTACGATCATGAAGCAATTCTCCCGGCGCAGCTGGCGGCGGATGTCCTCCAGGCTGTGGGGCTGCTGGCTCAGGGCCTCGCTCTGGGGATCGTTCACCAGCACTTCCTCCCCCTCCACGCCTCGCAGCAGGATATAGTGGCCCCCCTTGGTGAAGGTGCCCGGCCCCATGTGGGCCACCACCGGATATCCCTTTTCCAGGGCGGAGCGCACCTGTCCCAGCTGGTCGTTGTCGATCCACTGGCTGTGCAGGCCGTATTTTTCCGCCATGGCGGTGAGGGCCTCGTGGCCCAGGCCGTCGCCGTAATAGAAGCCCTGGTCATAGGCCCAGGCGAACAGGTCCTGGGGCGATACCTGGGTATGGCGCAGGTAGGAGATGGCCATGGCCATGCACACCGCGCCGCACCCGCTGGTGGCCACCGACTTGGATTGTCCTGAAAACACCGCCACCTCCTGGGTATAATCCCCCTGGTGCAGGCGGGGCATCTGCCGCAGCGCCTGGGCGTTGATGCCCCAATAGGGCAGCCAGAACTTCCATACCGCCAGGATCATGGCCACGGCCAGCGCCAGGGCCAGCCAGCGCCGCTTCTTCTTTTCCGGGCTTTCGGCCCCTTTGACTTCTTCCGGCAATTCAGGCTTTGCATTCATCTTCCATGCGCTCCATTACGGGTAAAAAGTCCTCCACCCGGTCGGCGATATACTTGGCTCCCGCCGCCACCAGACTCTCCCGGGGCCTGAACCCCCAGCTCACCGACAGGCACGGCAGCCCGGCGTTGCGGGCGGTGAGGATATCCACGTCGGAATCCCCTACATACAGCGCCCCCTCCGCCGGGGCGTTCAGCGCCTTCAGCGCCTCAAATACCGTATCCGGCCAGGGCTTGCGCCGCACCCCTTCCGCCTCGTGTTCGCCTACCGCCACGCCGATGCGCTGGCCGAAGTAGCGCTGGCACAAGGGCTTCACCGCCCCGTCGAACTTGTTGGAGACCACTCCTACCTTGACCCCCCGCGCCTGAAGCTGCTCCAACAGCTCAAGAATACCCGGGTAGGGCTTGGTTTTCACTTCCAGGTGGGTCTTGTAGTGCGCCTGGAAAATGCCCAGGCACCGGTCTATCTCCTCCTCCGGCGTACCCGGCGGGCAGGCGCCCAAAATCAGCTTCCGGGCGCCGTTGTTCACGAAGGAGCGCACCTCCTCCAGGGTGTGGCGGGGATAGCCCATCTGCTCCATGGCGTAATTGGTGCTGTCGGTCAGGTCCTCCAGGGTGTTGAGCAGCGTTCCGTCCAGATCAAAGAGTATCGTATGGAATTTCATACCCCATCCCCCATAGCCAATATGTCCCTTTATCCTATCATGTGCCGGTGCATAAAGAAACAACCGCCGTGTAAAATCGGCCCTTGCCGCACCCCGCTCCCCGCCCCTTCATAGGGTACATGGGGGCCTCGGGCCCCCGGAAACGATACATGGGGCTTAGCCCCGCGGAAAGGATGAATTTTATGAGCTTTTGGGATGCGCCCAGCCGTTTTCCCCCGCCCGGCAGCCTCTATCCCTGCTGCCGTCCCCCCAAGCCGCCCTCGCCACCTTGCCCCCCGCCCTGTCCGCCCCCCTGCCCACCGGAATGCCCCAACCCCTGCAACGAGGAATTTACCGTGCGGGTGATGGGCAGCGACAACTGCGGCAACCTGATTTTGTGCGTCAAGCGCCCCCGCTACTGCTGGTGCAACGGAGAATGGGTCTCCTGTAAGCGCTGGCGCTAACTCCCCCTAAAGCGTGCCCGCCGCCTTCGGCCGCGGGCACGCAAAACCCGGGGGGCTCCGCCCCCCGGGACCCCCTGTCCAGCTCCGCCCTGCCAAGCCCTTAGACCGAGCGCCGCTCCCCGGCCCAACAGGCGCGGCGGGGCTCCGGCCAGCATTGCGGCGGCGGGCCGCCGTCTACATCAATCCGCCGGTGAACAGGTACATATAGATGAAATAGCAGCTTCCCGCAACGCTGAGGGAGAGCAGCGCGTATTCCCAGGCTTTCCGGCGGGCCGCCATGGCCAGCATGGGATACAGGGCGTACATGGCCGTCAGGTAGCGGGACCCGGACAACAGCCAGGTGGGGGATACGGCGATATAGATGTACAGCAGGGCGTAGGCGCCCTCCGCCGGGTCTATCCGCCGGAACAGCCATAGCAGCAGCCCGATGCAGCAGAGGATATACAGCGTCTGGGGAATCCAGGTGCCCAGGCGCAGCGCCTGGTCGGGATAGGACAGCGCCCCGGACAGGGTATAGCTGAGGGTGTTCCACAGGCTGCCCATCTGCTGGTACCAGTGCTCCTTCTGGTAGGCGAGGAAGCGAAAGGGATCGCCGCTCACCTGGTAGTTCAAAAGCAGGTAGGCCCCCAAGCCCAGCAGCACCGGCATGGTGCGCAGAACGCAGCCCAGGGCCATGGGCCAGCCGCCCTTTTTTTCCTTCACCATGAGCAGGTATTCATAGTAAATGGGCACGGCGCACAGCACGCCCAATATCCGGGCGTTGGCGGCCAGGGCGCCCAGCAGCACCGCCAGGGCCATCCGCCGTTTTCGGGCGCACAGCACGCACAGCAGGCACAGCATGAGAAAGAGGGATTCGCTGTAGGGGATGGAGAAAAAAAAGCTCATGGGCGCGAAGAGCAGAAAGGTGACCGCCCGCCGTCCCGCCTCCTGGCCCTGGCCCAATTCCACCAGCCGGTACATGGCCCAGGCACAGACCAGCAGGCAGGCGTTGGACAATAGCGTGCCCGCCGCCGCCGCGTCCAGGGAAAAGGCCAGGCTCAGCGCCCGCACCGCCAGGGGATACAGGGGGAAAAACACCAGATGGTACCGGGCGTCTCCTTCGTTCACGTACCAGTTCTCCGCCAGGCCCACGTAGTGCCGGGCGTCCCAGCGCACCCATAGGGACAGGGGGTCCTCCAGATAGGTTCCGCTTTGGCCCACGGCAAAGGCCCAGGCCAATCCCACCACATACACCAAAAGCCGCGACACCACAAAGGCCGCGGCCACAAATGCCAGCATCCGCCCGGTTTCCAGCCTCCGGCCCGCCCTGGAGCGGAGGCCGCCGGGACACAGCGCCCCCAGCGCGTCCTCTCGGAAGGGGCGCACAAAATACCGCGCCAGCAGCACCACCAGCAAAAAGCCCATGGCCCCGCAGCACAGCAGGTTTATGCCCAGGGAAAGGAGCTGCGTTCCCCTCATAGCAGCCACTCCGGCATCAGATACCGGGCGATGGGAAAGCTGGGCGGCCCCGGGGGCAGCTGCTGCAGCACCCCTTCAAAGCCGCACTCGCACACCACCGGCACCCCGCACCGGCGGGACACCTTTTCCAGCAGCGTCCGGCCCTCCAGCAGTTCCTCCGCCCCAGTCTCCTCCCCCAGGTTGGCGTTGTTCACCAGCCCGGTGACCTGGAGCCGGGCGCGGCGCTGGATGCGCTCCATCATCTCCATCACCCGCTCCACGGTGTTGGAAAAGGGGCGGTAGGGATTGACCACGTAGTAAAGGTCCGCCCCCTGGGCGGCTAGCCGGCCGCTCAGCCCGCCCAGGGCCGCCGCTCCCGCGTCGTCGCCTCCCACGTCCAGCACGCAGAAGCGCTCCGGCTGTTCAAAGATGGCGTATATCTCCGGACTGAGCACCGGAAGGTCCACCCCGGTGAGGGCGTAGGGCGGCGCGATGAGCTCCACCCCCGCCCGCTTCAGCCGCTCCCCCTGCTCGGCGCTGCGAAAAAAGGGGTTGACGATGTCCATATCCGCCACCAGGGCCCGCCGCCCCGCCGCCCTGGCGGCCAGGGCCATGTTCAGGGAAAACTCGGTCTTGCCGCTGCCGTAGTGGCCCACCACGGCCTTTATCCGGCTGCCCGTGTTCCAAGGCGCGAAATTCAATCCTGCTCGTCCTCCTGCTGTTCAGCCTGCTTCTTGCGCCGCGCCTTGCGGCTGCGCGCCGTGCCCGACAGGGGCGCGAAGCTGCTCTGGTAGCCGATGCGCTCGTCGTATTCCTCCTGTTCCCCCGCCTGGGGCGAAATCTCCAGGGGCTCCAGTTCCACCTGCCGCCGGGCTTCAGGCCGGGCGTAGATGCGGATATCCTCCTCCGCCTCGGGATGGGGCTCCTCGGACACCACCTGGAGGAAATCGTCGTCCAGGTCCCGGAACGCCTTGTCGTCCACCGCGAAGGGGTCCTCTTCCTCCTCCTGGCGCTTGCGCCCGAACAGGGAGCGCCGGGGCTTCTTGGCGGGCAGGTCCTCCCATTGATCTTCCGATTCCTTGACCTTGGCCCATATCCCCGCCAACCGGCCTTCTCGCCTGGCGCTTCGAGATTTCGCCGCCTCCGGCTCCCGGCGGTCTTCCTCGCCGTCCTGGTCATCCTCCAGGCCGCCGTCTTCCCCATCCCCGTCATCTTGGGGCCCGCCATACTCCGCCCCATCCCGGCCAAATGCCGGCTGGATCGGGTCCAGGGGAATTGTGCCAAACTCGCCTTTGGGATCATCCTGCCTATCCCACTCCCCCTCTCCACGGGAAGCCTCTAACCCCGGCCAAGGCTGGTCCTCCGACTCCTGATTCCCCAGATCCCCGTCCTCGTAGGGCAGGTCTCCGTCCTCGTAAGGCGGGTCCTCGTCCTCGTAGGACGGGTCCTCGTCCTCGTAGGGCAGGTCCCCGTCCTCGTAGGACAGGTCCTCGTCCTCGTAGGGCAGGTCCCCGTCCTCATCCTGGACGTAGGCTTCGTAGCCCTCCTGATCCTCGCCGTCCTCCATGTAATAGTCCGCCAGGGTATCCGGATCGTCCAGATCGTCCTCTCGGGGCAGGGCCCGGCTGTGGAAGCGGGGGCTATCCTCCCGGACGCCGTAGCGCCGCAGCAGCTCGTCCTGGCCGAAGTCATGGTCCACACCGTCATCCAGGATCACCCGCCGCTTGTGGAACCACAGCCAATACGGCCGCCACCGGATCATCCATACGATCCAGTCCACCGCCACGCCGATGGCAATGAGCACCAGCAACAGGCCGAGCCAATGGGCGGAAAACCAGTCCAGCAGCGCCTTGCCGCCGGACTGGCCGCCGCCGGACTGAAAGAGGCCGGCAATGGAGCTGGCCATCTGGCGCATCCAGCCCAGCATCAACTCCACGAAATTTTCCGCGTAACCCGCTTGTCCCATATTATCTCCTCATTATGTGCCGGCTATCCATTCTGGCCGGAGGTCTCCTGACTCACCGTCACGGTGATGGTGGCAGGCTGTGCGCTGCAGGCCAAATCGGGATAGTTATCCACGGCGATTTCCACGGGCAATTCGTACTGGCCCTGAGTGAGCCCGGCCAGGTCCACCGTAGCCTGGATATCCTCCCGAATGAGCTGACTCACCAGGGAATAGGGACCGGTCACCTTCACGTCCAGCCGCTTAGCCGAAGGCACCGCCCACATACCCTGGGGTTGGTTCTCCAGGTTCAGGCTCACGTTGCTAAAGCGCTTGGTCAGTTCCTGCTCGGAGATGGTCACCGTCACCGACACCTCGTCGCTGGACAGGTACTTGATGCCCTTGAGGGTCTGTACCCGGGCGATAGCGGTGAAGGTCTGGGTAGCGCCGGTTAAATCCACCGGCTCAATGGTCAGTTCGGTGAGCCCGTCCAGCAGCGCCTGCTCCGCGGCCACCACCACTTGGGTGGGGTTCACCTCCACCTGGTCCACCCTATACCCCTCGGGCACCTGGCCGCTGGTGAGCTGGTCCGCCTCCTGACTCAGGGTGAGCACCCGGATGGGGTATACCTCTACCGTCACCCGCACCGAGGAGGTGGACACCGACAAGGCTCCGGGAATTTCCTGCTGCTGGGCGTCCAGCAGCTGGAAGCCCTCCTCCCAGGAATGGGTTTCGGTGAGCCCGGACACGTCCAAAAGCACTTGGGCCGAGGACACGGTCTTAACCAGGCTGGTGGGTCCGCTGACCACCACCTGGGATGGATTGCGAGAGGATACCGAGTACCAATAGCTGGTGGTATCCACCCCGGTGAGCTCCACGTTCACCGGCACATAGCGCTGATCCCGCTTTTCCACTTCCAGGTCGATGTACTGGGGGTAGACCTCCACCACCGAACCGTAGGTGGTGCTGCCCTGGAGCCGTACCGACTGCTTGCCCTCCTGGCGGATGCTGGACAAATCCAACTCCACCCGCACGTTGTCGCTGGTGACCTGGGCATAGCTGGACTGGGAAACCCGCACCCGCACCCGGGCGCTTTCCAGGGCGTTGAGATCGGTGAGCACCGCCAGGCCCCGGCTGTCCTCCAGCACCGACTGGCCGGTGACGGTGATGCTGATGTCGCTCAAGGTCTTATCCCGGGTGATGCTGGGGGTGGTGGAGATCACATAGCTCCACAGGAACAGAGCCAATACCACGCTGAGCAGCTTCAGCCATAGGTTATTGGACAAGGAGGCCCACAGTTTTTTGCCCAGCCTGCCCGCCAGGCCCCGCCAGTCCTTATTCTTCTTCATGCCGGTCCTCCTCGGGCCGCAGCATACGGCCCACGCTCTGACGCAGGGTGACCTCGTTGGGCACGAACAACTCGGTAAGCAGGGCGGTGAGGGATTTCTTGTCCAGGTACCGGGTGAGCCGCCCATCCCGAGCGGTGGAGATGATGCCCGTCTCCTCGGACACGATGAGCACCACCGCGTCGGTATTTTCCGACACGCCGATAGCCGCCCGGTGCCGGGTACCCAACTCCCGGCTCAGGGCGGTATTCTCGGTGAGTTGCAGAATGCAGGCCGCCGCCACAATGCGCTCGTCTTTGATGATCACCGCCCCGTCGTGGAGGGGCGTGTTGGGCTCGAAGATATTCTCCACCAGGGCGGCGGATATCTCCGCGTCCAGGTGGGTGCCGCTCTCCATCACATCGCTGAGGCCCGTGCGCCGCTCCACCACGATCAGCGCACCGATGCGCTTGCGGGACAGATCGGTGAGGGCGTTGGTCAGCTCCGTCACGATCCGTTCCCTTTCCCGGCGCTCCTTGCCTCCCGCGCCCACCAGCCTTGCCCAGTAACCGGTACGCCCCACCTGCTCCAGGCCCTTGCGCAGTTCAGGCTGGAAAAGCACAATGAGCAGCAACATGCCCGTATTGAGCACTTGAAGCATTAACCAGTTGAGGGCGTTGAGCTGTAGCACCTCCGACAACCAGGTCACCGCCAGCATCATAAAGATGCCCTTGACCAGGGAACTGGCCCGGGTATGGACGAACAGGCGCAGGATTTGGTAAATCAAGGTGGCCACGATCAGGATGTCCAGCAGATTGCGCCAATCCGGGTAATTGAACAGGTTGGAAAAAATGGCGGTGGCCTGAAGAAATACGTTTTGAATACCGGTCACGCCAAATCCTCCCCTCTGTCTCCCGCTTCCTCTTTATATTATAAGCTATGGCAAGCGCTTTGCCAAACGCAGATGTGTTAATTCCTGCTGTCAAAAGGCAGACTTCCTTTAGACGCGCCGCCTTGGGTTTTGGTTTCCCTCTTCAGAAAATCTTCCCGCAAAATGGCGTACAGGTCCACGTCCACATACCTGCCCTTGTTGAATAGCCTCTGGCGCAGCGTGCCCTCCTTCACCATGCCCACGTTGCGCATCACCTGCCCCGAGGCCGGGTTGTCCACCTCGTGCTGGGCCTCCAGCCGGTTGATGCGCAACTGGCGAAAGGCGAAATCCACCACCGCCCCCAGGGCCTCGGTCATGATGCCCCGGTTCCAATAGGCCCTGGACAGGGAGTATCCCACCTCCGCTGAGGAATTATCCTGCTGGTACCACATAAAACCGATGGTGCCGATCACCTTGCGCTCCGCCTTCAGCTCGATAACCAGGCTGGCCGCCTGCCCCGCCCGGTACCGGCGCAGCGCCGAACGGATGTAGCTGCGGGTTTCTCCCAGGGAACGGTGGGCGTCCCACAGCACGTGGCGGGCCACCTGGGGGTCCCGGCTGTATTCGTACATGTCCTGGGCGTCCCGCATGGTCATGCGGCGCAGCACCAGCCTGTGGGTTTCCAGGTAGCGCATTTGGTCGAATACCTGGTCCGGATACAGGCCCATCCTCCCCACCCCTTTACATGAGGCCGTTGAGGCACTCGTAGGTATCGGCGCAGGGCGCGCTCTCCCCGGGCAGCAGCGCCCGGTATCCCGCCGAGGACACCCCCAGGGCGGCCTGACCGCCTTGGTTCATCAGCTGGCCGCCTTTCTCCCGCAGCAGCGCCCCTTCCAGGTTCATCAGGGGCGCCAAGGGCGCCTCCCCCGCCGCGGCGCACAGGGTATAATCCCCCCGGGCCAGCCTGTCCTGGCCGCTCTCGCCCCCCAGCAACTCCAGGCGCAGGATGTAGGCCCCCTCCCCTTCGGGCAGGGGAATGGCCAGCTCTCCGGCGCAGGCGTCCTCCCCCAGCATGACGGTGAGGGACATGGCGGCCACCACCCGCCCTTCCAGGGACAGGCACTGGGCCTCCAGCCGCGCCACCTGCCGCCGCTGGCCCCGGGACAGCACCCACAGGGGCGCTTTCACCGTCTCCCCAGGCCGGGCGCTCAGGTTTTCGGGCAAGGCGGCGTAGACCGCCACCGGCCGCCAGGCCTCCTGCAGGGCGTCGTAGGCGGGCCGGGCTGCTCCGGAATACTCCACCAAAGCGGGACTGGCCAGGCGGGGCCACATCTCCCCTAGGGGCCCGGCGTGAAAGGGCTGCTGGCGGATGCGGGCCTCCATGGCCGCCCGGCGCACCGTCTCCGCCTGCCAGAACCGGGACAGCCGGGCCGCCCGGCCCGCGTCCCCCATGGCGTTGGGCCCGAACAGGGCGCACAGGGCCTCCCCCGCCGGGTAGCGGCTGCCGGTCAGCGCCCACACGCCCTGCTCCTGGGGCGGCCAGAAGGGCTGGTCCCCGGCCAGGGCCTGCATATCCTCCAGCTGGGCCAGAGCGTAAAAACCCGGCTGCCCCGCCTCGCCCGGCCATTGGGGGCAGGGCTGGGGCAGGGGCAAAAAGCCCTCCAGGGGCTGAAATCCGGCGTCCTTCCCCATACCGTCTACCACAGCGTCGGCCCCCAGCTGCCGGGCCAAAGCCCGCTGATTCTGGCTGCGCTCCATCCCGGCGGGAGCGTTCAATTGGCAAATCCGCTGGCCGGCGGCGCCTTCCTCCAGCCGGGCGGTATGGCCCACCGCCGCCAGACAGCCTAGGCCTCGCTTCTCCACCGACAGGCGGACAAAGCAGGCAGTGTCCTCCGCCGCCTGGGGATCGTAGGGCGCGGCCCCCGCCGCCTTGAGCCGGTGGGTGAGTTCGTGCCGCCCCGGCCGGAGCTGCTCCTCAAAGGCCTGCTGAACCCGCAGCTCCTCTCCCTGCTCCAGGGCATAGGAAAAGAGGTATTTGCCTCCGGTATGGGCCTGCAGGGAAAGGGTGGAAACCATCTCCTCCCCCGAAAAGGGCGGAAGCTCCCACCGGTTCAGGGTGAGATAATTGCCCGCCCGCAGCCGCAAGGGGCGGTAGATGCCCAGCCCCCACATCCGGGCCGCCGCCCCGGAATTGGACACGCCGATCTCCAGGCGGTTTTCCCCTTCTTCCAGCCAGGGGGACAAATCCACCTGCAATGGCATCCCCGCCCCGGAGGATGCCTTGGACCGGTCCCGCCTCAGGGCCAAGCGCCCGTTGATCCGCACCTGGGAAAGGCCGGCCACGTACTGGCACTCCAGCTGCCCCCGCTCCTGCTGGGCGTCCCACTCAAAGGCGCATTCGTAGACCCAGCTGCGGGTATAAATCCATTCGTCCTTTAAGGCGTCCAGCCCCTGAGGCCGGGAGGCGGCGAGGCCCTGCTCCTCCAGAGCAGCGCGTACGTCCACCGGCCCCTCCAAGGGGATGGGCGGCAGCACGCTTCCCGGTCCCCAAGGGGATTGATCCCGCAGCGTCCAGTGTTCCGATAGCGTTTTCACATAGGCCACTTTGTTCTTTTCCTCCGTCAGATCAGATTGCGCGCCTCCAGGAAGGGCCGGGCCAGCAGCAGCGCGCACACCGTCTTCTGGTCGTGAATCTCCTTGCGGTAGATCTTCTCCACCAATTCCTTGTAGGGAACGCGGTAGACGTTCAGGAACTCGTCCTCGTCTAGGTGGCTGTTGCCCTGGGTCAAGCCGGCGGCCAGGTACAGGGCGATCTGCTCGTCGCAAAAGCCGGGGGTGGTGATCACGTCGGTCATGTGTATCCATTCCCGGGCGGTGAGGCCGGTCTCCTCCTTCAGCTCCCGCTGGGCGGCCAGCAGATGGTCCTCCCCCTTGCTGTCCAGCTTGCCCGCAGGAATCTCCAGCATGGCCCTGCCCAGGGCCACCCGGCACTGCTTCACCATGAACACCCGGCCCTGATCGTCGCAGGCCACTACCGCCGCTGCGCCTACGTGCTGGATGATCTCCCGGTCGGCCTCCCGGCCGTCGGGCAACTCCACCCGCCACTTTTCCAGATGCACCACCTTGCCGTCGTAGATCAGCTCTCTTTCCTTGACGGTCTCCATCAGTTCCCTGTCATCCATGGCGTTCTTCCCCCGCTCTCTGGCATTGTGCTAAACATTTACCTATTCGCCATGGCTTTCGGCGAATCCTGCCGGCTTCACATGCTTTTTTCGTTTGTCAACGGGGGCAAAATGATGTATAATGGGGATAGGTATACCAGATAGGGAGGTTCAAGACCATGATACAGGTCATCTTGGGCAAAAAGGGCAGCGGCAAAACCAAGCGGCTGATCGACTTGGCCAACGACTCGCTGAAATCCGAACACGGCGTCATCGTATTTGTGGACGACGATAAACGGTATATGTACGACCTGCGCCACGAAATCCGTTTTGTCAACGCGGGGGAATTCGCCCTGGGCGAACACCGCAGCGCCGACTGGTTCTACGGCCTGCTGGGCGGTATGCTGGCGGTAAACTTCGATATTTCCCTGATCTTCGTGGACGCCTTCGCCCGGCTCATCAACAACACCGACTGGAACCAGTTGGGCGACCTGTTCGACCGGCTGGAAAAGCTGTCCAGCCACCACAACTGCGATTTGGTGCTGTCGGTGAGCGCCGATCCGGAAGTGCTGCCCGAATTTATTACGCGCTACGCGATGTGAGGACTTGCCCATGAAATATCAATCCACCCGTGCCCTCAGCGACCGCAAGACCGGTACCCAGGCCATCGTGGCCGGGCTGGCCGCTGGCGGCGGGCTGTACGTGCCGGAACAGGTGCCCGCCCTGCCGGAGGGCTTTTTGAAGAGCTTGTTGCCCTTGGATTATCCCCGGCGGGCCGCGGCGGTGCTCTCCCTGTGGCTGCCCGAACTGGCGGACAGCCTGGAGGACATGTGCCGCAGGGCCTACGCCCGGTTCGACGACCCGGCGGTAGCCCCGGTGCGCAGCCTGGGGGACCATCTCCATGTGCTGGAGCTGTGGCACGGGCCAACCCTGGCCTTTAAAGACATGGCCCTCCAACTCATGCCCCGCCTGATGACCGCCTCCAGCCGGCTGGTGGGAGAGACCCGGACCATCCTCATCCTGGTGGCCACCTCGGGGGATACGGGCAAGGCGGCGCTGGAAGGTTTCGCCGGGGTGCCCGGGGTGCGCATCTGCGTGTTCTATCCCCAAGGAGGCGTGTCCCAGGCCCAGCGGCTGCAAATGGTCACCCAGGAAGGGGACAATACCCGGGTGGTGGCGGTGCAGGGCAATTTCGACGACGCCCAGACCGGGGTCAAAGCCATCTTCTCCGACCCGGCCTGCGCCGCGGCCCTAGACCGGGAGGGCATCGTGCTTTCCTCGGCCAACAGCATCAACCTGGGCCGGCTGGTGCCCCAAATCGCCTACTACATCAGCGCCTATCTGGATATGGTGTCCCAAGGCGCGGTCCCCATGGGCCAGCCCATCGATATCTGCGTGCCTACGGGCAACTTCGGCAATATCCTGGCCGCCCACTACGCCCAGCTCATGGGCCTGCCCGTGGGCAGGCTGGTGTGCGCCAGCAACCAAAACAACGTGCTCAGCGACTTTATCCAAACGGGCGTATACGATAAAAACCGGCCCTTCCATCTGAGCACCTCTCCCTCCATGGACATCCTGATTTCCTCCAACCTGGAGCGGCTGCTGTTCGAATTGGCGGGGCGGGACGCCGGACAGGTGAACGCCTGGATGGATCAGCTGCGTCAGACCGGCCGGTACGCCCTCACGGGCCAGGCCCTGGCGGCGCTGCAAGGGCTGATGTGGGGAGGCTGGGCCAGCGAGGAGGAAGTGTCCGCTCAGATCAAGAAATGCTTCCAAGAGCAGCATTACCTGTGCGACCCCCATACCGCAGTAGCCATCAAAGTGGCCCGGGACTACCAGGCGGCCCATAAGACGGGCCGTCCCCTGCTGGTGGCTTCTACTGCCAGCCCCTACAAATTCGGCCGCGCCGTGCTGGGCGCCCTGGAGTCCGCTCAGGACCTGGACGATTTCGCCTGCTGCCACCGCCTAGCCGCCCTATCCGGCCAACAGGTGCCCCCGGCCATCGCGGCGCTGCCGGACAAACCGGTGCGCCACAGCACGGTGTGCCGGAAGGAGGACATGTGGGCCGCTCTGGGCCCCATGGCCCAAGGAACCTAAGGCTCTATGAAGAAAGTCAAGCTCATTATGGCCATCCTGCTGACCCTGGCACTGCTTGCGGCGGTCATCCTGGCCGGGCGGTTGGTGTTGGGGATGGTAGGGCTTTTACAGCAGCAGGGGGAGGAAATGGTGGACATCCTCCAGCAGGACGATCCGGCTGCCGGGCCCACCCCCACCCCCTATCCCCTCAGCGCCATGGCCTACGCGGCGTCGGAGCCCCATGATGAACCCGATGATGACGCGCCCCAGGAGGAACTGGTGACCGTGCCCGTGCTGGAAACGGCGGAAGAATTGGCCGCGGAAGCGGCTCGGGCGGAGATGACGGACTGATGCGCTTTCCCAAAAGATCCCGCCTGCGCCTCAAGGCGCTGAAGGCCCGCGCCCGCCGTCCCCGGCGGCCTCATAAGGCCAGACAGCCGGGGCAGCGTATGCGCGCTTTTGGCATCAACCGCAAGCGGTACCTGATCATGGTACCGCTGCTTTTGCTGTGCATCGCGGCGGTGGGCCTGCTGAAAGCGCCGGACATGGTGGTGAATCGCTTTCGGGCCCAAGAGCCCAGCCAGGTGAACCCGCTGATGGGCTGGGCCCCCAACGCCTCCACGCCGCCGGAGGAGGTAACCATTCCCCACTCCCTGGTATACGCCACCCTCACCTGGCGGGAGTTGGAGCCGGAGGAAGGGGTGTACGATTTCGCCGCCTTTGAGGAAAAGAACCACCTGGAAGCGTGGTGGGCCCTGGGTAAGCAGCTGGTGCTGCGCTTCGTCATGGACGTCCCAGGCTCCTCCCCTCATATGGACATCCCGGACTGGCTGTACGAGGCCATGGGCCAGGACGCGGGCAGCGCCTACGAAAATAGCCTGGGCCAAGGCTTTTCCCCCAACTACAACAGCCGCTTGCTCCAATCCCGCCACGAAGCGGTCCTCAGCGCCCTGGGCCAGCGCTACGACCAGCACACAGGGGTAGCCTTCATCGAGATGGGCAGCTTAGGCCACAACGGGAGCTGGCAGGTAGAAGGGGTAGAGGACGAATGGGCCATGCCCCCGGCGGAGGAACTGCTGAGCTGGGCCTGGCATTATCAGGCCGCTTTTCCCAATACGCCCATCCTGATGAGCGCCCCTTACCAGCCCGCCCGGGTGATGGGGCTGGGTCTGTACAACGAGCACCTAGGCGACGAGGAAAAGAGCTGGGCTTGGCTGGACACCATCGAATACGGGGGCTACGACGGCACCGTGGGGGCCGAGCTGCGTCCCATGCCGGCCACGCTGTCCAATGCGCCTTCCGGCGCGCGGATCGACGGGGCGGTGGATCAAAACGAGCTGTTCAGCGTTCGCCTGCGCGCCCTGATAAAGCAGCTGACCATGGGGCGCACCACCTACCTATCGGGCGTGGACCTGGAGGCGGCGCGGCAAAATCCTGCGGCCATCTCCCTGGCCCGGTCGGTGATGGGCTATCAGCTTTGGGTGCGGGAGGCCCGCTTCCCCAGCCGCATACGGGCGGGCTACCGCCTGAAGGTGCAGCTGGACATGCGCAACGACGGGGTTCAGGCTTTCAGCCAGAGCTGGCCGGTAGAGCTGGCGCTGCTCAAGGATGATGAACTGGTCTATCGGGAAATCACCACGCTGGACATTCGCCAGATCACGCCGGGCGCTCACCGGGTCGATTTGACCCTGGACGTTCCCCGGGGGCTTGAGGGCGGCTACCAGCTCACCCTGGCCATTCTTCGTCCCGACACTCTATCCCCGGCAGTGGCCCTGTGCATGAACGGCCAGCAGACCGGCCTGCGCCAGTTTCTAGGCGAACTGAGGATAACCCCCTAATCACGTCAAACAGCGCCCTGGCGCCGAGTCAGCCACCCCATCCGCCGAGTTTTCGAGCCCCACCGCATCCCGCAATGGCCTGAACCACCGCAGCGGCTACCACCGCCGCGCCGTTTCAGGCCGTTGCTTCAATTACGCGCCAGCGAGGTGGGCGGTTCCAAGGGGGGCCATCCCCCCTTGGCGGGGGTCCAGGGGCGAGGAGTCCC
>DVHZ01000048.1 GCA_018711685.1 Candidatus Excrementavichristensenella intestinipullorum | reverse complement strand
GACCGGGCCCGTTTGCCTTCGGCAAACGGGCCCGCTTTTTCCCTGCTGAGAAGGTATCTCCCTTTTATGTGCCCAGGTAGGCCCGCTTCACGTCCTCGTTGCCCAGCAGCTCCCGGGCGGGGCCCTGCATCACGATCTTGCCGGTCTCCATCACGTAAGCCCGGTCGGCGATGGACAGGGCCATCCGGGCATTCTGCTCCACCAGCAGCACCGTGACGCCCTGCTGGTTGATGTTCTTGATGATGGAGAAGATCTCCGCCACCAGGATGGGGGACAGGCCCATGGAGGGCTCGTCCATCATCAGCAGTTTGGGGCTGCTCATCAGCGCCCGGCCCATGGCCAGCATCTGCTGTTCGCCGCCGGACAGAGTGCCCGCCAGCTGCCTGCGCCGCTCCTTGAGCCGGGGAAAGGAGGCGAATACCCGCTCCATCTCCTCGCCCAATTGGGCCCTATCCTTGCGGGCGTAGGCGCCCATCTCTAAGTTTTCCAGCACGGTCATCTTGGAGAAGATGCGCCGGCCCTCGGGCACCTGGGCCAGGCCCATTTTGAGGATCTCGTGGGCCTCCACGTGCTGGATCTCCTTGCCCAGGAAGGCGATTTTGCCCTTCCGGGCGCGGATCAGGCCGGATATGGTGTGCAGCGTGGTGGTCTTGCCCGCGCCGTTAGCGCCGATGAGGGAGACGATCTCCCCCTCGTGTACCTCGAATGTCACGTCCTTCAGGGCGTGGATGGCGTCGTAATACACATTCAACTCGCTGACCCTAAGCATGCTGCGCGCCCTCCTTCATGGTCTCGTCCGGGGCGCCCAGGTAGGCGGCCACCACTTCGGGGTTGTTCTTGATCTGCTCCGGGGTGCCCTCGGCGATGACCCGGCCGTAGTTGAGCACGTAGATGCGCTCGCAGATGCCCATCACCAATTTCATATCGTGCTCGATGAGCAGGATGGTGACGCCGAACAGGTCCCGGATGTTGCGGATGGTCTCCATCAGTTCCTGGGTCTCGATGGGGTTCATGCCCGCAGCGGGCTCGTCCAGCAGCAGTACCTTGGGGTTGGAGGCCATGGCCCGGCAGATCTCCAGCTTGCGCTGTTGGCCGTAGGGCAGGGAATTGGCGCTGACCTCGGCCAGGTCCTCCATTTCAAATATCCGCAGCAGCGCCCGGGCCCGCTTGTCGCAGCCCCGCTCCTCCCGGTCGTAGTAGGTGTTGCGCAGCATGCCGTCCAGCATGGAGTAGTACATGCGGCTCTGGAAGGCCACCTTGATGTTCTCGATCACCGTCATGGACTTGAACAGGCGGATGTTCTGGAAGGTACGGGACACGCCCTCGTAGGTGATCTTGTAGGTATGCTTGCCCTTGAGGGAATGGCCCATCAACTTCACGTCGCCCTCGGTGGGGGTGTACACGCCGGTGAGCAGGTTGAACACGGTAGTCTTGCCCGCGCCGTTGGGCCCGATGAGCCCCACGATCTCCTTGTCGTTCAGGTGGATGTTCACGTCCTCCGCCGCGTGCAGGCCGCCAAACCGGATGCCCAGGTGCTCCAGGGACAATACCGGTATGCTCTTGGCGTCGTAGCGGTACTTGGGCACGTCGGGGGCGATGGAGCCCGCCTTGCGCCGAACCAGCAGCGCCTCCATCCGGTCGGCAAAGGCGTCCCAGCCGGGGATATGGGCCAGCAGCCGGTTGAGGGAGAATTCCTTTACCCCCAGCATGCCCGAGGGCTTGAAGATCATCATCACGATGAGCAGCAGGGCGTAGGCCAGCTGCCTGAACTCCACCAGGGAGGCCATCAGGAACTGCACCACGGTGAGGCCGGTAGCCGCCACCACCGAGCCGGTGTAGGAGCCCATGCCGCCGAACACCACCATGACCAGGTAATCGATGGAGGTATTGAAGTCGAACTTGGTGGGGTCCAGCACGCCGATGGAGTGGGCGTACAGGCCGCCGGCGATGCCGGCGAAGAAGGCGGAGATGGCGAAGGTGCGAATCTTATACTGGGTTACCGGTACGCCGGAGGCGTCCGCCGCCACCTCGTTCTCCCGGATGGCCAATATGGCGCGGCCCTGGCGGGACCAGGCCAGCATGAACAACAGCGCCACGGTAATGGCCATGATCCAATAGGCGTTGTCGAAGGTGGTATACAGGCTGATGCCGAACATCTTCTTGCCGCCGCCGGTCCAGGGGGCGAACACGGTATTGATCAGCACCCGGATGATCTCCCCGAAGCCCAGGGTGATGATGGCCAGGTAGTCGCCCTTGAGCCGCAGGGCGGGCACGCCGATGATATAGCCGAACAGCGCCGCCACCACGCCGCCCCCCAGCAGCGCCAGGGGAAATGCCCAGGCCTGACCGGGCATTACCAGGCTGGTGAGGATGGCCGAGGTATACGCGCCTACAGACATAAAGCCCGCGTGGCCCAAGGTGAGCTCCCCCAAAACGCCGGTGACCAGGTTGAGGCTGGTGACCATGACGATATTGTAGCACACCTGGGTAAGCAGGTTCTCCAGGGAGCGATTGCCCCCCAGCAGGCTGAGCACCAATTTGACCAGCACGAACAAGATGGCCACGGCTATCAGGTTGAGGGAGGAGGTAAACCGCCTGTTTTTCTTCATTGCCGCCGCACCTCCTTACACCTTTTCCTTGCTCTTCTTGCCCAGCAGACCCGAGGGCTTGAACAAGAGCACCAGGATCAGTATGCCGAACACCATGGCGTCCACATATTCGCTGGCGTAGTACTTCATGAAGGTTTCGGCGATGCCGATCATGAAGCCGCCCAGCACTGCCCCGGGGATGGAACCGATGCCGCCCAGCACCGCCGCCACAAAGGCCTTGAGTCCAGGCAGGGAACCCAGCAGGGGTTTGATGTAGACCACCTTCTGGGCATAGAACATAGCGCCCACCGCCGCCAGGCCGCAGCCGATGGCAAAGGTAATGGAGATGGTGTTGTTCACGTTGACACCCATCAGCTGGGCGGCGCCCTGGTCCTCGGACACGGCGCGCATGGCCTTGCCGGTGCGGGTGTTCTTCACGAAGAACTGCAGGCCCACCATCAGGATCATGGAAATGACCAGGGTGAGCACCTCCAACAGGTATACCGGCTTTCTGCCCACCTTGAACAAGGTGATCTTGGGGATAATGGTGGGGAAGGCCAGCTGTCCGCTGCCGAACAACAGCTGGGCGGTAATCTGCAGGGCCAGGGAAATGCCGATGGCAGTGATCAGCGCCGATATCCTGGGCGCTTTGCGCAGGGGCTTATAGGCCACCCGGTCCATGAGTACGCCCAGGGCCACGCACAGGATCACCGAAAACAGCACGCCGCCCAGCCCCGCCAGCAGCGGGTGGGTCTCGGCCAGTGCGCTCACCGCGCCCAGGGACATGAACCAATATATGGCGTATGCGCCCACCATCATCACATCGCCGTGGGCAAAGTTGATCAACCGCACGATGCCGTACACCATGGTATAGCCCAGTGCGATCAGCGCGTAAATGCTGCCCATTTGAAGGCCGCCTATCAGGTTCTGCAAAAACAGCTGCATGTTGTTCCCCCCAAGAAATATGAAACCGTAGGGGGCAGATACCTGCCCCCTACGTCCGCGTGTTCAGGTCAATCAGGGATCGATGCGGGTGATGACCGTGGGCTCACCGTTCTCAAAGCCCTTGATGAAGGCAGACTTGATGGGGTCGTTGTGGTCGTTGAAGGTGATGTGGCCGGTGACGCCCTCGATGTCGGTGGCCTTCAGCTGCTCGATCACCGCTTCGGCCTCGGTGGTGCCGGCGTTCTCGATGGCGGTGAGCATGATCTTGGCGGCGTCATAGCCCAGGGCGTTGAACAGCGCCGGGGCGGTGCCATACTTGGCCTCGAAGGAAGCCACGAAAGCGTCGGTCACTTCGCTGCCGCCCTCGGTGGAGAAGCCGTCGCAGTAGGCCGACTTGTCCAGCAGGCTCAGGTCGTCTTCCAGCTGCATCTGGATGTTGGTCCAGCCGTCGGCGCCCAGCATCCAGCTCTCCAGGCCCACGTCCACCGACTGGCGCAGCACCAGGGCGGCGGTCTCGTAGTAGTAGCAGATGAACACCGCGTCGGGCTCGGCGTCGGCGATCTTGCTCAGCTGGGGCGTGTAGTCGGCGTCGCCTTCCACGGCGGACTCACTGGCCACCACTTCCATGCCCAGCTCCTGGGCCTTGGCCACGAAGGACTCCTGCAGGCCGATGGAGTAGTCGTTGGTGTTGTCGTACAAAACGGCCACCTTGGTGGCTTCCAGGTTCTCCTTGGCGAACTGCGCCATCAGCTCGGCCTGATAGGGGTCCAGGAAGCAGGCGCGGAAGATGTTGTCGCCGGCGCTGGTCACGTCATAGGCGGTGGCCGAGGCGGTGATCATGGGCATGCGGTCCTCCGCGGCGCGGGTGCCTACCGCCAGGGTGGGGGTGGTGGTCACCGGGCCGATCAGGGCGCAGATGCCGCTGGAAGCCAGCTGGTTATAGGCGTTGGTGGCTTCCACCGCGTCGCCGATGTCGTCCAGCCAGGTGATCTCCACCTGCTGGCCCAGCACGCCGCCGTTGGCGTTTACTTCGTCCACGTACAGATCTACGCCGTCCTTCACCAGCAGGCCGTATACGGAAACCGCGCCGGTAAGGGGTGCGATGCCGCCGATCTTGACGGTATCGGCCATGGCAACCGAGCACAGGCCCAGCGCCAGCGCCAGAACGAGCAGCGTGGAAATGATCTTTTTCATGTCGGATCCCTCTCTTCCAGGAAATATTTATATCACCGAGCGCACCCGATAATATCCCGCTACCGTACTACCTTGAGATCCATCTATCCACCCGATAGATAATGACTTATTATACTGGACAAGATGGGTATGTGCAAGCTGAAAATCATTAATTTGCGAAAATTGCCCATCCGGCGCAAGTTAATTTTCCGCACGGGCTTTCCCGCACTCCACGCGCCCCCCGGTGGCGGTCCCAGCCAAGGCCCTGGGCGTCCGGGCGAACTCCCCCCTCGCCGCTTTGCCGCCGGGCGCATAGCCCTTCTCCCCGGCTACAGGGTCAGCCGGGCATGGCAGCGCTGGGCCGTACCGCAGGCGCGGAAATAGCGCCATTCCTGGGGAATCCATATCTCCTGGAACCGGAGCAGCCCCTGGGACCCGCCGCGCGCCAGGATGCGCCGGCGCTGTTCCTCCGGGTCCACTTGGACGAACACCGCCAGATCGTAAGCCGCGGCCAGCCTGGGATGGGT
>DVHZ01000047.1 GCA_018711685.1 Candidatus Excrementavichristensenella intestinipullorum | reverse complement strand
GCTTGCTTGCTTGCTTGCTTGCTTGCTTGCTTGCCGAGTATAGCTTGCGCCGTCATACCTGTCAAGCCCCCTCTAGTCTCCTGGAATAGTTTAACATATCGCGGGGACGCGGTCAATGACGATGGGGGCGCGGCGATATTTTTCCTGGGTGCGGGGCGGCGGGGGATACTTTGCGCCGGGGGCGCCTTTTGCGGAAAAGGATTGCTTCCCAGAGCGGTTTATGATACAATAAAAAAAGGTATACCGTATCATAAGGAGGGGTGCGCGTGCAGGCGACTTGGACGGGGGATACGCCTTTTGCCTTTATGCGCGGCGGCGATCACGACTACATGATGCGCTCGGAGAAGCGCCCGGGGCAGCGCTCCTACAGCCCCCGGCCGCCCAAACGGCGGCGCAGGCCCAAGCGCCATCCGGCGTATGCCATCCTCACGGTGCTGCTGCTGCTCATCGCCTATCCCATCGGGCTCATTTTGCTGTGGGTGCCCAAGCTGCGCTGGCGGGCAGGCGTCAAATTGACCGTGTCGGTGGTGACCGGCATCGCTTTCTTCGTGCTCATGGCCCTGGCCATCACCTGGGAAACCGGGAATCCCACCATTACCCGCCTGCAGACCCAGGCGAAGGACAAGCTGACCTACGTGATGGACGCGGCCCGGGAAACCGTATCCAACAAGGAGCGCATCCAGACCAATCTGCTGGAAAACGGGCCCAAGGTGCTGACGGAAGGGGCGGATACCTTGGCCGCTCTGGCTGTGGCAGGTATTCCCGTAGTCCACGACAATCTGGCGCTCATCGCCCACCAGGTCAGCGGGTTGACCGGCGATGTCATCGATTGGGCGGATCGGAGCGGCAGGGAGTTCCTTTATAAGGTCAACTTGCTGCCTACCCCGGAGCCCACGCCTACTCCCACCCCCACGCCGGAACCCACGCCCCAGCCTACCCCGGCCCCCAGCGCTACCCCGGAAAGCACGGCCCAGCCGGAAGGATCCCCCCAGCCGGAAGGATCTCCTGAGCCAGAGGAATCTCCCCAGCCGGTAAGCTCCGCCGAGTCCAAGGACGGTGCTCCGGAGGGCGAAACCCCGGCAGAGGAGGGCATCCAACCCCATGAGACGGCTCAATCCGCCCTGACGGAGCCGGAAGCCATCCAGGAGGTTCAGCCCTCGCCTACGCCTTGGGCAAGCCAATCGCCCAGCCCCTTGGGCGGAAGCAGGCCGGTGACCAGCGTTGCCATGCCTACCGTGGCCCCCACCGCCACCTTGCCGCCCCCTACGCCCAGCCCCACGCCCCAGCCCACCCCCAGCCCTACCCCCATCGTCCTGCCGGAGGCCAAGTCCTTTGCCGACGTGACGGTGTATTACTACGATTCCAGCCGCAGTTACCACCGCAATCCCTCCTGCGGCAACATGAGCAGTGCTCCGGCGCACACCTTGGCGGAAGCCGCCCAGTCGGGCAAGCCCGCCTGCCAGGGCTGCGAGCCGCCCAGCGTGGACCTGCTGACGGCGGAGCTGGCGGTATGGTGCGGCACCGACGGGGTGTTCCATATCGACGGCGAGTGCGCCGCCCTCACCTCCGATTGGACCGGCATGACCTTTGAGGCGGCCTGGCTGGAGGACGGCATGACCGGCTGCCCCCTGTGCGGCGCGGATCTGTACGTGGAGGCCCACATGACCGCCAACCCCACCCCGGCCCCGGCCCCGGCCCTGGAACCCTAAATCCTTATTAAATTTATCGGAATTCGCGCCCCCCGCTTGACCGGCGGGGGGCGCTGTGTTACAATACCCACCAGAAAACCGATTGTTTTTGTCGGGATTACCTTCCGGGGGGAGGAAGCGCGGTGAAGCTATCCAGCAAGGGGCGCTACGGCATCCACGCCATGTACGACCTGGCGTTTTACGGTCGGCAGGGACCCCAGCCCTTGAAGGCCATCGCCCAACGGCAGAAGGTGCCCGAGGCGTATTTGGAGCAGTTGATGGGGCCGCTGCGCCGGGCGGGACTGGTGAAGGCGGTGCGGGGGGCCCAAGGCGGCTACCTGCTGGCCAAGGCCCCCGGACAGATTACGGTAGGCCAAGTGCTGGGGGTGCTGGAGGGGGAGGTCAAGCTGGCGGACTGCCTGCTGGAGGAAGCCGCTTGCGACAAGGCTTGCGTATGCCCCACTCGGCTGGTGTGGCAGAAGCTGCGGGACGGCATTCATCAGGTGCTGGAAGGCATCACCTTAGAGGACATGCTCAGGGATTACGCCCGGCTTTCCGGGGAAACCTTACAAGGGATAGAAGGAGAGAACCCCCATGAATAAGATTTACATGGATAACGCGGCCACCACCCGAATCACCCAGCCGGTGCTGGAGGCCATGATGCCCTATCTGACCGGCTGCTACGGAAACCCCTCCTCGGTTTACGAGACGGGGCGGGAGGCGCGCAAGGCGATAGAGAAGGCCCGGCAGCAGACGGCGGAGGCCCTGGGGGCCCAGCCGGGAGAAATCTACTTTACCGGCTGCGGCACCGAATCGGACAACTGGGCCCTGCGGGGGGCGGCCTACGCCCGCCGGGACAAGGGCAAGCACATCATCACCAGCGCCATCGAGCACCACGCGGTGCTCCATACCGCCCAGCAACTGGAGAAAGAGGGCTTTCAGGTGACCTACCTGCCGGTGGATGGGGAGGGGCTGGTGGACCCGGCGGAGCTGGAAAAGGCCATGCGGCCGGATACCACCCTGGTATCGGTGATGATGGCCAACAACGAAATCGGCACCCTGCAGCCCATCGAGGAACTGGGGCGCATTGCCAAGGCCCACGGCGCGCTGATGCACACCGACGCGGTGCAGGCCATCGGCTCGGTGGCCATCGACCTGGCCAAGCTGCCGGTGGACCTGCTGTCCCTGTCGGGGCACAAGTTCCACGCGCCCAAGGGGGTGGGGGCGCTGTACATCCGCAAGGGCGCGTCCATCGGCCGGTTTATGCTGGGCGGCGCCCAGGAGCGGGGCCAGCGGGCGGGCACCGAAAACCTGGCCTCCATCGTGGGGCTGGGCGCGGCCATCCAACTGGCGGCGGAGAACCTGCCCCGGCACAATGCCTACCTGACCCAACTGCGGGACGCCATGATTCACGGGATCATGGAGCGCATCCCTTACGTGGGCCTCAACGGCCATCCCCAATTGCGGTTACCGGGCAATGTGAACGTATCGGTGCGATACCTGGAAGGGGAATCCATGCTGCTGAATCTGGACCTGCGGGGCATCGCCGCCTCCTCGGGTTCGGCCTGCACTTCCGGCTCCCTGGACCCCTCCCACGTGCTGCTGGCCATAGGACTGCCCCACGAGATCGCCCACGGCTCCCTGCGCTTCTCCCTCAGCGAGGACAATACCCTGGAGGAGGTAGAGCAGGTGGTGGACGAGCTGGAGAAGATCGTGAGAAGGCTGCGGTCCATGTCTCCCCTATACCACGGAGAATAACCCATGGAGGTAGGCTTCGCCGGACAAACGGCGGCTGCCTCTTTCCCCGAAAGCGAATCTATTAGGGAGGAAACTACATGTATACCCAACAGGTAATGGATCATTTCATGAATCCCCGTAACGTGGGGGAATTGGACAATCCCAGCGGCACCGGCACCGTTGGCAACGCCAAGTGCGGCGATATCATGCAGATTCAGATCAAGGTGGAGCAGGGCGTGATCACCGACGTGAAGTTCAAGACCTTCGGCTGCGGCGCGGCCATCGCCACCAGCAGCCGGGCCACCGAAATGGTGAAGGGCAAGACCATCGACGAGGCCTTGCAGATCACCAACAAGATGGTGACCGATTCCCTGGGCGGACTGCCGCCGGTAAAGCTGCACTGCTCGGTGCTGGCCGAGGAGGCGCTCCACGCCGCCATCGCCGACTACAAGCAAAAATTGGAGGCCGGGGAGATCAGCGGCTGAGCCCAAGAGGAGGGATTGGATGATCCAGGGCAATATCCAGGGCGTGCGGGCATCGCTGCTGGAAGAGCTGGAAAAGCTGTATGACGCCGAGTTCGGGCGGGAGGAGTTCCTGCCCGGCCGGCTTTTGAACCTGCTGGCGCGCTTCACCCAACAGATGAACCGGGAAATCATGGTATACCTGACCCGGGAGGGGGGCGTGCTGGAAGTGGCGGTGGGCTCCATCGTCAGCGTGGGGCTGCCCCAGCGCCACCTGCGCCGCAATTGGGAGCGGCTCAGCGGCATCCGCTGCATCCATACCCATCCCGGCGGGGACGCCCGGCTGTCCCAGGTGGACGAGCAGGCGCTGCGGCTTTTGCGCTTTGACGCCATGTGCGCCGTGGGCGTGGCCGACGGCCTGGTGACCGGCATCAGCGCCGCCTTCCTGGGGGACGTGGAATACGGGGCGCTATCCATCATCACCTTTGGCCCGGTGAAGCCGGGACGGGTGCCCCAGCGGCAATGGATGCGGGAGATCGAGCTGGCCGACGAGCGGGTGGCCCGGGCCGTCAAGAGCCTGAACTTGGTGGAGCAGGCGGAAAAAGCGCTGCTCATCTCGGTGGACAGCCAGGAGTCCCTAGACGAGCTGGCCGCCCTGGCCAGTACCGCCGGGGCCGTGGTGATGGACCGGGCGCTGCAAAGCCGCCAAAAGCCGGACAGCGCCACCTATATCGGCAGCGGCAAGGCCCAGGAGCTGGCCCTGTCCATCCAGGCCCAGGAAATCGACCTGGTGATCGTGGACGACGAGCTCACCGGGGCGCAGCAGCGCAATCTGGAAAAGCTGCTGGGGGCCCGGGTCATCGACCGAACCGCCCTGATCCTGGATATCTTCGCCGGACGGGCCCAGAGCCGGGAGGGCAAGCTTCAGGTGGAGCTGGCCCAGATGAAGTACCGCCTGCCCCGGCTGATGGGGCTGGGCAGCGCGCTGTCCCGGTTGGGCGGCGGCATCGGCACCCGGGGGCCCGGGGAAACCCGGCTGGAGGTGGACCGGCGCAGGGTGCGCAAGCGCATAGACGACTTGACCGGGGAACTGGCGGAACTGTCCAAGCAGCGGCAGATGCGCCGGGCCCGGCGCAAAAAGGGCGAGCAGGTGACCGTGGCCCTGGTGGGCTATACCAACGCGGGCAAGTCTACCCTGCTCAACGCCCTGTCCGGCGCGCAGGTGCTCACCGAGGATAAGCTGTTCGCTACCTTAGACCCGGTGGTGCGCAAAATCGCCTTGCCGGAAAACCGGGAATGCCTGCTGGTGGATACGGTGGGCTTTATCCGCAAGCTGCCCCATCAGCTGGTGGAGGCCTTTCAATCTACCCTGGAGGAGGCCCTGGACGCCGACCTGCTGGTGGTGGTGTCCGACGCGTCCTCCCCGCGCTACCAGGAAGAGCGGGACGTGGTGTTCCAGGTGCTCTCCCAACTGGGCGCGGCGGGCAAGCCGGTGATCGAGGCGCTGAACAAGGCCGACCAGATGGAGTGGACCGGCCAGCTGGAGCCCCGGGAGGGCATCCTGATCTCCGCCCGCACCGGCATGGGCTTGGACCGGCTGCGCAAGGCCATTGCGGACAAGGTGTCCGCCCTGCGCAAGACCATCGAACTGGTGATCCCCTACGACAAGGGCGCCGCCCTCAGCCTGCTCCACGAAAAGGGACAGATGCTCCAGCAGGAATACCTGCCCCAGGGGGTCCGGGTGCAGTGCCAGGTGGACGCAGCCCTGTACCAGCGGGTGCTGAGCATGGTGGGCCGGGAGGAAGCCGCGCCCCTATGACCCAGGGGGAGACTGCCTCCCCCCATACCGTTACATAAGGAGGAAAACGCCTTGAAGCTGATATCTTGGAACGTGAACGGCCTACGAGCTTGCTGGGAAAAGGGATTCGCCGGCAGCTTCGCCAGCCTGGACGCCGACATATTCTGCCTCCAGGAAACCAAGATGCAGCCGGGCCAGCTGGACGTTCAACTGCCGGGCTACCAGCAGTATTTTTTGGGCGCGGTGAAAAAGGGCTATTCCGGCACTGCGGTCTTTACCCGGCTGCAGCCCCGGGAAGTGACCTATGGCATCGGCATGGAGGAGCACGACCAGGAGGGCCGGGTCATCACCTGCTTCTTCGACCGGTTTACTCTGGTCAACTGCTATACCCCCAACGCTCAGAACGGCCTGAAACGGCTGGATTACCGGATGCGCTGGGAGGATGACTTTCGCGCTTACCTTGCCCGGCTGGACGCGGAAAACCCGGTGGTGCTGTGCGGCGATTTGAACGTGGCCCACCAGGAGATAGACCTGAAAAATCCCCGCACCAACCACATGAACGCCGGATTCTCCGATCAGGAGCGAGAAAAGTTTTCCGCCCTGCTGGCGGCGGGCTTTATCGACAGCTTCCGGTATTATTATCCGGACCTCACCGGCGCCTATAGCTGGTGGAGCTACCTGCGCAACGCCCGGGCCACCAACGCTGGATGGCGCATTGATTACTTTCTGGTGTCCCGAAAATTAGAGAGCCATATGCGTTCCGCCGCTATCCATCAGGAGATATACGGCTCCGATCATTGCCCGGTGGAGCTGCAAATGGAGCTGTAGCACGGCCATGGGCCTCTCCCCCGGCAACCGCTGAATCTCATGGGCGTGTTGCAGAAAGCAACTTCTGCGGCACGCCCATTTTGCAAACGAATCAAGAGAAAAGCAGTGGCATAGCCTCAAAAAGCAACCAGCCAAAGCGAAAAAAGGTATAAGAAGCCAGGGCTGTCGAAAA
>DVHZ01000046.1 GCA_018711685.1 Candidatus Excrementavichristensenella intestinipullorum | reverse complement strand
GGGGGGCTCCGCCCCCCGGACCCCCCGCCTTGCGATTGACCCGGGGTTGTGCTACAATAGGGGCGTAAAAAACGAGGGAAAAAGGAGGGGGCGCTTATGGGCAAGGGGCTGGAGGGCAAGACGGCGCTGATCACCGGAGGCAATAGCGGCATTGGCCGGGCCACCGCGCTGCTCATGGCCCGAGAGGGGGCCAACCTGGCCCTGGTGGGCCGCAACCGCCAGCGACTGGACCAGGTAGTGGAGGAAGTCCAAGCGCTGGGGGTACAAGCCCAGGGCTTTGAGGCGGATATCGCCCAGCCCTCACAGATTGAACAGGCCATCGCCCAGGCTGCGGCCCGGTTCGGCAGAATCCATATCGCCCACCTGAACGCGGGCATCTATCTGCGCTGCCCGGCGGCGGAACTGACCATGGAGCAGATACGCGCCATCATGGACAACAACTTCTACGGCACCCTCAACGCGCTGTATCCCTTGCTGGCGCACATGAAGGCCCAGGGGGGCGGCAGCATCGTGGCCACCTTGTCCATGGACGGCAAGAAGGGCGTGCCGCCGGACGGCGCCTATGTGGCCAGCAAATTCGCCCTCAACGGCTTTTTCCAGGTGCTGCGCCAGGAATTGCGGGGCAGTTCCATCCACATAGGCGCGGTGTTCCCCAGCCATACCGACACCCCCCAAATCGCCCACGTGGCCTGCCCGCCCATCGCCCACAAGATGCAGCCGGAGCAGGTGGCCCAAGGGGTGCTGCGCTGCGTGCTGGGGCGCAAGCCGGAAGTGCTGGTACCCGGCCCCTCCTGCAAACTGCTGGTGCTGTGCGACGCCGTCTCTCCCCGGCTGGGGGATTTGATGGTGCGCCTGTTCCGCCTGGGCGGCGAGCAGACCGGCCAGCCCATCGTATAGGGAGGGATGCCCATGGCCCAGGGCGATCGGGTGATCCTCCACTGTGACGCCAACGGCTTCTACGCATCGGTAGAATGCCTGGATAACCCTGCCCTGGGCCAGGCGCCCATGGCGGTGGCCGGGGACCCGGAGGGCCGCCACGGGGTCATCCTGGCGAAAAACGAACTGGCCAAGGGCTATGGCGTCAAGACCGCCGAAACGGTGTGGCAGGCCCGGCGCAAGTGCCCCCAATTGGTGCTGGTGCCGCCCCGGCACAGCCGCTACCGAGAGATCTCCCGCCTGGTGAACAAGATATACCTGCAATATACCAGCCAGGTGGAGCCCTTCGGCATCGACGAAAGCTTTCTGGACGTCACCGGCTCCCTGGCCCTGTTCGGCCTGGACGGGGAAGCCCTGGCCCACCGCATCCGCCTGCAGGTGAAGGAGCAAATCGGCATCACCATCTCGGTGGGGGTCAGCTTCAACAAGGTGTTCGCCAAGCTAGGCAGCGACATGAAAAAGCCCGACGCAGTAACGGTAATCAGCCGGGAAAACTACCGGGACAAGGTATGGCCCCTGCCGGTTTCGGCGCTGTTGTTCGTGGGCGGAGCCACCCGTCAGGCCCTGGAGCGCCACGGGGTAAACACCATCGGCGACCTGGCCGGTGTGGACAGGGAAGAAGCCGCCGGGTGGCTGGGCAAGAGCGGGGAAATGCTGTGGCACTACGCCCGGGGCTTGGACGAGGAGCCGGTGAAGGAGTACGTCCAGGCGGAGCCGGTGAAGTCGGTGGGCAACGGCATGACCTTCCGGCGGGACCTGCTCACCGAGGAGGAAATACGCGGCGGCGTGCGGGCCCTCACCGACGAGGTGGCCTTTCGCCTGCGCCGCTACGGCCTCAAGTGCCGCACGGTGCAGGTACACATCAAGGACCCTGCCCTCAAGACCATCTCCCGGCAGACCACCTTGGCCCGGCCCACCCGGCTGCAGCGGGAATTGTACCGGGCGGCCATGGAATTGATCCATGCCCATTGGCGGCCCGGCGCCCCCATCCGCGCCCTCACCGTCACCGGCGCGGGGGTGATCCCGGATCAGGAGGTGTACGAGCAGCTCAGCTTGCTGGATGACGGCCAGGAGGCCCGCCGCCGCCAGGAGCGGCTGGAGGAAGCGGTGTACCAACTGCGCCTGAAGCATGGACCCGGCGTCATCGCCATGGGCCTGCCCCCGGATCAGACGCTGGGCATCAAGCCCCCATCTCCCCAGAGCGGCGGAGCCACCCCCGCGCCGGGCGAGGAAAAGAAGGGCCCCGCGCCGGAAGGGGGCGGGGATGGCCCTGGGGTGGATCAGGAGGGAAACGGCTCCGGGCCGGAAGGGGAATGAAGGACAGCCCCAAATTCCAAAGGCGCGCGCCGGAAGGGGGCTGGGCAACCTGATGGAAGATCGGGAGAGATGCAGCGCCACCCCCGGCAGGGGGCGGTACTGCCATTTTCGTGTTGGGAGAGAGGCCTGGGCCCTGTCCCGCAGAGGAGCGGGCTGAGAGGCCGCCTTGCCCTCGAGAAGGGGATCAGGGCGAGGGCGGTCCGGTCAAGGGCCTGCCCAGGGAGCGGGCGCAGCGAAACAGGCAGATCAGCTTTTTGATCTGCCAAAAGAGCAACGCGGCGATATAGAAGAGCATCGGCGCAATGCGGGCGGTGTAGACGGTGAGAAAGGCCCCGGCGGCGATACAGGGAGAGGCCAGGCTCATCCAGGGGATCATGCCGCGCCAGCGGAGGGCGCTGTCCGGGACCCAGGGGGCCAGCGCCTTTTCGTGGGCAAAAGCCTCCACCCAGGTGACGCAGGGGGCGGGGGCAGATATGACGAAGGCGGACAGGGTAAACAGCAGGGCGGCGGAAACCCTGCTCATGGGCAAATGGGTATAAGCGCACATCTCCACCAGGCAGCGCATAGCGCAGCAAACATAGCTCATCCCCCAGGCTCTTTCATAGCGCCAGTCCCATTGGGCCAGGCGGGCGAGGATGATGGTGTAGGCCAGACCGGGCAGGAGGTAAGCGGGGAAATACAGGGGCATCGCCACCAGGGTGAACGCCCTCATGGGGATCTCGGCCAGGTAGGCCCAGAACAGCGCCCAATAACACCTGCGCAGCCGGGCCAAATCTTCCGCCGGACCAGTTGGCTCTTGCCCGGCCACGCGGTCCTCAGGCACTAAGGCATGGGCTGGGCGTCGCTTTGCGCCGAAAACATCGCCGGCCATGGGCAGCCCCCCGGGTCCTTGCCCAGGGACAAGGACAAAATTCTCTTCTTAACCATTATACAACATCCCGGCCGTGCCGTCAACCGGCGGCGGCAGGGTGGAATCCGCAGCGATGGGCACGCTATGGCCGGCAGCCATAAGGGCTGGGGCGCGATCCAAAGCGGTTTTTCCCTTTCAGGATGGCGTTGTCCGCTCCGACCTGTCCAGAGGGCCAACCGCCGGGGGCCCCTGCCGGAAAAGGGGGGTCCCCCACCGCCTTATCGGCTGCGGGGGACCTTTTGTCGCTTCCAGGAGCTCCTTTATGGGCTCCGGGGGCCTTTTGCCGGCATCCGGAAACCTGGTTGACCGGTGGTGTTCCGGCCCTTGCAGGGAAGATGGGGCAGGGAGGGGCGCTTACGCCTCCTGGATGGTGCCGGTTACGGCGTGGAGGGCGGCCAGGCGGGCGAAGCAGGTGGTCTTGCCCTGCATGGTGCCGCCGTACATCTGGGGATAGCTGTTGTTGAAGAAGCCGCCCATGTCGTTGCCCACCACGTACAGGCCCAGGATGGGGTCGTCGTTGTCGTTTACCGCCTGCAAATTGCGGTTGACCCGCACGCCGTTCATGGTGGCCAGCAGCCAGGAGCCGATGGCGATGCCGTAGAAGGGGGCCTTGCGCACCGGGGTCATGTCCTTCTTCTGCTTGCCGAAGTCCTCGTCCTCGCCCTTGTCGCACAGCTGGTTGTAGCGCTCCACGCTCTTTTCGCACTGGGCGGCGGCCTCGTCGTCCATGCCCAGCTGTTTGGCCAGGTCGTAGATGGTGTCGGCCTGCTTCAGCTTGCCGCTGTCCAGGGCGGGCTTCATGTACACGTTATAGAACTCCTCTTCGCTCTTGCAGGGGTAGACGCCGGGGAGCACCTCGCTGTTGCGGGCGCCGGGCACAGCCACCACCCGGGAGCAGATGGTGGTGTGGAAGGCGTTCACGTCGGACCAGTAATTGGAGTCGAAGATCTGGTAGCAGAACCGGCCCGGCTGGCGCAGCCAGCTGTTGATGTGGAAGTCGTAGGGCAGGTCCTCGTTGGCGAAGCGCTCGCCCTTGGTGTTCACGTTGAGCCAGGGCTGGCTGCCCGGCCACCAGATGTCGGTGAGGGCGCTGTCGTAGGGCTGGCCCACGTGGTGGTCCAGGTTGATGGCGGCCCGGTCGAAGGCGCAGCCGCCGGCGTGGTTGCGGTCGATGGCCGCGCCGCACCACATGGCCATCTTGATGCCGTCGCCCATGGCGAAAGAGCAGCCCAGGTTGTTGCAGATGCTGTCCTTATCCCGGTAATGCAGCGCCTCCATCATCTCGGGATTGCCGCCGTAGCCGCCGGTGGACAGGATGACGCCCTTGGATGCGTTGACCCGGATGTACTTGCCGTCGGCGTTGCGCTGGATGATGATGCCGGTCACCCGGCCCGCCTCGTCCTGCTCCAGCTGCATGGCGGTGTGCTCGAACAGGCGGTTGACGCCCATCTCGTCGGCGTACTCCACCCACAGGGGGTTGGCCACCTGGCTGCCCATGAAGTTGGGGCCCAGCTCCTTGAATTCGCCCTGGTACACCGTGTGGGTCTGCACCTTGTTCATGTACAGGGTGTCCTTCATGTCGGTCTCGATGAAGGTCTTGATGCCCTTCTGGGCCATCTTGTCCACGAACCAGTCCATGGTGCGGCCCGATTCGTTGACCCACAGGGCCACCAGGCGCTGGTCCACCTCGTAGCTGCCGTAGCGGCAGATGTCGTTGATGATCTCGTTGAGCTCGGCCTGGGTGTACTCGATGCCGTACTCCTCCTTCATCAGCTTGGAGTTGTAGGCGCCGATCTCGCCGGCCCAGGTGATGGGGCCGGAATTCTTTTCCACCCATACCACCTTGGCGCCCAGCTCGGCGGCGGACACCGCGGCCACGCAGCCGCCGTTGCCCGCGCCCACCACCACCACGTCGGCCTCCACCGTCTCGCTGATGTCGGTGATGGGGGCGGGCTTGGCGAAATAGGCCTCGTCGTACCACTTGCCGGTGGAAGCGGCCTGGGCAGGCGCGGCTTCTACGTCGGCGTAGGGCACCCCCATGGCCTGGGCGATACACCGCCCGGCGGCCTCCTTCACGGCACGGCTGGTGACGCTGGCGCCGGCCACCGCGTCCACCTGGTCGCTCTGGCCGCTGAGGATGGCCTCCTTCAGCGCCTGGGCCGCCTGGTCGCCGATGCCCACCGTCTCGTTGGGAGCGTCCACCACCACGTCTAAGATGCTGCTCTCGTCAAAGGTCATGGTTACCGTCACGTCGCCCATGCCCCGGGCGGTGGCGGTATAGGTGCCGGGGGTATATTGCTTGGCCTCCGCTGCGGCCAGGCTCGCGCCCATGGCGCCGGCGGCTACCGCCCCCGCCGCCCCTGCGGCCATGCCCTTGAGGAACGCCCTTCTGGACACATTCTTTGCCATGCCGATCCACTCCTATCCTTCATTTTTGCCCCGGCGACAGCGCCGGGACAGACTTCGTCTTTATTTTAACATGAATCTTCGGAAATGGGTATAGACAGTTTTCGGTTTTTGTGCAGGTTTTGATATATTCTTAACGTGCGGATTTTATGGCCGGGGGAAAACGTGCTATAATCAGGGTGCGCCGCCGCAGCGGCCTTTGCCAGAGGGAAAAGAGGAGGAGAAGCCACGTGTCCAGGCAGGAGTTCACCCGCATGAAGATCTTCCTGGCCCTTGAAAAGCTGGTGCTCCATCAGGATATCGAAACCATCCGGGTGAGCGATTTGTGCAGGGCGTGCGGCATTTCGCGCTCCACCTTCTACCTCCATTTCGAGGATATCTTCTCCGTGGTGTGCTGGTATTGGGACGATATCTGCGCCCGCACCCTCAACCGCATCAACGTGAACCTCACCTGGGAGGAAGGGCACCTGAAGATGCTTCAGGCGCTGCTGGAGCGGCGGCCCTTCTTCACCCGCAGCTTCGCCAAGAAGGACTACCGCTCCCTGTTCGTATACGGCTACCGCACCACCCTGGAAGTACACGTGCGCAACATACAGTTGAAGCTGGGCCGGGACCTCACCCCCCAGGAGCGCTTCGAACTGGACTACATCGTCCGCGCCCTTTCCGCCATGACCACCAAATGGGCCGAGGAAGGGATGCGCCAGCCGCCGGAGGACATGGCCGCCCTGTTCAGCCGCTTCGTGCCTCCCTTCGCCCGGTGCATGTGACCCTCCGCCTCCGGACGGCGCCCCGTGGCCGGAGGGGCAAAAGCCCCCAAGGGGCCCCGGCCCTCAGGGCGGAAGGGGAAGGAAAAGCCGCCCGGGCCGGGGATGGCCTGGACGGCGGTGGGAAGGGGAGGGCGTCCCCTCCGGGCCTAGGCCCGGAGGGGGCCCGGCCTTCAGGCCAGGAAGAGGGAGACGGCGCAGTACACCAGCAGCAGCGCCATGACCAGGTTCACCGCCCTGGCGTGCTTGGAGAACAGCCACTTGAAGGCGGAGCCGAAGGCCGACCAGCACAGGGTGAAGGCAAAGCCGATAAAGGCCAGCAGCAGGGAGAACCCCAGCAGGGGCAGCGCCTGCCCCTGATAGAAGGGCAGGATGTACGCCTCCATGGACATGACCCCATAGATGTAAATCTTGGGATTGATGAACTGCAAAAACAGCCCCGCGAAAAAGCCGTCCCGGGTGTGGTTTTCCTGTATATCCCCGGAGCTTCCCAGGGTCTCCCAGGCCAGGTACAGCATGTAGGCCGCCCCTATGGCCAGCATGGGCGTCTTGATCTTGGGAATCAGCGCCGACAACAGGCTGCAAAAGGCGGTACACAGCACCATCACGATGGAAAAACCCGCCCATATGCCCAGGTTGAAGGGCAGCGCCGCCTTGAATCCCTTGCGCCCGCCGTTGGACATGGACATGATGTTGTTGGGCCCGGGGGTGGCCGCCGTCACCACGGCATAGGTCAAAAAGGAAAACCAACTGAACACCTTTGACATCTCCCTCCACTTGTGCTATGATACTGGAAATATGTTCGATATATCGGAATTCCAATATAGTATACTTTAAATCCGATATATTGTCAATAGGGCATGGAGGAAAACATGGATGTAACCAGCATCGTGGCGGCCAACGCCAAGCGGATTCGGGAGCAGAAGAAGCTGACCCTGGAGGGGGCGGCGGCGGCGACGGGGGTATCCCGGAGTATGCTGGCCCAGATCGAGAAGGGGGAGGTAAACCCCACCATATCGGTGCTGTGGAAGATCGCCAACGGGTACAAGGTATCCTTCACCGCTTTGGTAGAGGACGGGCGGGAGGGCGTGCGGGTGGTGCGCAAGGGGGAGCGGCCGCCCCTGGAGGCGGACGGGGGGCGGTATTTGAACCATCCCCTCTTTGCCTTTCGGGACAACCGGCCCTTTGAGATGTACCGCATCGTCGTCAAGCCCCAGGGCAGCCTGGAGGCCCAGCCCCACCTGAAGGGGGCGGAGGAATATATCGCGGTGTTCGCCGGGCAGGTGGAGATCGGGGTAGGGGAGGAGCGCTACCGCCTGGAGGCGGGGGACGCCATCCGCTTTTGCGCCGACCAGCCCCATAGCTACCGCAGCCTGGGAGAGGAGGAGGTTCAGCTGAGCATGGTCATCTATTACAGCAAATAGCCGGCAAGGGCGGCGGCCAGGGCAAAGCCACGGCGGCGGCCAGGGAAGAGCGCCGGGCGGGGGCCGGGGGAGAAGCCCTCGGCCCCCGCCCGGCTTGCCATTAGCGTCCCGGTCCTCCGCTTATATCGACAGGGGAAACCTTATGACCTGGGCTGTGCCGCCAATGGGCCCCGTGCCGGGGCCCATTGGGCTTTGCCCCACGGCGGCCCTTCATCTCTGGGCGTTGGATTCCAGCGCCCAGATATGCCGGTTTCGCCGGAAGATCAGGCATACGGCGATGCCCAGCCAGGCGATGAGGAAAAAGAACAGCGCCGCGCCGCTGCCCTTGCCCTGGCCGAACAGCGCCGTCAGCGGTCCGCCCTGCTGGGCGGCCATGATGGGCTCGCACACCGCATCCACCCCCAGGCCGCCCAGAAAATAGCCGGTGGGGATGGTGAAGAATTGCAGGGCATTGCGCACGGCGTACACGCGGCCCTGAAGGGCGGCGGGAATGCGCTGGCGAAAGATCACGTCCAGGTTGGCGTTCATCGTGGGGATGGCAATCCAGCCCAGAAAGCCCGCCAGGCACCAAACCCACGGGCTGCGGCCCAGGGCCAGCATCAGGTTTTCCGTGCTCATGGCAAACAGCAGGCAATTGCAGATCACCCGCACCCGGCTCTTGGGCGCTTTCATCAGGGAGGCGGCCAGGCTGCCCGCCAGGGTGGCCCCGCCGATGACCGCGTTCACCAGGCCCATGGCTCGCTCCCCGCCCCCCGCTCTGGACAGCATCATGGCGGGAAAGGCGGCGTTGTACATGGAGGCCACCAGGTTGATGGCGGCCAAAAACAGCATCAGGGAAAAGATGCCCGGTTCGCCCTTCAGCCATTGGACCGCCGTCCCCACCGAGGCCCAAAATGGCTCCTTTTCCCCCCTCGTCCCGCCGTCCTCCGGGATCTTGACCCACAGCAGCAGGGACAAGGAGGCGGCGGCAAAGGTGATCAGGTCGAAATAGATCACCGCCGGCAGGCCGAACAGGCCCAGCAAGGCGGTGGCGGCGATGGGGGTCAGGAGGGAATTGAAGGAGCTGGCCAGGTAGCGCAAGCCCCCCACCCGCTGGTAGTATCGCGGGGGCAGCACTCTGGTCACCGCCACCTCGCTGGCCGGCTGCTGCACCGAGTTCATGAGGCCGTTGACCGCGTTGATCAGGTAGATGTGCCAGATGGCCAGGCGGCCCGCCTGCAGCAGCGCCAACACCGCCACCGTGGTCAGCGCGGCGGCGCTGTCGCATACCAGCATGGTCTTCTTCTTGTTCCACCGGTCGCTGAAGGCGCCGGCGAAAACGCTGAGCAGGATATAAGGCGTATAGGAGCTCACCATCAGCAGGGCCGTGGTCAGGGCGGAGCCCTCCTGCCGGTAGGACCATATCACCAGGGCATAGGCGGTCATGGCGCTGCCCAGGGCGGAAAAGGCCTGACCGGCCCACAGGATGAGAAAGGCGCGAAGCTCCCCTATCGATCGAAAAGCGCTATGAAATTTTCCCATGAAACCTTCCTCCTAACGGTATGGATTTGGCCGGTTAGAAGGCAAGGTTTTGGAAGCGGAAAGCGGCTTTGTTTTCCCATAAAACCTTCCTCCCAACGGCATGGATTCGGCTGGTTAGAAGGCAAGGTTTTGGGAACAGAAGGCATCTTTGTTATCTCTGTACAAGTTCTGTTCCCTCAAACCTTGCACAGAGCCTGGCCAATGCACAGCTTCACAGCTATCCCCCCCTTGCCGGTTTTCCCTATTCTATAACATCCTGGGAGAAAGCGCAAGCCTCCCCGGCAAAGCCTTTGAACCGGGACCTTCACCGGAGGATGACGGGGTGGACGGGGGAGGACCCCTGCTCCGGGGGAAATCCGCCGGCCTTCGTCGGGAAAGGGCTCGGCCCCTTATCGGCCCCGCCAGGGCTATCCTGAAAGTTTCTGGGCCGGATGGTTACTCCGCCCTTGAATTCTGTTTAATGCTGTGTTATAGTAGGAAGGAAACTTCGGTGCAATGTGCGCCCTGCCCCGTGGAGGGCGGGGTGGGGCAGGTTCTTTCCTTGGGGGATGGAGGATTGCAGATGGATTACAGCCCGATGGAGCAGTACTATATCTGGCTGGCTTCGGTGGAGGGCATGACCCCGACCCGGTTTTATCGCCTGCTGACCCAGTTCGGCGACGCCAGGCAGGTGTGGGAGGACGCGGTGGCGGCGGCCCGGCTGCTCCCAGAAAAGCCGGCGTCCGCCCTGCTTGCCGCCCGGAACCAGCATCGTTTTTACAGCCTGTTCAACCGCATCGAGGGCATGGACTGCCAGGTGATCACCCGCCTGTCCGACCACTACCCCGCCCTGCTCACCCAGATATACGATCCGCCGCCGCTGTTATACCTGCGGGGCGCATTGGCCCTGGGCCGGGAAAAGCAGATCGCGGTGGTGGGTTCCCGGCGGGCCAGCCGGGACGGGCGAAGGGCAGCCCAGGAGATCGCCTGCGGCCTGGCCCGGGAAGGGGTATGCGTGGTGTCGGGGCTGGCCCGAGGCGTGGATACCTGCGCCCACGTAGGCGCGCTGGAGGGAGAAGGGCCCACCATCGCGGTGCTGGGCTGCGGGGTGGACGTGGTGTACCCGCCGGAGAACGGGGCGCTGCTTCAGCGCATCCTGGAAACGGGAGGAACGGTGGTCAGCGAGTATCCTCCGGGCACGCCGCCCTACGCCTCCAATTTTCCCGCCCGCAACCGGATCATCTCCGGGCTGTGTCCCGGAGTGCTGATGGTGGAGGGGCGCAAGAATTCCGGGGCCATGATTACCGTATCCCAGGCCGCCGCCGAGGGGCGGGACGTATTCGCCCTGCCCGGCTCCATCTACGCGCCCATGAGCGAGGGGCCCAACCAACTGCTGCTGGACGGCGCGGCGCCGGTGGTGAGCCATTGGGACATCCTGGAGCACTACCGCTGGGGGCAGAGGGGCGGCGTGGAAAAGCCGGCCCAGGCCCAGCCGGAATTGGACGAGGACGAGAAAAAACTGGTGGAACCGCTGAGAATCGAGGAAAAATCCTTCGACGAGCTGGCCAATGTGACCGGTTTTAACAGCGCGAAACTGAATTCGCTCTTGACAATCCTGGAGTTGCGGGGAATAATAAAAAAGTCGCCTGGTAGAATGTACCGGGCCTAACAAGCAGCGTGGAGGACAGTATGCCGTATAAGCTGGTCATTGTGGAGTCGCCCGCCAAGGCGCGAACCATTTCTAAATTCCTGGGCAAGAGCTACCATGTGGAGGCGTCCCAGGGCCATGTGCGCGACCTGCCCAAGTCTCAGCTGGGCGTGGACGTGGACAAGGATTTTGAGCCCAAATACATCACCATCCGGGGCCGGGGCGAAATCCTGGATAAAATCCGCAAGGAAGCCAGGGGCGCCACCAAGGTCCTGTTGGCCACAGACCCTGACCGGGAGGGAGAAGCCATATCCTGGCACCTGGCCCAGGTGCTGAAGATGGACGAGAAAGCGCCCTGCCGGGTGGAGTTCCACGAGATCACCGACAAGGAGGTCAAGAGCGCCATCAAGTGCGCCCGCCCCGTGGACATGGACCTGGTGGACGCCCAGCAGGCCCGGCGGGTGCTGGATAGGCTGGTGGGCTATAAGATCAGCCCCATTTTGTGGAGCAAGGTGCGCAAGGGCCTGTCCGCAGGCCGGGTGCAGTCGGTGGCCACCGCCATCATTTGCGACCGGGAGAAGGAGATCGACGAGTTCGTCCCCGAGGAATATTGGAACCTGAGCGCCCAGCTCACCGCCGAGGGCATCGCCTTTAAGGCCCGGTTCTGGGGGGAGAATGGCGAGCACGTGGAGGTGCGCAGCCAGGAGCAGGCCCAGCAGCTCACCCAGCGGATGGAAAACGCCCGGTTTACCATCACCCAGGTGAAGTGGGGCGAGCGCAGGAAGAACCCAGCGCCGCCCTTTACCACCTCCAACCTGCAGCAGGAGGCCTCCCGCAAGCTGGGCTTTACCACCTTAAAGACCATGCAGATCGCCCAGCAGCTCTACGAGGGCGTGGACATTCAGGGAGAGGGCACCCAGGGCTTGGTGACCTACATCCGCACCGACTCCACCCGCATCTCCGAAGAGGCCATCGAGAAGATGCGCCAGGAGATCGCCCAGAGCTATTCCCCGGCCTACCTGCCGGAAACCCCCAACACCTATAAGACCCGCAAGACCGCCCAGGACGCCCACGAGGCCATCCGCCCCACCAACGCGGCCCGGCGGCCCGAGGCCATCAAGGCATCTTTGACCCGGGATCAGTTCCGGCTGTACAAGCTGATCTATTACCGCTTCATGGCCAGCCAGATGACCCCGGCTGTGTACGATACCCTGGCGGCGGAGATCCAGGGTGACGGGCTCAACCTGCGCTTCGGCGGGCAGAAGATGAAGTTCAACGGGTTCACCGTGGTCTACGAGGAAGTGCTGGACGACGCCCAGGCAGAGCCCGATTCGCCCCTGCCGCCCCTGAAGGAGGGCATGGCCGCCTCCATCGGCCAGGTAGAGGCGGAGCAGCGCTTCACCCAGCCGCCGCCCCGATATACCGAGGCTTCCCTGGTGCGCACCCTGGAGGAGAAGGGCATCGGCCGTCCCTCCACCTACGCGCCCACCATCACCACCATCATGACCCGTGGCTACATCACCCGGGAGCAGAAGCGGCTGTCCCCCACGGAGCTGGGGCTGGTGGTGAACGACATCATGCAGAAGAACTTTCCCGGCATCGTGGATATCGCCTTTACCGCGGGCCTGGAGGAAAAGCTGGACCAGGTGGAGGCGGGCAGCCAGGATTGGCGCAGCCTGGTACGGGATTTCTACGGCCCCTTCGAGCAGGCCCTGGAGGAGGCGGAGAAGCACATCGAAAAGGTGTCCCTGGAGGACCAGGTGTCCGACGTGCCCTGCGAGAAGTGCGGCGCCATGATGGTGTACAAGATGGGCCGGTACGGGAAATTTTTGGCCTGCCCCAATTTCCCCCAGTGCCGCCATACCATGGCCCTGATGAAGGATATCGGGGTGCCCTGCCCCGAGTGCGGCGGCAGGCTGCTGGAGCGGCTCAGCCGCAAGGGCAAGAAGTTCTACGGCTGCGAGGGCTATCCTCAGTGCCAGTTCGTCAGCTGGGATTTGCCGGTGAATGACAAGTGCCCCCTGTGCGGCGGGCGCATGGTGCAAAAGCGGGGGCGCAAGGGGGAGATCTACCACCTGTGCGTCAACGAACAATGCCGCAACCGGGTGCTGGTGGAAAACCCGGGGGATGGGGAAGAGGCCGAATAGATGATGAAGGTAACCGTGGTGGGGGCTGGACTGGCGGGCTGCGAGGCGGCCTGGCAGCTGGCCCGGCAGGGCATTCCGGTGGAATTGGTGGAGATGAAGCCCCTGCAGTTTTCTCCCGCCCATCACAGCCCCCTTTTCGGCGAACTGGTGTGCTCCAATTCCCTGAAGGCGGAGCACTTGACCAACGCCTCCGGGCTGCTGAAGGCGGAGATGGCCAGGCTGGGCAGCCTGGTATTGTCCTGCGCCCATAAGGCCCGGGTGCCCGCCGGCGGCGCACTGGCGGTGGACCGGGAGGTGTTCAGCCGGCTTTTGACCCAGGCTGTGGAGGAGCACCCTTTGATCCAGGTGAAGCGCCAGGTGGCGGAGCAATTGCCCCCGCCGCCCTGGATTATCGCCACCGGGCCCCTCACCGGCGATGGGCTGTGCCGGGCCATCGAGGCCCTGCCCGGCGCAGGCAGGCTGCATTTTTTCGACGCCGCCGCCCCCATCGTCACCAGGGAATCGCTGGACATGGACAAGGTGTTCGCCGCCTCCCGGTACGGCAGGGGAGAGGGACAGGACTACCTGAACTGCCCCATGGACCAGGCCCAGTACGACGCCTTTTACGACGCCCTCATGGGCGCCCAGCTGAACCAGCCCCACGGCTTTGAGCAAAAGCTGGTGTTCGAGGGGTGCTTGGCGGTGGAGATATTGGCCGCCCGGGGACGGCAGACGCTGTGCTTCGGCCCCCTCAAGCCCATCGGGCTCACCGACCCCCGCACCGGCAAGCGCCCCTACGCGGTGGTGCAGCTGCGCCAGGACAACCAGGAGGGCACCCTGTACAATATGGTGGGCTTTCAGACCCGCCTCAAGTGGGGCGAGCAGAAGCGGGTGTTCTCCATGATCCCGGGCCTGGAGCATGCGGAATTCGTGCGCTACGGGGTAATGCACCGCAACACCTACTTAAACGGTCCGGACATGCTGGGCCCCAATTACGCCCTGGCCGGTGATCCCCTGACGCGCTTTGCCGGACAGATCACCGGGGTGGAGGGATATATGGAATCGGCGGCCTCGGGGCTGGTGGCCGGGCTGTGCCTGGCCCGGCGGCTGCGGGGCTTGCCGGAGCCCCAGTGGGGCAAGCAGACCATGCTGGGGGCGCTGGAAGCCCACGTGCGCACCCCCACCGCCAATTTTCAGCCCATGAACGCCAATTTCGGCATTCTTACGCCCTTGGACCAGCGGGTCAAGGGCAAGCAAAACCGCTACGAGCAGCTGTCCGCCCGGGCCTTGGCGGCCCTGGAGGACATCGCCGGGCAGATGGAGGAAGAACCATGATACGAGGAACCACGATTTGCGCGGTGCGCAAGGACGGCCAGTGCGCCATCGCCGGGGACGGCCAGGTGACCCTGGGGGAGAGCACCGTCATGAAGATGAATGCCCGCAAGGTGCGCCGGATATACGACGGCCAGGTGGTGGTGGGGTTCGCCGGTTCCGTGGCGGACGCCTTCGCCCTGTCGGAGAAATTCGAGGAAAAGCTGACCCAGTACGCCGGCAACCTGCCCCGGGCGGCGGTGGAGCTGGCCCAGGAGTGGCGCATGGACAAGGCCATGCGCAAGCTGGAGGCCATGCTGCTGTGCGCCGACAAGGACAATCTCATGCTGGTATCCGGAACGGGCGAAGTCATCGAGCCCGACGACGGCATTCTGGCCATCGGCTCAGGGGGCAACTACGCCCTGGCCGCAGCCCGGGCCCTGGTGGAGAACACCGGCCTTTCCGCCGAGGAGATCGCCCGCAAGGCCCTCTTCATTGCCAGCACCATCTGCGTATACACCAACGACCATATCATCGTGGAGAAGGTATAAGACATGACGCATACATTGACCCCCAAGGAGATCGTAAAGCAGCTGGACCGGTACATCATCGGCCAGAGCGAGGCCAAAAAGGCGGTGGCCGTGGCCCTGCGCAACCGCTACCGCCGCGCCCAACTGCCCGAGGAAATGCGCGCCGAGGTGACGCCCAAGAACATCCTGATGGTGGGCCCCACCGGCGTGGGCAAGACCGAAATCGCCCGGCGGCTGGCCCGGCTGGTGGACGCGCCCTTCGTCAAGGTGGAGGCCACCAAGTTCACCGAGGTGGGCTATGTGGGCCGGGATGTGGACAGCATCATCCGGGACCTGGTGGAGGCGTCCATTCGCCTGGTGAAGGAGCGGCACATCGAGGGCGTGCGGGAAAAGGCGGCCCGGGCCGCCGAGGAACGGCTGGTGGAGCTGATCGTCAAGCCCCCCAAGAAGAGCAATCCCATCGACATCCTGCTGGGCAACAAGCCCCGCGAGCCGGAAATGAGCGCCGACGAGCGGGCTTTGCAGCGCAGCAAAAGCGACGATGTGCGCACCCGGCTGCGGGCCGGGGAGCTGGAGCATACCCTGGTGGAGGTGGAAGTGGAGGAAACCATGCCCAAGGCGGATATCCCCGGCACCGACGTGAACATGGGGGATATGCTGGGCTCCATTCTGCCCAAGCGCACCAAATTGCGCAAGGTGGAGGTGAAGGAGGCCCGGCGCATCCTCACCGCCGAGGAAGAACAAAACATGATCGACATGGACGCGGTGCATACCGAAGCCATCCAGCGTGCGGAGCAGGACGGCATCGTGTTCCTGGACGAGATCGATAAGGTGGCGGGCAAGGCCTCCGGCCACGGTCCCGACGTGTCCCGGGAAGGGGTGCAGCGGGATATCCTGCCCATCGTGGAGGGCTCTACCGTGCCTACCAAGTACGGGCCCGTGCGCACCGACCATATGCTGTTCATCGCCGCCGGGGCCTTCCACGTGAGCAAGGTCACCGACCTGATCCCCGAGCTCCAGGGCCGCTTCCCCGTGCGGGTGGACTTAAAGCCCCTCACCAGGGACGACTACCGCCAAATCCTGGTGCAGCCGGAAAACGCCCTGATCCGCCAGTATCAGGCCCTGCTCCAGGTGGACGGCGTGGAACTCATCTTCGAGGATTCCGCCCTGGACGCCATCGCCGATTACGCCTGGCTGGCCAACGAAAACGACGAGAATATCGGCGCCCGGCGGCTGCATACCGTGCTGGAGTCCATCCTCTCCGACATCGCCTTCAACGCCGGCGGCGGCGACGCGCCCCAGATCCAGGTCCACGTCACCGACGAATACGTAAAGGCCCAGTTGGCCGGGGACTACCAGCGAAAGGATTTGAAAAAGTATATCCTGTAGGCGGAGAGATGCAAACCGCCGGGGAACCTGCCCAGGGCGCTCCGCGCCCTGGGCGGCGCAGAAACCGGGGGGCCGGGCGCGCAACGCGCGCCCG
>DVHZ01000045.1 GCA_018711685.1 Candidatus Excrementavichristensenella intestinipullorum | reverse complement strand
AACCAGGACAAGCCGGGGCATGGCCCTTGCGGGGGGTCCCGGGGGGCGGAGCCCCCCGGGCGGGTCAGGGCCGCCGCCGTAGGGCGGCGGCCCTGACCCGGGGGGGAGCGGGAGCAGGACAAGGGAGGGAGGCGAAGGGGGGGCAGCGCTTCCCCGATGCGCGGGACGGCAGGGGGGAAAATAAAGAAAAAAGCGGCGAATGCCGCTTGCAGGGAAAGGAAAGCAACGCTACGAACCGGGCGGGGATACGCGCCAATCTGGACAGAAAGGAGGAGCCGTCCGGTTTACCGGGCCGCCGTCCTGTCCAGCGAACTGGGGTGGCCTTTAGTCGTTGTCCTGGGTATGGTCCAGGTCCTCGTCCAGGTCCTCGAAGGCCTCGTCCACTTCCTCCTGGTCCTCGGCCAGGTCCAGGTATTTCTCGAAGACGGCGTCCAACAGCTGGTCATCCTCCACGCCCACGTAGGCGTCCTCGTCCTCGCCGGGCTCGATGCGCATGATGACCACCTCGTCCTCAGCCACGCCCTCCACGGGGTCCACGGGGGAGAGAAGGACGTACTCGTCGCCCTCATAGGGGACGGTAAAGACGTGCTCAAAGCGGACGGTGCGGCCGTCCTCGTCGATGAGCTCCACGATGGGGTTGCCGTTGCGGGTTTCGTTGTCTTGCATAGGTGTAATTTCCTCCATTTGATCCTCCGGCCAGCCACCGGCATCCAGGAAGGATTGCAGGATATAGGTGGCGGCCAATTTATCAAGAACCTGCTTGCGCTTGCCGCCCTTGACGCCGGCCTGTTGGAGCAGGCGTCCGGCGCAGACGCTGGTCAGGCGCTCGTCCTGAAAGCGCACCTGTAGGCCCAGGGCGGTCAGGGCCTGGGCGAACTGGCGGGTTTTCTGGGCCTGGAAGCCCTCGGAGCCGTCCATATTGCGGGGCAGGCCGGCCAGGATACGGTCGGTCTGGTAGGAAGCGGCCAGCTCCTGAATGGCGGCCAGGTCGTTATCCAGGCCCCGGGTGAAGAGGGTGCGCACGCCTTGGGCGGTGATGCCCAGGGGATCGGAAACGGCGACGCCGATGCGTTTTTCGCCAATATCCAAACAGAGCACCCGCTTCATTTGCGTTCGTGCTCCGACACGTAGAAGCGCACCAATTCCTCCAGGATTTCATCCCGCTCCAGGCGCCGGATCAGCGACCTGGCGTTGTTGTAGCTGGTAATATAGGTAGGGTCCCCGGAGATGAGGTAGCCCACGATCTGCATAATGGGATCGTGGCCCTTGGCCTTGAGGGCCTGGTACACCGAGAGGATGATCTCCTCCGCCGGTTCGTCGGACTCGGTGGGGAAGGAAAACTTGCTGGTTTCGCCAAATCTGCTGTTCATGTCGCACCGCCTTCCAGCAGGAAAAATAAATACCCAGAAGGATTATACTACATTCTGGGCGGTTTTTCAATCGTTTCCTGGCGGCTGGCCCATACTCTGAAGCAAATTCTAATAATTAACATCACCGGCAGCGCCAGCAGCATACCGGCAACGCCCCAGCCGCTGCCGCCCAGGGTGAGGCCCAGGAGCACCGCTGTAGGGGAGAGGCCGGTTGCGCCGCTCATGACCCGGGGGCTGATGAGCAGGCCGTCCAGCTGCTGGACCAGAAAGAGGACGATGAGGGAAAAGAGGACGGTCCAGGGGCTCTGGGCCAGGGCGGTGAGCACCACGGGGACGCCGCCCAGAAGGGGACCGAAATAGGGGATCAGGTTGAACAGGCCCACAATGCCGCCCAGGGCCAGGGGCGAACGAACGCCGGCAATCCACAGGCCCAGGGCTGCCAGGGCGCCCACCAGCAGGGCGACCAGGGCCTGGCCCCGCAGGTAGGCGCGCAGGCCCCGGCCGGCCTCGCTGGCCATGCGCAGGGCCAAAGGCCGTACCGGGACGGGGATCATCAGTTCCAGGCGCAGAGACAGGCGTTTTTTGTCCATGAGGAAATAGACGCCCAGCATGAGGGAGAGGCCCAGCTGGGTGAGCCACTGGACCACCGCGCCGGCCACCCAGGCGGTGCCGCTGAGCACCCGGGCGGCGCCCTGGCCCAGCCAGCTGCCCTCCAGGGCGCCGGAGGCCAGGCGTCCGGCCTCCAGGGAGGGCAGGCCCAGGCTGGTCAGGCGGCGGTTGAGGCGCTGGAGCAGGTTCAGGGCCTGTTGGGTGAGCAGGGGGATGCCCTGGGCCAGCTCGGTCAGCTGGGCGGCGACGGGGGGTGCCAGGAGCGCCAGGGCAGCCAAAACGGCCAGGGCCCACAGGGCGACGGCGGCCAGGGCGGCCCGCTTTTCGCCCAGGCGCCGGGCCAGGGTGAGGGCCAGAGGACCGGCGAGAAAGGCGACGGCCCAGCCGCCCAGGATTAGCCGGGCGGCCAAAGCCACCTGGCTGGGGAAACAGAGTGCCAAGGTCAGGGCCAGCCCCAAGGGGACCGCCCAGCGCAGCCATAGGGGTGCGTGTTTCATGCCTTCCATAGGCGGTAGTTTGCCCGCCATTCCCTAGGCTATGCGGCTTCGCGCCCCGAAAAACGTCCGAAGCGGGGAAGGGGGCGTAAGGCGTGGGGCGCAAGCGCTTCCCACAGTCGCTGGATAGAAGGCCGCAGCAACAGCCGGGATAAACCGAAACCAGCCAGGGCATGGCCGTGGCGGGGGGGCCCGGGTGGAGCGGAGCGCCCCCCGGCGCGGCAGGGCCGCCGCGGTCGAGCGCCGGCCCCGCCTCGGGACCCGGCCCCGCCTCAGGACCCGGCCCCGCCTCAGGACCCGGCCCCGCCTCAGGACCCGGCCCCGCCCCGGGGCAACGGCCCCGCCTCGGGACCCGGCCCCGCCCCGGGGCAACGGCCCCGCCTCGGGACCCGGCCCTGCTGCGGGGCAACGGCCCCACCCCGGGGCCCGGCCCCGCCCCGGGGCAACGGCCCCGCCTCGGGACCCGGCCCTGCTGCGGGGCAACGGCCCTGGGGGCCGTTCCCGGGACATCATTTCACCCCTTTCAGAAAAATGCATTGCCGCGCTATATTATGTTTTATGGCGGCGCTTGACATATAATTTTTTTGCTCCTACAATGGACCATAGATTCGACAAAAAACGCAAACAGAAACGGAGCGAAAACCCCATGGCAAACAACCCCGTCCAGGAGGGGCAGGCGACGCCCCAAGAAAACAAGATGGGCACCATGCCCGTAGGCCGCCTGCTGGCCACCATGGGCCTGCCCATGGCCCTGTCCATGCTGGTCCAGGCACTGTACAACGTGGTGGACAGCTACTTCGTGTCCCAGTTGAGCGAGGAAGCGCTGACGGCGGTATCCCTGGCCTTCCCCATGCAGAACTTCATGATCGCGGTAGCTTCGGGTACCGCAGTGGGCGTGAACGCGCTTCTGTCCCGGAGCCTGGGGTGCAAGGACCTGCCCGAGGCCCAGCGCTCGGCCCACAACGGACTGTTTTTGTCGCTGCTGGGCACCGCGCTGTTCCTGCTGTTCGGGCTGTTCTTCTCCCGGGCGTTTTTCGAAACCCAAACCGCCATTGCCGCCATCGTGGACGGGGGCGAGCAATACCTGCGCATCGTAACGGTGTTCTCCTTCGGCATCTTCTTTGAGATCATGCTGGAGCGGCTGCTCCAGTCCACGGGGCGCACCATCTATTCCATGATCAGCCAGATGGTGGGCGCCATCACCAACATCATCCTGGACCCCATCATGATCTTCGGCCTGCTGGGCTTCCCCATGATGGGTGTGGCGGGTGCGGCGGCGGCCACGGTCATCGGCCAAATTCTGGCCATGCTGGTGGCGCTGTACTTCAACCTGCGCAAGAACGTGGAGCTGCCCCTGAGCCTGAAGAGGATGCGGCCCAACGGCCGTACCCTGCTGACCATCCTGGGGGTGGGCCTGCCCTCTATCCTGATGATGTCCATCGGGTCGGTGATGACCTACGGCATGAACCAAATCCTGCTGGCCTTCACCTCCACCGCGGCGGCGGTTTTCGGGGTATACTTCAAGCTGCAAAGCTTTATCTTCATGCCGGTGTTCGGGCTGAACAACGCCATGGTGCCCATCATCGCCTACAACTACGGCGCCCGGAAAACCGACCGAATCCGCAAGACCATGATCCTGAGCATGATCGCCGCCTCCTGCCTGATGGTGGTGGGATTCACCCTGTTCCAAACCATCCCCCACGTGTTCATGAACATCTTCGAGGCGTCGGAAGAGATGCTGTCCATCGGCGTCACCGCCCTGCGCACCATCAGCTATTCCTTCATCTTCGCGGGGGTGTGCATCATCGCCGGATCGGTGTTCCAGGCGCTGGGCAACGGGGTGTATTCCCTGATCGTGTCGGTGGCCCGCCAGCTGGTGGTGCTGCTGCCGGTGGCTTACCTGTTCTCCCTTACCGGCCAGCTGGATAAGGTGTGGCTGGCCTTCCCCATCGCCGAAATCGTGTCCGTGTGCATCTCCCTGGCGCTGCTGCGGCGCATCTTCCAAAAGAAGATCGCCCCCCTGATGGCCCAAAAACAAGCCTAACCCGCCCGGCCACGGCTCCCGCCCCAGCGGGAGCCCTTTTTTGCCTAAAGAACCGGCCGCCAAAACCGCCCTTTCCCCCGCCGGGCGGCGGGGCTCCAGCCCGGGGGCCACCGGGCTGGCGGACCGGGGCTCGGGCGGCCCGGGGGCCGCCCGGGGGCCGGGGGCTGGG
>DVHZ01000044.1 GCA_018711685.1 Candidatus Excrementavichristensenella intestinipullorum | reverse complement strand
GGCCCCCCGGCCCCCCCCGGGCCCCCCGCAAGGGGCTTCGCCCCTTGCCTAACGTCCGGCTGCGGGCCTTGACGCCGGGATCAGGCGGGATTCAGGACGGATGCCACCGCTTGGGCGTTGGCGGCCATGGCTTCAAAATAGATTTCCGGGTCGGCTTCGTCGTGGGCCGTGAGGGTATCGATGAGGGCTACCCGGTAGCCCGCCTGGGTCAGGGCGTTTACCAGGGATTGGGGGGCCTGGCGCTCCAACAATACCGCTTGCGCGCCGCTTTTCGCCAGGGTGGCCAGGGCTTCGGAGAGTTCGTTATCCCCCAGGGCGACCGCGCTTTCCCGCTCCACCTGGGCGCAAACCGTCAGGCCCATGGCCCTGGCCAGATAGATCAGCCCTTCGTGCATCACCGCCACCTGGCCCCCGTCGGGGAGCGCCATCTCCTGGGCCAGCTGGGTCAGCTTGGTCTCCATGGTTTCCAGATTCTGGGCGTACAGGTCGGCGCAGGCCGGGTCCAGGGTTTGCAGGGCCCCGGACAGGGAGCGGCACATGTCCAGTGCGCCGCTGGGGTCCAGGAACAGCCAAGGATTCAGGCCCATCCAGTGGTTCTCCGCCTCGTCCACAGTGGCCTCGCCTTCCAGCTCCGCGCCGTCCATCAGGCTGATCAGCGGAAGGCTGCCCCCCTCCAGGGATTGGGCGAAGGACTCTAGGCCCTGGCCGCCCAGGATCAGGGCGTCGGCCTGGCCCAGCATGGCCGCGTCCCACTGGGACAATTGATAATTGCGGATGCACCCGTCCTGGGGCTGGGTCAGGCATACCACGTCCAGATCCATCACGTCCTGGGTAATCCCCAAAGATAGGACATAAATGGGATAAAAGGAGGCATAGAGGACCAGGCGGTCGTCCTCCTCCACCATGGGATGGCAACCGCACAGCAGTAGCGCTACAATCAAGATAAGGGGCATGAGTTTTTTCTTCATGCCCCTATTATACACGCTTTGTCAATCCCGAGGGAGTCCCATCTTCAAGGGGAATCCAGCGCTTTTCACAGCGGAGCCACTAGCTCCAGAGGGAGACTACCTGCACGTCCTTGAAGTAGTGGCCGATGATGTCCTGGGCGTTCTGCCCCTCCTCAGCCATGGCGTAGGCGCCCCACTGGGACATGCCCACCCCGTGGCCGTAGCCCTTGCCGGAGAAGGTCACCGTATCGCCCTCCACCTTGACCTGGGTGAGCAAGGTGGACTTGAGCCGGGTGGAATCCAGGGCCAGGCGCAGGGCGGGGGCGGATACTTCCTTGCCGTTGATGATCAGGGTCGTGGCCCGCCCGGAGCTGCCGCGCTCCCCTACTTCGATGGTCTTGACCACGCCGGTGCGCACCCCCGCGTCGGCGGCGGCCTGGCCTACTTCCTCGGCGGTGAACTGGCAGGTCCAGGATTTCACCGTCGTGGGGGCCTTGGCGGAGTCGCTGGAGAGTACCGACTGGGTATAGCCGGGCTCCTCTTTGTCGTAGTCCAGGCCGGCGCGGGCCAATTCGGTTTTGCCGCCGGAGTGGGCGTGGAACCAGGCGATGGGCAGTTCGCCCTCATAGCTGAGCACCTGGCCCCGGGTTTCCTCTACGGCTTTCTCGATGCGCTGGTTGATGTTGTCCGCGTCGTAGGCCTGGGCCTCCTGGATATCGGTGGAGATATCCGCGCCGCTGTACTGGGACTTCTTATCCTGCATGAACTTGAGGGCGTAGGTGCGCGCCAGGATGGCCTGGGCCTTCAGCGCCTCCATGGGCCAGTCGTTGCGCATTTCCCCCGCCAGCACGCCGCACACGTAGGTTTCCATGTCCATCTGGCGGTAGCTCTGGCTGTCCACGTCGTACACGGTCAGCTGGGGGACCCCTTCCACCAGGGTGAGCTGTTGGGGAATTTGGGGCACGGGGCCCTGGTTAGCCGGAGTCTGGGCCTGATTGGCCTGGGCCTCGTCCTCCACGCCGCCGGACATGCAGCCGGTGAGCAGCGTCAGCACGGCCGCCAGCGTCAGCACCAGGGCCCACAACCGTTTGGATGTCGCCTTCATGAATTTCAACCTCCCATTCGCGCCTATTGTGCGACCGAAAAGCCCGGCCTATGCGCCGCCGGTTATGGAGAAAACCGGCAGGCGTTCCTTTGGTTGACAAAGCATTGCAGGCGGGGTACAATATTTTAGCAGACTTCATGAACGAGTTTCATTATCGATAATTCCGGGGATGATTTTTGGGAGGGAATTCCATGACTGAGCGCATTGAACGGCTTTTGGCCTATACCACCGGCAAAACCCATCACAAGCTGCGCAAGGCCCAGAGCATCGACCCGGCGCCCTACCGGGACGCGGGGCTGGCGGACTATCAGCGCACCGCCCTGCGGCTGAAGCTATTTTTGGAGGCGGAGACGCCGGTTTTGCTGCCCGACGAGCGCATCGTCTTCACCCGCACATTGCCCGCCGCACCCAGGATTTATTCCGACCAGGAGTGGGCGGACATCACAGCCGGGCATTTTATTCACGAACAGGGCAATTGCTGCAACCTGTCCCCCGACTATGAAAAGGTGCTGAAGGTAGGGCTCAAGGGGCTGCTGGAACGGATTGAGAAGGCCCGCACCCCGGAGACGGCGGCCTATCACCAGGCCATGGCCCAGTCCATTCAGGCGGTGCTGGATCTGACCGCCCGATACGCCCGGTTGGCCCGGGAGCAGGGCCGGGAGGCGGTAGCCCAGGCTCTGGACCGGGTGCCCGCCTATCCGCCCCGCTCCTTCCCGGAAGCGCTGCAGAGCCTGCGGGTGCTGCACTTCTGCCTGTGGTGTGAGGGAGATTACCACAATACCTTCGGCCGCTTCGACCAGTACATGTATCCCTACCTGGAGAAGGACCTGAACAGCGGCGCCCTCACCCAGGAGCAGGCCCTGGAATATCTGGAGGAATTCTTCCTGGCCTGCAACCGGGACAGCGACCTGTACCCCGGCATTCAGCAGGGGGACAACGGCCAGAGCATGGTGCTGGGGGGCATGACCCCGGAAGGCGCAGACGGCTACAACCTGCTCAGCCACATGTGCCTGACCGCCTGCGGGGAGCTCAAGGTGATCGATCCCAAGATCAACCTGCGGGTAAACCGGGACACGCCCCTGGAGATATTCGAGGAGGGCACCCGGCTGACCAAACTAGGCCTGGGCTTTCCCCAGTACGAGAACGACGACGTGGTGATCCCCGGCCTGATGAAATTGGGCTATGAGGAGAAGGACGCCCGCAACTACGCGGTGGCCGCCTGCTGGGAGTTCATCATTCCCGGCCGGGGCATGGACATCCCCAACATCGGCGCGGTCTCCCTGGCGGCAGCGGTGGACGGAGCCATTCGCGCCGCCTTGCCCCAGGCGGGCTCTATTGAGCAGGTCAAGGCCAAGGCCGCCCAGCAGATCCGGGCGCAGGTTGAGGAAATCGCCCGGTCGGTGAAAAACCTGTACGTGATCCCCTCCCCCTATCTGTCCCTGTTCTTCGACGGCTGCCTGGAGCAGGGGCGGGACATCTCCCTGGGCAACAAGTACAACAACTATGGCCTCCACGGCACCGGCCTGTCCAGCGCCGCCGATTCCCTGGCTGCTGTGCAGCAGGTGGTCTTTGAGGAGGGCATGGCCCCGGAAGAGCTGATAGGGGCGATGGATGAGAACTTCGAGGGCCGGGAGGTGCTGCTGCACCACCTGCGCTACGACTGCCCCAAGATGGGCAACGACGACGACCGGGCCGATCAGATGGGCGCGTTCCTGCTGGACGCCTTTGCCGGGGCGGTGAAGGGCCTGGTCAACCAGCGGGGCGGCATCTTCCGGGCGGGCACCGGCTCGGCCATGTTCTATCTGTGGCACGCCGGTTCCCTGGGCGCTACCGCCGACGGGCGGCTGCGGGGCGAGCCCCTGGCGGCCAACTACGCCCCCGCCCTGGGGGTGCGGGTCAAGGGCCCGGCCTCCATCCTGCGCTCCTTCGCCAAGCCCGACCTGACCCAGGTGGTCAACGGCGGGCCCCTCACCATCGAGTTCCACGACACCGTGTTCCGCAGCGCCGACTCCATCCGCAAGGTGGCGCTGCTGGTGCGCTCCTTCATTCTGGACGGGGGCCATCAATTGCAGCTGAATACCGTCAACCGGGAACAACTGCTGGACGCCCAGCGGCATCCGGAGAATTACAAGAACCTGATCGTGCGGGTGTGGGGCTGGAGCGGCTATTTCGTGGAGCTGGACAAGTGCTATCAGGACCACATCATCAAGCGGGTGGAGCTGAACGCCTAATGACCGGGGTGGTATTCGATATCAAGGAATTCGCCGTGTTCGACGGGCCCGGGGTGCGCACCACGGTGTTCATGAAGGGCTGTCCTCTCCGCTGCCAGTGGTGCCACAACCCGGAGGGGCTGTCCCCCAAGCCCCAACTGATGGTGTCCACCGCCGCCTGCGTTCACTGCGGGGCCTGCCGGGCCCACTGCACCAAGGCGGTATGCGACGCCTGCGGCCAGTGCGTGCCCTACTGCAAGCTGGGGCTGCGGCGCATCGCGGGGGAGGTCTACCAGCCCCAGGCCCTGGCGGCGCTGCTGCGCAAGGGGGAAAAGCTGCTGCGCCAGTCGGGGGGCGGGATTACCTTTTCCGGGGGCGAGCCGCTGATGCAGTGGCCCTTCGTCCAGGCGGTGATCCAGGCCCTGGACGGGCTGCACTGCGCCATAGAGACCTGCGGGTTCGCCCCGGACCCGGTCTTTGAGCAGGCCATGGCTGCCTGCGATTACGTCATCATGGACGTAAAGCTGGTGGATCCCCAGGCCCACAGGCATTACTGCGGCGTGGACAACGCCCCCATCCTGCGCCATGCCCGGATGCTGCTCCAGGGGGACACCCCCTGCGTCATCCGCACGCCCCTGATTCCCGGCGTCACCGATACCCGGGACAACCTGGCTGGCGTGGCCCAGCTGTGCCGGGGATCCAGGAGCCTGCAAACGGTGGAGCTCTTGCCCTATCACCAGACCGCCGGGGCCAAGTACCCCATGGTGGGCATGGAATACGCCCCCGATTTCGATCCCGCCGCCCCCATCCGCCCCGCCCTGGAGCCCTTCCAGGCGCTGGGGGTACCGGTGCGGGTGATGTGAGGATTGACAGGAACGGCGGGCTATGGTACACTGAGTACATCCTGAAGAAAGGACGGATTTCCAAGATACGATGAAGAGCAACGGCTGATCTCGGACGGCGAAGGGTGCGGGGCATAGGCCCCTGCTTTGACGTGCGTCGGGATGGCCGGGCTCTGAATGAATAGGCGGAGTCTGTTTTGTTTGCCCTCCCGACGTCTTTTCGGGAGGGATTTTTAATGGCGAAAATGATCTTGCGTGCCCGGAATATCCGCCTGAGCCTGGGCGGACGGCTGGTGCTGGATTTTGAGGCGTTCACCCTGACCCAGGGGGAGCGGGTGGGCCTGGTGGGGGCCAATGGTGCGGGAAAGACCACCCTGCTGCGGATACTGGCCGGGGAACTGGAAGCGCCGGGCCAAGTGGAGCGGTATGGGACGGTGAGCTATATTCCCCAAATGGACCCGGCGGGGCGGGCGCCCCTGGCCCCCATTCCCCCGGGCCCCTTCGACAACCATGGGGGCGGTCGCTCCGGCGGGGAGAGCACCCGCCGCCGCATCGCCCAGGCCCTGGAGGGGCCCAGCGCCGCCTTGCTGGCCGACGAACCCACGGCGGACCTGGACTGGCAGGGCCTGGAGGCGCTGGAAAAGGCGCTGCTGGCCTATCCGGGGGCCATCCTGCTGGTGAGCCACGACCGGGCGCTGCTGGAAAAGCTGTGTACCCGGGTGGTGGAACTGGAGGCGGGAAAGCTGACCAGTTTTCCCGGAGGCTATGAGGACTATCTGGCGCAGCGGCAGCGCCGCCGCCAGTACGCCCAATTCCAATACCAACAATACCGCCGGGAGAGCGCCCGGCTCAAGCAATCCATTCAGTGCCAGCGGGAGAAGGCCAGCCAGGTGCGCAAGGCTCCCAGCCGTATGGGCAACAGCGAAGCCCGCCTGCACAAGCGGGAGAGCACCCAGAGCCAGAAGCGAATCAGCCAGGCGGGCAACGCCTTGTCCACTCGCCTGTCCATGCTCAAGGAGCCCGACAGGCCCGCCCCCGAACCCCAGGTGCTGATGGAACTGGGCGCTTTTTCGCCCCTAGTCAGCCGTACCGCCCTGGAGGTGCGGGGCCTCACGTTGACCGTAGGGGGCCGCACCTTGCTGCGGGATGCCCGCTTTGCCCTGCCCACCGGCTCCCGCACCCTGCTGCTGGGCCCCAACGGCTGCGGCAAGACCAGCCTGGCCCGGCGCATTCTGGCGGGGGACCCGGCGGTCCGGGCCGCGCCGGGGCTGGCCATGGGCTGCTTCGATCAGAACCATCAGGATGCCCTGGACATGGAGACCACCCTGCTAGACAACGCCCTGGCCCAGTCCGCCGTGGGACCGGAGGCGGTGCGCACGCTGTTGGCCCGATTGGGCTTTCGGGGGGACAGGGTATTGCAGCGAGCGGGGGAGCTGTCCGGCGGCGAGCGGGCCAAACTGGTGCTGGCGAAGCTGATGGCGGGGCGATATAACCTGCTGCTGCTGGACGAGCCCACCAACCACCTGGACCTGTACGCCATGGAGGCGCTGGAGGAGATACTGCTGGCTTACCGGGGCACCCTGTTGCTGATTACCCACGACCGGCGCATGGCCCGGCGGGTGGGCACCCGGCAGGTGCGCTTTGCGGGACAGGGACTGGAAACCCTGGAAGGGGGGCTGGACCAGCCCTCCACGCCCGCCCCCGCCGGTGACCCGGCCCTGCTGCGCATCCAACTGGACATGCGCCTGGCCCAACTGGCCGGCCGCCTGGCCGCCCCCCGCCGGGGAGACGACCTGGAGGCCCTGCGCCTGCAATACGAAGAAACCGCCCGGCAAAAGCGCCAACTGGAGCCCTAGCCGCTGTGGGGCCCTTTCGCCCCGTTAGGGCGTTCGCCGTTTTTGCCGCCATGGGGGGAGCATTGGGCGAAGCGGGGCAAGCCTCCTTTTATCCCCTCCAATAGGGGAGGATTGACCGCAGCCAAACGCAGCCTGGGGGCCCGGCATGCCGGGCCCCCAGGCTGCGTTTGGAGCCGGGGCGTAAGCCCCGGCGAACCGGTTGGGGCATGGGGGCAGTCTCTATTTCCCCCGACGCCGGTGGGCGGTGGACTTGACAGGCCGGGGAGAGCGCCCGGGCAACGGCCTCGCCAGGGGCTTGGGAGGCCGGGGAGAGCTTGCCTCAGGTCAGTCCTGGGACGGGGCCTGGGCCATGGCGGTCAGGAAGGCGGCCACGTCCTGGAATACCTGCAGGTGGCCCGGCTCCAGCAGAATTTCGTGGCGCATCCCCGGATATACCTTGACCTCCACCTGGGGATAGCCCGCCCGAACCATGCAGGCGGCAGCCTGGTCTAGCTGGGCCCGGGAAACCATGCAGGGGTCCTCCGCGCCGGAGATGAACAGCACCTTGGCGGCGGCGGAAGGGACCCAGCCGTCGGAGGCGTAGGCTTCCTTCATCAGGGTGAGCAAGGCCTTGTAGCCGTTCAAGGTGAACAGAAAGCCGCACAGGGGATCCTCCTCATAGGCTCGCACCGCCTGGGGATCGGAGTTGAGCCAGGCGAAGGGGGAGCCTTCCTGGGCGAAAGGCTTGGACAGGGGACCGTTGATGAGCCGGTTCACCAGTTTCGAGTGAAAACGTTCTCCCCGCAGCAGGGTAAGCGCCTTGACCAGCGCCAGCCCCGCGTCCGCCATGGAATTCTGACCGGGGCAGCCGCATACCACCAGGGCCTGGGGTATGCCGTAGCGCCGGGCATAGGCCCGCACCGCCAGGGACCCCATGCTGTGGCCGAACAGGCACAGGGGCAGGCCGGGGAAGCGCTCCTGGAACCCCAGCGTCAGCTGGCGCAGGTCCTCCACCAGGCCCCGGGCTCCCGCCGGCCCAAACCAGCCCAAATCCTGGGGGCTGGCGGCGCTGGCCCCGTGGCCCCGGTGGTCGTTGATCAGGCAGGCGTAGCCTTCCCCGGTAAGGAACTCCAAGAAGGGCGTATACCGTTCCTTGTATTCGGCCATACCATGGGCGATTTGTACCAAGCCTCGGGGATTACCCTGGGGCAGGGCCAGCAGCGCCGAGAGCGTCAGGCCGTCGGCTTGAGAAATCAGGCTCAGGCTTTGTGTGCGCACGTTTTTTCCTCCTGGTTGGGCGGCGGAACCGGAGAGTGTGGACGCCGGAACGCGCCGCCATGGTCAAAGGGGCCCTCACATCATCGCATACCGTGCCGCCGATAAGTTCGCGGAGCGCCGGGACCGTCGGAAAGCCGATCCGTAAGACCGCCTTGGACGGAACCGCCCGCCCTATCGTCCTCCGCCCTTATGCCCGCCGCAGGGTAAAGGAGAAGGCGCTGCCCTTGCCCGGCTGGCTTTCCACCCATATCTTTTCCCCCATCAGCTCGATCATTTCCTTGGCGATGGACAAACCCAACCCGGAGCCCAGCCCGGAATGGGCCTTGTCCACCTTGTAGAAGCGGTCGAACACGTAGGGCTGGTCTTTCTCGTCGATACCTATGCCGGTATCCGCAACCGTTAGGGTCACCTGCTCGGCGTTCCACTTGGACAGAATGCGCACCGTCCCCCCCTCGGGGGTATACTTCATGGCGTTGTCAAGCAGGATCACTAGCACTTGTTCCAGGCGGTCTGCGTTGGTCAGCACCATGGGGCAATCCTCCCCTACTTGGGGATCGAATGCCAGGGCATGGTCTTCCGCCACCGAGTGGTATTTTCCCGACAATTCCTCCACCACCTGGGCGGGAGAAACCAACTGTATGGTGATGGCGATCTGGCCGCTTTGCAGCCGGCTCAGCTCCATCAGGTCGTCGATAAGCCGGGATAGGCGCATGGTTTCCCGTAGCATAATGGAGTAGTAGCGCCTGCGGGCCTCCTCGCCGGTGACCATGCCCTCGTTGAGGGGCTCCAGCAGCGCCCGCATGGCGGTGAGGGGGGTGCGCATTTCGTGGGAAACGTTGGCCACGTAATCCCGGCGGGTACGCTCCAGCCGTTCCGATTCGGTAACGTCGCTAAACAGCCCTACCGCTCCGGCGATTTGATTATCCTCCGCCGTCAGGGGGCTGATGCGAATCTGAATCATCCCTTCTCCCACGGGCATAGTCCGGCAGACTTCCTTTCCCTGGGCTACCACCTGGTCGAAATCCTGCCACACCTGCGCGTCCCCGATCAGCGCCATGCGCTCGTCCTGGTCCTCCCCCGGATCGCCCTGAGCGGGGCGCAAGCCGCTGAGCATGGCCAGCACCGCCGGGTTGTGATGGGTCACGTGGCCCTCCTGATCCACCGCCACGATGCCCTCCCGCAGGCCGTCCAGGGCCTGTTGCAGCCGGTTGCGCTCCAAGGTCAGGGCGGCGATGGTGCGGTTCAGTTCCCGGGACAGGTAGTTCAGGGATTTGGCCAATTGGCCCACCTCGCCCCGCTGGCTGGTATCCGCTCGGGCCTCAAAATTGCCCCCGGCCATGCCCACAGCCACGTCCCGCATTTGGCGCAAGGGCCATACCAACCGGCCCACCACCCAATAGATCATGGCCGCCACGAAGGGCAGAGAGAGCAGCAGGGACATGGCCAGCGCTCCGTTCAGGCTGCCCATGGCGATGGTGGCCTCGTACAGGGGCACCAGCATCAACACGACTCCCGCCGCCTGATTTCCTTTCTCCATGAGTACGCCCACGCCCACCATGGAACTACGGCGCAGGGCGGCGATCTGGCTGGTGCGCAGTTCGCCGCCGCTGAGCACCGCCAGGGCGGCCTCGGACATGGCGGCCAGGTAGTCCTCCCTCATGCCGTCGCTGGACATGAGCACGTTGCCCACTTCGTCGGTGACCACCACATAGGCGCCCAGCAGCATCTCCCCGTCCTCGTTTACCTCCAAGACGGCATTGATGATGTCCTGGGCTCTATCTGTGTCCAGCTGATCCTCGAACTCCACCAGCACCGCGCCCAGGGCCCGGGCTCGGGGCAGCAGCTCGTTTTCCTTGATGCGGGTGAAGATGGAGGTGGCGATGTAGTTGTAGATGAACGTTGTAAAAAGCGCGGTCATCACGATTGTCAGGATGACCACGCCGAATACCCGGGTAAAGAGATAGCTTTGCCTCATTGCTCGACCTCGAATTTATAGCCCACCCCGTACACCGTTTTGAGCCCCCAGGGCACGCCCTCCTGGGGCAACTTCTGGCGGATGCGCTTGATGTGGGTATCCACGGTGCGGGTGTCGCCGAAGTAGTCGTAGCCCCATACCCGGCTGAGGATCTGCTCCCGGGTGAATACCTGCCCGGCGCTGGAGGTGAGCATGTGCAATATCTCCACCTCTTTGGGGGTGCAGGGAATCACCTGGCCGCAGGCCTTGACCTGGTAGTTGCTCAGGTTGATCTCCAGCTGGGGGAAGCGCACCACCGATTCGTCCGCCGCTGCCGGTTCGGAGAACCGGCGCAGCACCGCCCGGATGCGGGCCAGCACTTCCCGGGGGGAGAAGGGCTTGACGATATAGTCGTCCGCCCCCAGCTCCAGGCCCAATATACGGTCGATTTCCTCGCCCTTGGCGGTGAGCATGATGATGGGCAGCTTGCTGCTCTTGCGCACCGTGCGGCACACGTCGGTGCCGGGCATCTTGGGCATCATCAAATCCAAAATCATCAAATCCGGCTGCTCGGACTGCACCATCTCCAACGCCTGCTCCCCGTCGTAAGCGGATACGTGGCCGAAGCCCTCCGCGTCCAGGTACAGGCCCAAGGATTCGTGCACCACCGGGTCGTCGTCGGCGATTAAGATCAGCGGACACATGGCCATTGTACATTCACCTCTGTTTCCATTATAATCGACCCCGCCGCCCCTGGCAACCGCATTTCACAACTTGTCATATTGGCGCCACGATTGTTCCCGCCTCCTCCCGATACTTATTACAAAAGTATTGCAAATTATTGCCTGGCGTGATATAATGAGAGATGTTGGAGGCTTTAGCCTCCGGCGAGGAGGGGAAAACATGCGGGTGGTGGTAGGCCTGTCCGGAGGGGTGGATTCCTCGGTAAGTGCGCTGCTGCTGAAGGAGCAGGGGCACGAGGTCATCGGGGTATTCATGAACAATTGGGAGGAAGAGGATGAAAACGGCGTCTGCACCGCTCAGGTGGATTGGGCCGACGTGGGACGGGTAGCGGACATCATCGGCATCCCCTATTATTCGGTGAATTTCGCGGCGGCCTACCGGGAGCGGGTGTTTGCCTATTTTCTGGAAGAATACCGCCGGGGCCGCACCCCCAACCCGGACGTGCTGTGCAACCGGGAGATCAAGTTCGGGGAGCTATTGCGCCTGGCCCGGGAATTGCAGGCGGACAAGCTGGCCACCGGGCACTTTGCCGGGGTGCGCCAGGACCAGGCAGGCTATCACCTGATGATGGCCGCCGACCAGAACAAGGACCAGACCTATTTTCTGTATCTGCTCAACCAGAACCAGCTCAGCTACGCCCTGTTCCCCCTCACGGACCTGCCCAAGGCCGAGGTGCGGCGCATCGCCCGGGAAAAGGGGTTGCCGGTGTCCGGCAAGAAGGATTCCACCGGGGTGTGCTTCATCGGGGAGCGCAGCTTTAAACCCTTCCTCATGCAGTACCTGCCCGCCCAGCCCGGGGACATGGTGACCCCGTCGGGCCAGGTGGTGGGCCGCCACGACGGGCTGATGTTCTATACCCTGGGCCAGCGCCGGGGGCTGGGCATCGGCGGCGGCGGCGACGGCCGGCGCTGGTTCGTGGTGGGCAAGGATATGGAAAAGAACCGGCTCATCGTGGAGCAGGGGGAGGATTCGCCCCTGCTGTACAGCGATAGCGCCGCCTGCATCCAGGCCAGCTGGACCGCCCAGCGCCCCCCCGCGGCTGCCGGGGAAATCGTGGACTGCTTGGTGCGGCTGCGCCACCGCCAGGCCCTGCAAAGGGCCCGGCTGCGGGTGGAGGGAGAGGACCGGTTTACACTGGATTTTGAAGCGCCCCAGCGGGCGGTAACCCCCGGCCAGGCGGCAGTCGTCTACCGGGACGGGGAATGTTTGGGAGGAGGAACCATCCAATGAAGAAAAAAGCGTTGCCTGCCCTGGCGCTGGCCCTGGCCCTGTGCCTGGCCTGCCAGAGCGCCCTGGCGGCGGTGAGCGAAAAGGTGCTCTCCCGGGCCATAGAGATCATCGGCCAGATGGAGAGCGGCCACAACTACGCCACCGTCATCGTGGACAGCAACGGAAAAATCAGCGCCGGCTTCATGCAGTGGAATGCGGGCCGGGCGGCGGCCCTGGTGGAAAAGGTCATCCAGGCATCGGGGGAGGACATCGACTTTGACGGCACGCTGTCCGCCTCCGACAAGGAGTGGGTGAGCCAGCTGCTGTCCAGCCCGGCGGGCCGGGAAGTGCAGGATGCCCAGGCCCGCTCCGACGTCACCGGCTACATCGAAAAGGCCATGAGCCTGGGTATACAGGATCCCAACGCCCTGTGCTATTACGCGGACATCGTCCACCAGGTGGGCACCGGGGCCATCAAGAAATACCACGTGCTGGCCGCCGAAAAGGCGGGGGGCTACGAAAACGTGACCCTGGAGCACCTGTACCAGGCAGCGCTGAACTACGCCACCTATACCAAGTCCCGGCGTACCAAGGTGTATAACCTGCTCAAGTCCGATCCCATTTCCGGCTCCGGCGGACAGCAGAACCAGGAGAATCAGGAGAGCCAGCAGGACCAGAAGCCCACCGCCCTGCGCATCAGCCCCGCCTCTGCGCAGACTCTCACCGTGGGTCAGACCTTGACCCTGTCGGTGGATTTTCAGCCCGCAGGGAGCTCCCAGGCGGTAAAGTGGAGCAGCAGCAACAAGAAGGTAGCCACCGTGAAGGACGGGGTGGTGACGGCGGTAAAGGCTGGCAAAGCCTATATTCGGGTCCAGAGCGAAAGCGGACTGAGCCACCGCATCGCGGTGACGGTAAAGGTGCCGGCGGTGGAATCGCTGTCTCTGTCCGGAGAAGCCGCCATGAAAAAGGGGAAAAGCCAAACCCTGACCCTTACCCTCTCCCCCCAGGGCAGCACCGCCAAGGTGAAGTGGAAAAGCAGCAACAAAAAGGTGGTCAAGGTGAACCAGAAGGGCCGGGTCACCGCCCTGAAGGCGGGCACCGCGGTGATCCAGTGCCAAACCGCCTCGGGCCTCAAAGCCCGGTTCACCATCACGGTGACAAAATAAGCCCGCCGCCGTCCGGCGTCCTGAAAGCGCCGGACAGCCCTGGCGCAAACCACAATCCCCAACCCCTCTACAGAAATGAGCCAACCGGGCTGGAGATAAGGCCCCCCGGCGGGGGCCCCATCCTAGGCCTTTTTGGCCCGAAGGGGGCGCTGGAGCTAGTCCTTCCTCCGCTCCAGCAAATCGCACAGGCACATGACCACCGCGAACAGCACTCCGGCCACCGGCCACACGATCCAGGTTCTATGCCACCCCTGGGTCCAGAAGCTCCACAGCAGGTATAGGGCGGTGGCGCTGAGCCAATAGGCGGTGGAGACGGTTTCCTTGAACCGGCTCCGGCGCTTTTCCCGGGGCGTGAACTCCCCCTCCTGCAAGAGCTTTTGCATGCTGGCCCAGCGCACTCCCGCTACGATGAAAAAGACCGCGCCGGTTCCTGCCAGGAGCAGGGTGGCGGCCAGCATGGCGGCGGTAAAGAATCCATCGTCCATGAAGAGCCCGGCGAACAGCGGAACGGGGGAAAGGACGCAGGTGCAAGCCCCTATCACATTGCATCGGGTATAGGTACTTTTAAAGGCCCTTTGTTCTTCCCGCACCCGGTCCGCCACGCCGTATTCCACTTCAAAGGGTTCCTGGTCCAAAAAAGCGTAGGGCTCGTTTCTCAGGCCGCAAAAGACGAACAGGGCGACCGCCGCTGCAGCCAGCGCCAGCAGCGCGATGAGCCCCGCCGCCGCTGCGGCGTTTTCCGAGATGGGATGGCCCGGAAGCTCCGCCGCCGCGCCCAAAAGCAGCAAGGGGATCACCCCGATTACGCACAGAAAGGTACCCGCCCCAATCAACAGGGCGGCCTTCTTTCGCCATTGGAGAAAGGCCCTTGCCTGGGCCAGGGTCACCCGCTTGACAGGCGGGCTGCTTTCCCCGGGCAAAGCCGGGTCCCCTATGTCCTCCTTGAGCAGATAATCGGTGGTTACGCCGAACAGCTGGCTCAGCGCCAGAATCTTGTCCAGATCCGGGAGGGCCTGGCCGCTCTCCCATTTGGATACCGCCTGCCGGGACACCCCCATTTGCTCGGCCAGCTGTTCTTGGGACCAACCTTTCTCTTTTCGAAGACCGGCGATCTTATCCGCTACAATCATGCTCTCATCCTCCGCGCCTTGGAATGGACGGTCCGCCGCCCTGGAGCGTGGAACCAGTATACCGTTTTTTTCGGTTGCGCGCCACCATGGGGCCCTTGCAATTGGGCAACTGCCGGTTGCGGCAGCATTTTTTTCCGGTTTTTTCCCCGCTGCGCCCATGGTATGCCGGCAAGGAGGCGAGGAAAGGCGGTTCGGGGTCATCCCTCCGGGGACATTCAAGCCCCTGGAAGCGCGTGCGGGCACCCTTCCCGGGAGAGCCCCAACGGCGCCATTTTTTCCTTGACGCCCCTTCGGCGGCGGTGCTATAATCGGAGAATCTTATACAAGGAAGAGGGGAACACCATGCAAGGACATACCTGCCCCCAGGGCTACGTGCCTATGCTGGATTTGCGGGCCACCCAGCAGGCCATCAAGGTGCTCAAGGACTGCTTTCAGCAGCAGTTGGGCGCTTCCCTGAACCTGACCCGGGTATCCGCGCCCCTGTTCGTGCGCAAGCTCACCGGCCTCAACGACGACCTGAGCGGCGTGGAGCGCAAGGTGGCGTTCGACCTGAAGGAATTGCCCGGGGACGAGGTGCAGGTGGTTCAGTCCCTGGCCAAGTGGAAGCGCCACGCCCTGGGCCGCTACGGCTATCCCGTGGGTTCCGGCCTGTATACCGACATGAACGCCATCCGCCGGGACGAGATCACCGACAACCTGCACTCGGTATACGTGGACCAGTGGGACTGGGAAAAGGTGCTCACCCGGCAGCAGCGCAATTACGATACCCTGATGGACGCCGCCATGCGCATCCACGCCGCAGTGCTGGAGGCCGAAACCGTGCTCCACAGCCGCTATCCGGTGCTGGCCCCCCGGCTGCCCGCCACCCTGGCCTTTATCAGCAGCCAGGAGCTGTGCGACATGTACCCGGAGCTCACCCCGGAGCAGCGGGAGGCCGCCTTTGTGAAGGAGCACCGGGCCGCCTTCGTCAGCCAAATCGGCTGGCCCCTTTCCGACGGCAAGCGCCACGGCGACCGGGCCCCCGACTACGACGATTGGTCCCTCAACGGCGACCTGATCTACTACCACCCGGAGCTGGACTGCGCCCTGGAGGTGTCCAGCATGGGCATTCGGGTGGACGCCCCCGCCATGTTCGCCCAGCTCAGCGCCGCCGGGGCCATGGACCGGCTCAACCTGCCCTTCCATCAGCAGGTGATGCGGGATCAACTGCCCCTCACCATGGGCGGCGGCATCGGCCAAAGCCGGCTGTGTATGCTGCTGCTGCGCAAGGCCCACATCGGCGAGGTGCAGTGCTCCACCTGGCCCGACGGCGTGGTGGACAGCTTCGCCGCCAAGGGCGTGCCCCTGCTGTAACCCCATCGATCCCCAGTGCCCCGGACTGGGACTTTAGTCCCGGCCCGGGGCTTTGCATTAGCTCTGCCGCCCCGGACAGGGTGTTGCGCCGGGCTGGCTTGGAACCGGGCTCCCGAAACCATAGCGCCCCGCAGCCCGGTCCGAATACCAGGCGGCGGGGCGCCGGGTTGAAATCAGGGAAAACCCGATAGATCCAGCCGCCTTACGCCTCCAGCTGGAACAGCTTGCGCATCAGCAAATCGCCGTTTTCCAGGATAGGCGCATCGGCGCAGGCGGCCTCGGTGAAGGGCCGGGGCGCACCGGGGCGGCGGCTGTCGTAGATGGCGAAGGGCACCGGGGTGCCGTCGTGGGTGCGGGTGGAGAGCAGGGTATAGTGGTCGGGCATGAGCATCAGGCGGAAATCGTCCACCTGGGGCATCTGCTCCAGCAGCGGCTCCACGATGCGCTGGTTCAGGCGGCGCATGGCCTCCAGCTTGTTCTCCAGGCTGCCGTCGTGGCTCATCTCGTCGGGGGCCTCCAGGTGGACCAGGGCGAAATCGTATCCGCCGGCCAGGGCTTCCACCGCGGTCTGGGCCTTGCGGCGGTAATCGGTGTCCAGCAGGCCCGTGGCCCAGGGATAGTCCGGGGCGTCCAGGCCGCCCAGGCGGGCGATGCCCTTGACCAGGGGCACGGCGGAGATCACCAGCCCCTTTTTGCCGTATTTCTCCTGGAAATTGTCCAACCGGCAGGCCGTGCCCGCGCCCCAGAACCAGGCGCAGTTGGCCGCCAGCTTGCCCTGCTCCCGGCGGGCCTTATTGATGGGGTGCTGGTCCAGCGCCTCAAAGGAGGCCCGGTACAGTTCCCCCAGCAAACCGGCGCAGGCGCCCTGGGGCATGTGCTCCCCTACCGGCTGGCCCACGATGTCGTGGGGCGGGGCCAGGGTAAAGCCCGTCTCCCGGGTGGGCAGCACCGCCGCGTGGCGGAAGGTGGGGGTGGGATAGATGGTCAGGCCGCAGTCCCTGGCCAGCTGGGCGAAGCGGCCCTGCTGGGTCAGGTACTGGGCCAGGGCGTAGGCCTCCTCCCCGTCGATGCCCCCGCCGTTATGGCTGAGCATCTTGCCCTGGGGAAAGCCCGCCTCCTCAATGGCGGCCAGGTTCATGCGGAAGCATACTTGCCCCTCTTCCAATTTGACGCCCATGCCCGCCGCCTCCAGGGGCGAGCGGCCGGTATAGACCTTGGGGGTATCGTTGCCCAGCAGGGTGAGGAAGGCGGTGTCGCTGCCCGGGGGCAGTTGGGTGGGGCAGGACCGAAGCCGGCCCAGTTCGCCTCCGCCTACGATCTGAAAGCCCTTGGGGTTTAAGTATTCCAGGGGGGTCTTGCCGCCTAACGCCTCGATGGGCAAATCGGCCATGCCGTCGCCCACCACCAACAGGTATTTCATCCTGTGCCCTCCTTCGCTTGCCAAACCGCCCCGACTGTATTATAATGGGGGCGGAAAATTTCCCCGATATTATAGCACAATCCGGCGCGGATGACAATTTTGCGCCGGTTGGAAGGAGATTATTTTTCATGCAATCCCAGCCTCAGCCCCAGCTGGCTGCCATGCTGCGCGGGCAGATGTTCGAAGGTTTCCTGCTGGTCAAGGCCGCCGAGCAGCGCACCTCCTCCAACGGCGGCAAGTACCTGGACATGACCCTGGCCGACCGTTCCGGCGAGGTGAACGCCAAGATGTGGGACGGCGCCGCCGCCGCGCCCAAGGCGCTGTCGGTGGTCAAGGTGCGGGGCATGATGCTGGAATACAACAACCGGGCCCAGCTGCGGGTGGACAAGATGCGCCTGCCCGAGGAAAAGGATCCGGTGGACATGAACCTGCTCATCCCCTGCGCCCCGGAACCCCCTGAAGTCATGCGGGAAGCGCTGTACAGCCGGGCCCGGGAGATTCAGGACCAGGGCCTGCGCCAACTGGTGCTGGCCCGGCTGGACGCCGCCGGGGATAGGCTCAACTACTACCCCGCCGCTCAGAAGCTGCACCACGCCGAGCGCAGCGGGCTTTTGCACCACACCAGCACCATGCTTCGGGCCGCCGCCGCCATTTGCGCCATCTATCCGGACCTGGATGCCGATCTGCTGGCCGCCGGGGTGATCCTCCACGACCTGTGCAAGATTACCGAGCTCAGCGCCAACGAGGTGGGCTTGGCCAGCGAATATACCCTGGAGGGGCAGCTGCTGGGCCACCTGGTCCAAGGGGTGGCGGAGCTGTCCCGCACCGGCCAGGAGCTGGGGGTGGACCCGGAACTCTTGCTGATGCTGGAGCACATGATCCTCTCCCACCACGACCTGCCCGAGTTCGGCAGCCCCAAGCGGCCCATGTTCCCCGAGGCGGAGGTCTTGCACACCCTGGACCTGCTGGACGCCCGCATGTTCGAGATGAGCCACGCCCTGTCCGCAGTGCAGCCCGGCCATTTCACCGAGCGCATTTGGTCCCTGGAGCGCAGGCTGTACCGGCGCAAAAACCGCTGACCGGCCGGCTGCCGCAAAACCGGCCGCGCTCAATCGCTTTCCCAGCCCTGGGACCTGCGTCCCGGGGCCTTTTCTATCCTGATCTTAGGCGCTGTGGGCGGTGGGCTTTGCCCCGGCCCCCGGTTAAGCGCCCCCACCCGTTGGGGGCGCTTAACCGGGGCGGCGGCATGGCTTTCCCGTCGCGCACCGGTGGGCGGTTCCCCAGGGAACCTCCACCTAGGGAACCGCCTTGCCCTCCGAGGGCATAGCCGGGAGGACTGCAGCCGGGGCGAAGGGGCATGGCCTATAGCCTGGACATCAGAGCTCCAGCTCCAGGTTGTAGGTAAGCAAGAAATCGTTGACCTGGAGCAGATACGCCACCATCTGAGGGCCGGTCATCAGCTGCCCAAACCAAGGGGTATCGGCGGCGCTCATGCCTCCGGACATCAGCCGGTACATCTGTTCTCGATCCAGTACCTCCAGGATGGGGGAGGAATCGTCCTCCAGCACCCGGGCCATCTGACGGCACACCAGCTGGGCGTATCCGGGATGGTGGGTCTTGGGATAGGGACTCTTGCGGCGCTGCAGCAGGTCCGGGGGTAGCAGGCCGGCCACCGCTTGGCGCAGCAGCCCCTTCTCCTGGCCGCCCATGTTTTTCAGGGCCCAGGGCACGTTATACAGGTACTGGGCCAGCCGGTCGTCGCAATAGGGGGTCAGTACCTTTACGCCGCTGGCGGCGCACATGCACCGGGCCCGGTCCTGAAGCACCGGCATGAACCACTGGAAGCAGAGCCCTTGGAGCAGCCTTAGCCGGGCTTGCTCCCCCTCCTCCCCGGAGAGGCGAGGCAGGTGGGCGCAGGCCTCGTGATACCGGGCGGCAGCGTAGCCGGGCAGGTCCAGGACCTGACGGACGCTGGGCCGCAGCACCGATTCCCGCAGCGCCAGGGAACCCGACCAGGGGAATCCGTCGGCGGCCATCAGCTGGGAACGATGGAACCAGGGATAGCCGCCGAAAACCTCGTCGGCGCATTCGCCAGAGAGCACGTACTGGTTGTTCCGGCCGATCCGCTGGGCGAATAGCAGCAACGAAGCGTCCACGTCCGCCATGCCCGGCAGGCCCCGGGCGATCATGGCCGGGTGCAGGGCGTCAAATAGCTCCTGTTGGTTCAGGGTTACCCAGTGGTGGTTCACCCTCAGCAGCTCCACCGCCCGCTCAATATAGGGCTGGTCCCGCTCGTGCTGGTAGCTATTTTGCACAAAGTGGTCCTGGTCCTGCTCGTATCCCACCGACCAGGTCTCCACCGGCCCTTTGGCCGCCGCCAGGGCGGTAAGGGCGGTGGAGTCCAGCCCGCCGGACAGCATGGAAGCCGGGCCCAGACACAATACCCGTTCCAAAGCGTCTTCCAGTAGCGCCCGCACCCGTTCCACCGTGGCCGCTTCGTCCTCTTCATGGGGGCGCGCTTCCAACTGGAAATAGCGCACGACGCGCTGGCCGTGGTCCCCCGCCACCAGCATACATCCCGGCTCCAGGGATTTCAGTCCCGGTATGGGGGTAAGGCCCGGCGTGCGGGCCGGACCCAGGGCCAACAGTTCCCGTAGCCCCTCCCGGTCTACCGCGCGTCGGGCGATGGGCGCTTGCAGCAGGGCGCCGGGAGCGTCGGAAAAGGCCACGCAGGCCCCCCTTGCCAGATAGTAGGCCGCCTGTTCACCCATCCGGTCTCGGGTAATGTATAACTTTTGGGCGTCCTGATCGATTATCACCGTGCTCACAGGCCCCTCCAGGTATTGGGGATAGCGTTCTCCCCACAGCCGGTAGGCGGCCAGGGCCAGCGCACTGGGTCCGCCATCCGGGTCGAAGGGTATGCCCCCCGCCCGCAACCGGGCCGCCAAACTCTTGGCGTCCCGCATCAGCCCAAAGGCGCAAGCGATAGCTCCACCATCGGAAGCGCTGCCCTGAGCGCACAGGGCGTGCCGCCCCAGTATGGCGCAAGGCGCGTCCATCACGTTGGCCATACTCCGGGCGTCCCTGGCAAAAAACATGCCCGCATACTGCATCATCCACCACTCCTTCGCCCCACCCTATGCCCAGCACCGCCGGGGCGTGACCGGACCTGATGTATTACTGTATGCGCCATGGCCTCCCAATCTGTCCACGAATGCTTCTTTTTTCTATACGCAACCCTGCCCTGCCTCCGGGCCAGGCGGCAGGAGGGCGGCATATATAGGCCGCAGGCGCGGGGGCCATACGCCCTCGCGCCTGCGGCGGGTTCACAGGAGGTATTGCGGGATCAATTCTTCTTGGGGGCGTTGCACTTGGTGCAGCGCACGTAATTGAGCTTAATGGCGGTGTTCAGGGAAATCTTGTAGGCGTTCACCGTGCCGGAGCAGGTGCTCTTGCGGTGGTACTTGGTCCCAGAACGGGTGACGTACACGTAGGTGTTCATGTTCTTGGCGCAGGAGGGGCAAGCGGTTTTGCCCTTGGCCTTGGCCGCCTTTACCGTGGTCTTGCTCAGGCCGCTGACGCAGTTCTTATCGCCGTGGTAGTAGGCGCTGGCGTTGCTGGCGTAGCAGATGGTCTGCTTGTCTGCGTAGTTGGTGGTCAGGTTGCTGGCCTTTACCGTCTTGGTGACGCACACGGGACAGGCGGTCTTGCCCCGGCTCTTGGCGGTGGACAAGAGCACCTTCTTCAGGTTGGTCAGCCCCGAACAGCCCTGGTTCTTGTGGTAATACTTGCTGCCTGTGGAAGCGTAGCAGTATACCTTATTGGCGGTGGAGGTTGGGGCCGGCGTAGGCGTAGCGGTGGCGGTAGATTTCTTGGCCACGCATACCGGGCAGGGCAGTTTGCCCGCCTTCTGGGCCGCCAACAGGGTAACCTTGCTGGCGTTTTTCATGCCCGAGCAACCGCTCTTGGTATGGTAATACTTGCCCGCTTTGGTGGCGTAGTAGTAGGTGGTGGATTTGCCCAGGCATACCGGGCAGGGCGTCTTGCCTCGGGCGGTGGCGGTGGCCAACGTCACCTTGGTGGCGTTCTTCATGCCCGAGCAGTTGGCCTTTACGTGATAATATTTGCCGGCGCTGGTGGCGTAGTACACCGCCTCCTTGGCCACCTGGGCCTTATAACAGGTGGGGCAGGCGGTCTTGCCGTTTTTCTTGGCCGCCGCCAGGGTCACCTTCTTGGCGTCCTTCATCCCCGAGCAGGTACTGGTCTTGTGGTAGTACTTGCCGCCGCTGGTGGCGTACACGTAGGTGGCCATATCCTTGAGGCACACCGGACATGCGGTCTTGCCGTTCTTCTCCGCCGCCGCTTTGGTCACCTTCTTGGCGCCCTTCATGCCGGAGCAATCGCTGGTCTTATGGTAGTACTTGCCGGCGCTGGTGGCGTAGTAGTAGGTGGTGTTGGCGCTGGCGGTGCTGGCGGTGGACACGCACACCGGACAGGCCTTCTTGCCATACTTTTTGGCGGTGGCCAGGGTAATCTGGGTGGCGTCCTTCATGCCGGAGCAATCGCTCTTGGTATGGTAATAGGTGCCGTTGCGGGTGGCATAGTACTTGCCGCTGGAGGTAGACGTGGTGGACTTGGAGCCGATGCACACCGGGCAGGCGGTCTGGCCCCGCTGCTTGATGACGGCCTGGGTGACCTTCTGGGCGCCCTTCATGCCGGAGCAGGTCTTATTGACGTGGTAGTACTTGCCCTTGGCGGTGGAGTAGTAGGTGGCGCTGCTGGTAGTGGTGCCTTTCTTTTTGGCAAGCTTCTCCAGGCAGACCGGGCATTTGACCTTGCCCGCCGCTTCCGCCGCCTTGGCGGTGGTCAAATGGGCGTTCTTCATGCCGGAGCAGGTTTTGGTCAAATGATAGTACTTTCCGGTGTCGGTGCAGTAGTATTGGCCGATGCAGGTGGGGCAGGGCTTCTTGCCCTCCTTCTTGGCCTGGTTCAGGGTATACACCTGGGCATTTTTCATATTGGAGCAGGTCTTATTCACATGGTAGTACTTACCATTTTTGGTGGCGTAAATCACGGTGCCGCTGGTGCCGGTACCGGTGGTGCCGGTGGCGTCGATGGCGGCGCCGGTGTTGTAGCAGGAGGGGCATTCTTTCAGGCCCCGGCTGCGGGCGATGGCCACCGTGGCTTGGATGGCGTTATCCCCCAGGTCCGGACAATCCTTGTCGGAATGGAAATACTGGCCGGTGCTGGTGTAATAGCAGTAATCGCTGGCGGAAACGGTAGAGGTATCGGTGGTGGCGGTCCCCGTGGCGGTACCGGTAGTGCCGGTAGTGCCGGTAGTGCCGGTCAGGTCGGTGGTGTCGCTGCCCACGGCGCTAATGGGGGTAGGCGCAGGGGTAGCGGACACGGTCAGGTCGGCGCTGCCGTCTTGAGGCGCGGGGGTGGTCAGGGTAGAGGTGGGCGGCATGGTGGCGGCGCTTTGGGTCTGGATGGAGTCGGTGCCGGTGCTAAGCATAGCGGTAAACAACCACACCAGCAGCAGCACGAACCACACGCCGGACGCCGCAGTGATGATGGAGCGGATCATGGAGGTGAAGCGCTCCCGCTTCCATAGGATCCAAATGCCCAGAGGCGGCAGCAGCACCAACAGGGCGTACATCAGGTAATCGTTAGTGTACAGGAAGTCGTACCGGCCGCCTTCCCGGGGCGGCGCACCGTAATAGTCCTCCTGGCCGTCGTAGCCCTGGCCGTCGTAGCCCTGGCCCTGGTAGCCGCCCTGGCCGTAGTCCTGTCCATCGTAGCCGTCCTGGCTGTCGTACTGGTCCGCGGCGTAGCCCTGAGCGTCATCCGGCTTTTTGCGTTCAAAAGAAAGTCGATGGATTTCTCCGTCATCCCACTTAAACGCTATGCCGCGCTTGGACCAGTGCAGCTTCAGCTTGCCGATCTGCTTTGTTGCCATTGTATTTCACACCTCTGTCTCGCGTTCGCCCTACCCGGCTGGAAAAAATGGAACGAAATCCCGATTATCACAGACTAATACAATACAAGTTTACATCATTTTGGCCCATCCGTCAATGATGATTGGACGTATCCCAGGCGGATATTGTTTCAAGAATAGGCTGTTTTTACAAATTATAAGCATCTTTTACGATTTTACTTCGGCACGGCTTTTTCCCCCCTTCCCTCGGGGCGGAAACATGTGGTATAATTCGGTAAAGGAGTGATGCTCATGCCCGGCCGCAACCGGCGTTCCCGCCGTTTTCGCTTTGCCTTTCCCCGCCAGGTCCGCCTGGCCATTTCCGCAGGGGTGCTGGCCCTGCTGATCCTGTGCGTGGTGCTGATCCTGCGGGGCTGCGCCGGGGGCGGCGACGCTTCCC
>DVHZ01000004.1 GCA_018711685.1 Candidatus Excrementavichristensenella intestinipullorum | reverse complement strand
CGGACCCCCGCCAGGGACTCCTCGCCCCTGGACCCCCGCCAAGGGGGGATGGCCCCCCTTGGAACCGCCCACCTCGCTGGCGCGTAGGTGGGGCAACGGCCTTGTGTGGGGCGGTGGGCGCTGCCCCTGGGTCCCCGCCAAGGGGACGCCCCCTTGGAACCGCCATCCTCGCTGGCGCGTAGGTGGGGCAACGGCCTTGGACGGCGCGGCGGTGGTAGCCGCTGCGGTGGGTCTGGCCGTTGCGGGGATGCGGTGGGGTGCAAAAATTCGCCGGATGGGGTGGCTGACTCGGCGCCGGGGGCTGTCCCCGGGTCCCCGCCAAGGGGACGCCCCCTTGGAACCGCCCACCTGGCTGACACGGTGGTGGGGCAACGGCCTGAAACGGTGCGGCGTTTCAGGCCGTGAGGGGGATGCCTTTCTTCTCACAGATCCGGTTGGGCCCGGCCGCGAAAAAACCCACAGCCGGATTTACCTGAGGACCTGACAATCATATGCCGGATTGATGGCGTAAAAGTTGCGCTGGTCCAGCTTCTCCAAAACCAGGCGCAGGGCTTCGCCAAAGCGCTGGTAGTGTACGATCTCCCGCTGCCGCAAGAAGCGCAAGGGGTCCAGGACCTCCGGATCGTCCACCAGGCGCAGCAGGTTGTCGTAGGTGGTGCGGGCCTTTTGCTCGGCAGCCATATCCTCGTGAAGATCGGTCACCGGGTCGCCCTTGCTTTGCAGGGCCAGGGCACAGAAGGGTACGCCTCCGGCGGACTGGGGCCACAAGCCTAGGGTATGGTCCACATAGTAGGCCGCGAACCCCTGCTCCTGAAGCTCGGCGGGGGTCAGGTTGCGGGTGAGTTGATGCACTATGGCGCAGATCATCTCCAAGTGGGCCAGCTCTTCGGTGCCGATGTCGGTGAGCAGGGCGGCTACCGAATCCCACGGCATGGTTATCCGCTGGGACAGATAGCGCAGGGAAGCGCCCAACTCTCCGTCCGGGCCTCCGAACTGCGAGATGATGGCTTGGGCCAGGGCCGCGTTGGGACGGCGGATGTTGACGGGATATTGCAGCTTTTTCTCATAGATCCACATGGCTATACCTCCCCTTGCCAGGGCCAGGGTCCCTGAACCCAATCGGCTTGCTGCTCCGCCTCAGAGGGAGCCGCTCCTCCCCAGCTGAGGGGACCGTAACGGCGCTCATACTGGCTCCGAGCCTGCCGCTCCTGAGCCCAGAGAGCCGCCAAGGCCTCCTGAGCCTGCCGGCATTGGGGGTGGGTATCCAGGAACAGCCGCAGGTCCCAAAGCATGAACCCCAGTCGCTGCACCTGCAGCAATTGTTGCGCCCGGACATTGTCCCCGTTCATCCGCACACCCCCTCGAAGGGCTTGAACAGCCCTGGGAAAATGGTGCCCTTGGCCAGGGCCTCCTCGTCGCTATACAGAGCCTCCCAGGACTGCCAGGCTACCCAGGCCATGGCCAGGGGGAAGCGTTCATTCAATTGGGATTGCTTCATGGCGATCACTCCTCTTCTCCGGTAATGGGCCCCAGCGCACCCCGGTGCGCTGAAAAGCCCACCATATATTATGCGCCGCCTTGGTCATGGGTCCCCGGGGGACTGAGCGGGCGAAGCCCCTGGCCTTCGGGTCCGGCCGTGCCGGCGGCAAAAGCCGGGACCAATGTGCGGGGAGGTATGGAGGGGCGCAGCGCCCTCCATGTTTTTCAAGGGCCCTGGCTGCGCCAGGGCCTTCCGCTTCCTTTTCTTTTTTGTTTTGGGGCCATGGTGGACCGGCTGCAACATATATTTATCGTGACTTTGGCCGGTTTTTCTGCTAAGATAAAGGATAAGACCAAAGGAAGGGGGGTGGGCCGGATGGAACTGAAGCGTCTTTGGGTAGAGCGGGAACGGCAGCCGGGCGAAGGCGTTCCGGGCGTCTTTTTCCTGGGAGACGCCGCTGAGTTGATGCCGCGGTTGCTGGAAAAATACCGGGGCAGCGTTCAGTGCATATATCTGGACCCGCCCTTTACCACCGGCAAGCGCTTCGTGCTGCGCACCCGGGTGGGTGAGAAGGAATGGCGCAGCGGAAACGGCAGCCTGATGCAGACGGCTTACCAGGACAATATGCCCCGGGACGCATACATGGCGATGATGGAGCAAGTGCTTCGGGGATGCCGGGCGCTGCTGTCGGATACGGGGCTCATCTTTATGCATATCGACTACCGGCTTCACGGGCACATGCGCCTGCTGATGGACAGGATATTCGGCGAGGAGCGGCTGCTCAACGAAATCGTGTGGGCCTATCAGACGGGCGGACGGGCGCGGCGATACTTTGGACGCAAGCACGACATCATATTGCTGTACAGCAAGGGGCCCAGGTACTATTTTGACTTGAAGTCCACCGGGGAGGTGCGCCCCGGCGGGCGGAGCAACCATATGAAAAAGCATGTGGACCCAGACGGCCGGGTATACCGTTCCATCCGCTCCGGGGGCAAGATCTATACCTATTACGACGACGAGCCGGTGTATCCGGGAGACGTGTGGGATGACGTGAGCCACTTACAGCAGAAAGATCCTCAGCGCACCGGTTACGATACCCAAAAGCCCATGCGGCTGCTGGAGCGGGTGATCCACTGCTCCACCCGGCCGGGGGATTTGGTGATGGACCTGTTCGCTGGGTCGGGCACCAGCCTGGCCACGGCCCTGCAACTGGGCCGTCCCTTTGTGGGAGCAGACAACAGCCCCTTGTCGCTATACACGGTGCGGCGGCGGCTGGCGGGTGCGCCGGTGGAATACATGGCCCAACCCAGCCAGGGCGAACCCCAGGTGGAGGTGCGGGGCTGGGTGGGCATAGGGTATTATGAAGTGGAGATGGCCGGCTACCAGGTGGAGAGCGGGGTATCCGCCCGATCCTTTGTGGGACTGGACGCGCTGGACAGCTGGGCGCTGGGCTATATGCGGGGCGGAGCCTTTTGCCCCATGGCGGCGGAATACCGCAGCCGCACAGCGCCGGCGCTGGGGCTGCGGCTGCGGCTGCCGGTGCTCACCGGCGCACCAGTATTGCGGGTGGGCGACGTGCTGGGCCGGTTTTTCTATTATGAACTGGACGAGGGTGGGATGGGCATCTGATGAATAACGCGACGGGATACATCGCATATCAGCTGAAAGGATTGATGGCGGACAGGGCCATCGCCTCCCTGTTCACCGATCCCAACAATCCGGACGATTTTATCGCCGGATTCGTCCAGGCGGTGAACAACCGCACCACCCTGGTGAACGCCATCACCCCCTACGGGATGATGGATGGCTATTTCGCCATACGGTTGGGCGCCATACTGGAGGTGCAATACGACAGCATATACGCCCAAAGGCTGGCGCTGCTGATGCGCATGGGCAACCAAGGGCCCCAGCCTCTGCCCATTCGGGAGGAGGAGGATGCCTTGGCGTTTCTACTGGGCATCTCCCAGCGCCGGGGCGTGGCGGTCACCCTATGGACGGCCAGCGAGAGCTACGCCGGGTTTGTCACCCAGGCAAACGATCTGTTCCTGGGCATGGAGCCGGTGGATTTTATGGGCAATCGCTGTGCCGAGATGACCTTTCGCCTCACCGACATCGAAATGGTGTCGTTGGGTTCTGAGGAAGAGAGGATGTACGAACGGCTGGACAAACATCATCAAGAACGGGGGGAATAACCATGGAACGAGTGTACAATTTCGCGGCGGGACCGGCCACCATGCCTGAGGAGGCCCTGCGCACGGCAGCCAACGAGATGCTGAATTACGGCGGCTCGGGCATGTCCGTGATGGAGATGAGCCACCGGGGCAAGGCCTATCAGGCCATTTTCGACGAAACGGTGGGCCTGATCCGGGAGTTGCTCCAGGTGCCCGACAACTATAAGGTGCTGCTGCTTCAGGGCGGCGCCACCGGACAGTTCGCCGCAGTGCCCCTGAATCTGATGAACGGCTCGGGCAGCGCCGATTATATCGACAGCGGCAACTTCGCCCACGGCGCTCTGGTGGAGGCGGGCAAGTACGGCAAGGTGAACGTGGTGGCCTCCTCCCGGGAGGAGAACTACGCCGGCATTCCCCAGTGGGATGAGGCGGCCTTCGATCCCAAGGCGGATTATTTCTACATTACCACCAACAACACCATCTACGGCACCCGCTACAGCACCCTGCCCAATACCGGCAGTGTGCCCCTGGTAGCCGACGCCTCCAGCAACATCCTCTCCGAGGTGTACGACATGAGCCGCTTTGGCGTGATGTACGCCGGGGCCCAGAAGAATATCGGTCCCGCCGGCGTCACCCTGGTGGTGGTGCGGGAGGACCTGCTGGGCAAGGCCCGCCCCTCTACTCCCAAGATCATGGATTGGACCAAGATGGCCGAGGCCGGTTCCATGCTGAACACGCCGCCCACCTACGCCATCTACATGTGCGGGCTGTGCCTGAAATGGCTCAAAAAGCAGGGCGGCGTAGCGGCCATGGAGAAGCGCAACATCGAAAAGGCCCAGATCCTGTACGACCTGCTGGACGACAGCAGCCTGTTCAAGGGCGTGGCCCAGCCCGCCAGCCGCAGCCGCATGAACGTCACCTTCCGCACCGGCGACGAGGAGCTGGACGCCCTGTTCGTCAAAGAGGCCACCGCCAAGGGCCTGTGCAGCCTGAAGGGCCATCGGGCCGCCGGCGGTATGCGCGCCAGCATCTACAACGCCATGCCCGTAGAGGGCGTGCAGGCCCTGGCCAATTTCATGAAGGACTTCGAAGCGCGGCACAAGTAACCCTCTTCACCAAGGGTTTCCGGCGCGGCGGGGAGGACGGGCTCCGGCAGGGACCGTCGGCCGCGCCGGTCCGCAGACGCCTCCGCCGGACGGCTGGAAGGCTATGAGCCCCGGCCGCCCGGCGGAGGAACAATATAAAAAGCGAGGCGCAAAGCATGTATAAGATTCTGACCCTCAACGCCATTTCCCCCATCTATCACGATTATCTCAGCGACAGCGACTACGAGGTGTCCTCCAGTATGGAAAACCCGGACGCCATCATCGTGCGTTCGGCGGACATGCATAACATGGAGGCCCCCGCGTCTTTGGTAGCGGTGGCCCGGGCCGGGGCGGGATACAACAATATCCCCGTGGATAAGCTGGCCCAGAAAGGCGTAGTGGTGTTCAATACCCCCGGCGCCAACGCCAACGCGGTGAAGGAGCTGGCGGTGGCGGGACTGCTGCTGGGCAGCCGGGATATCGCCGGGGGCATCCAGTGGGTAGAGGGAATCAAGGACCAGGGCGACCAGGTGCCTGCCTTGGTGGAGAAGGGCAAAAAGCAATTCAGCGGTCCCGAGCTAAAGGGCAAGACCTTGGGCGTGGTGGGCCTGGGCGCGGTGGGCGCGCTGGTGGCCAACGCGGGCCGCGCCATGGATATGGAAGTGGTGGGCTATGACCCCTATATCTCGGTGGACCACGCCTGGATGCTCTCCCGTTCCATCGGACGGGTGAAAAACCTGCTGGAGCTGCTGCAAAAGAGCGATTACGTATCGGTCCACGTCCCCCTGATGAAGGAGACGCGGGGCATGTTCAACGAGGAAGTATTCGCCCGGATGAAGCCCGGCGCTACCCTGCTCAACCTGTCCAGGGGCGAACTGGTGGCCAATCAGGACGTGCTGGAGGCCCTGGAGCAGGGCAAGCTGCGCCGCTACGTGACCGATTTCCCCTGCGCGGAGCTCATCGGACGCAAGGGGGTCATCTGCATCCCCCACCTGGGCGCGTCTACCCCGGAGAGCGAGGACAACTGCGTGGTCATGGCCAGCCGCCAGATCGACGCCTACCTGCGCACCGGGTCCATCCGCAATTCGGTGAACTACCCCAACTGCGAGTTGGGCGCGCCGGAAAAACACCGTATCGCCGTGCTGCACCAGAATGTGCCCAACGTGGTCACCGCTCTCACCGGCATTTTGTCCCAGTATCACATCAATATCTCCGCCATGGTGAATAAATCCAGAGGCGAGTATGCCTATACCGTGCTGGACCTGGACGACACCTTCGCCCATAAGCTGGAAATCGTAGAGCAGATGAGTGCTTTGGACACGGTGTACGGAGTCAGGTCGTGGTAACCGCTTCCTGCCACCACGCCCATACCCGCTTTGTAGACGGGCACAATACCCCGGAAGAAATGGTGCAGGCGGCGGCGGACCTGGGCTTTGTGAGCCTGGGCCTGTCCGAACACGCCCGGCAGGATTTCGATCCGGTGTACGGCCTGTCCCAGCAAGGAGAGAAAGAGTACGTGGAGCAAGTGCTGGCCTTGAAGGAAAAATTCGCGGGCCGCATTGCCCTGCATTTGGGCCTGGAACTGGATCAGCAGGGGCGCAAAGGAGATTATCCCTACGAATACCTGATCGGCGCCAAGCATTACCTGCGCCTGGACCAGGGCTGGCAGGCGGTGGACGGTGCGCTGGACCAGGTGAAGGATATGGTGCGGCAGCGCTTCGGCGGGGATTGGGTGGCCATGGCGGCCCAGTATTTCGACGAGCTGGCGGATTTTATCTGCCAGACCCGGCCTCAGGTCATCGGCCATTTCGACCTGATAAGCAAGTTCAATGAGGGTAGCGCCCTGTTCGATGAGAGCAGCCCCGCTTATGTGAAGGCCGGCTGCCAAGCCCTGGAGCGAATGGCCGGCAGCGGCGCCTTGCTGGAAGTGAATACCGGCGCCATAGGCCGGGGCTACCGCACCCAGCCCTATCCGGCGATGCCCTTTCTTAAGCGTTGGCGGGAGTTGGGAGGCGGCGTCATCTTGGGTAGCGATTGCCACGACGCCTCATGGCTGGCGGTGGGGTATGACCTGGCCGAGGCGCGGATGCGCCAGGCCGGCTATACCAGCGCCTGGCGGTTGGGCCGGGAAGCGCTTTTCGAGCCCTACGCCTTGTAAGCGCATGGATTGAAGGACGGGCGGATCGGCTTCCCAAAAGGAGATTCCAGATAAAGCGCAGGCCGCGCCCCGGCGGATGACCGGGCGCGGCTTGCGTTTTGTGAAAAAAAGGGGCCCGGGGGGCGG
>DVHZ01000043.1 GCA_018711685.1 Candidatus Excrementavichristensenella intestinipullorum | reverse complement strand
GCTGGGCCGGCCCCGGGCCCCGGGCGCGCCGGCGCACACGCCGGCGCAAAAAAAGCGAAGGCCCGGGCTAGGGCAGCTTGTCGGCGATGATCAGGTCCACGCCCTTGCCGGCCAATTCCTCCCGCCGCTCCGGGGAGATGGCGCCGTCGGTGATGACCCCCCGCACCGGCTTTTTCAGGTTCAGGGACACCACGCTGCGCTTGGAAAACTTTTCGCTTTCGGTAATCACGTACACGTTTTCGGCGAAATCCGCCATATCCCGCACCGCCTGCACCCGCAGGTGGTTGTCCCCGGAGAAGCCGTTTTCGCTGGAATAGCCGTCCACGCCGATGAACAGCTTGTCCACGTAAAACTGGCTGGCGCACACCCGGACGATGGGGCCCACCATCACCTGGGCGTCGTTTTGGAAATCGCCGCCGATGAGCACCACCCGGGCGCCCTCGATGTGGCGGATATACCCGGCGATAAAGGCGCTGTTGGTGATGATGGTCACGTTCTTCCGGGCCTTGGTCAGGGCCTCGGCGAACAGGGCGCAGCAGCTGCCGTTCTCGATCATGATGGTTTCCCCCGCCCGGACCAATTCCACCGCGGACCGGGCGATGAGGCGCTTTTGCTCGTAGTGGTAGGCCAGGCGGTTGTTCATGTCGTCGCCGTGGCCCAGCACCGCGCAGCCGTGCTCCCGCCGCAGCAGGAACCGCTTTTCCAGGTCCGCCAAATCCTTGCGGATGGTCACGTGGGACACCCCCAGGCGCCCGGCGATTTCGGATACGTCCAGCCTGCCGTGCTCGGTGAGCAGTTCCATAATCTCCATTTCCCGTTTCTTCATGGGCTTCCCCCCATCCCTTTCAGCCGCCGTCCCCATTTCCCGGGTCCGCCGTCTTTCCCGGGTCTGCGGCATCTCCCGCGCCGTCCGCGTTTTCCGCGTCTTCAATATCTGCCGCGTTTCCCGCGGCTTCAGCATCTCCCGCGCCGCCCGGGTCTGGCCCATCGCCCGCAATGCCCGCATCTTTCATCATACCACAAAAAGCCGCCCTTCACAAGGCCGGCCTGGGAAAGGCGGCAAAAATCTCCGGCGGCCCGGCCCCAGGCCCGGCGGCTGCCGGGGCGCTACCGGATGGAGCAGTGGAGGCCCCGGTCCAGGAACACCTGCCGGTAGCGGCCCAGGGCCTCGGGGGGCAGCTGCTTGAACCCGGCCATCTGGTATTCCACCTGGAGCTGGGCGTACTTGTTCTCCCCCAGCTGGTGGAAGGGCAGCAGATGGACCTCCCGGACGCCCACCCGGGCCAGCAGGTCCGCCAGGCCCGCGGCGGTCTTGAGGCCGGTATTGAAGTGGGGGATCACCGGGATGCGGGCGATCACCGGCCGGCCGGAGGCGGCCAAAGTGGCCAGGTTTTCCAGGATCAGGTCGTTGTACACCCCGGTGCCCTCCTTGTGGGCCTCCCGGTCGAAGTGCTTCACGTCCATCAAAAACAGGTCCACGTGGGCCATGAACCGCTGAAACACCGCCGGGGGGGCGAAGCCGGTGGTTTCCGCCGCCACGTGTATCCCGTTTTGGTGGGCCAGATCGGCCAGCTCCATGGCGAAATCCGCCTGCTGCAGGGGCTCGCCCCCCGACAGGGTCATGCCCCCGTGGGATTCCTCGTAGAACAGCTTGTCCTGGAGCACCACGTCCATCACCTGCTGGGCGGTGTACTCCCTGCCGCTGTAGAGCGGGTTTTCCATGGCGTCGGAAATGGCCATGTACCGGTTCTGGGACTCGGGATTGGCGCACCACTTGCACCGCAGCGGGCACCCCTTGAAGAATACCGTGGTGCGGATGCCCTCCCCGTCGTTGATGCTGAATTTCTGGATGTTGAAAATCTTGCCCTTCATCGGGGCGTTCCCCCTCTCTCCTTTGCTGTTATTATACACGATTCTTTTGAATTTGCCAACAACCATCTCAAACAAAAGAATTCCTTCTTTCGTTCGTAAGTTTTCATTGACACGTCTTTTTAAACCCGTTATAATGGCAATAGAGGGGAACCGTCTCAATGCTTTCCGCCGACGATAGGAGGCCGAATATGAAAAACGTGGAGCACTTTGGGGACTTGACGCCCAGGATGAACCAGTACCGGGAAGCGGTTTTAGATAAAAAGCCCTACATCGACGCCCAGCGGGCGCTGCTGTGCACCGAGGCCTACCGGGCCAACCAGAACCAGCCGGCGGTGATGAAGCGGGCGCTGATGCTGAAGAACATCCTGGAGAAGATGACCATCTACATCGAGGACCAGACCGTCATCGTGGGCAACCAGGCCTCCTCCAACAAGGACGCGCCCATCTTCCCGGAGTACACCCTGGACTTCGTGCTGGACGAGCTGGATACCTTCGAGAAGCGGGACGGGGACGTGTTCTACATCACCCAGCAGACCAAGGACCAGCTGCGCTCCATCGCCCCCTTCTGGCAGAACAACAACCTGCGGGCCCGGGGCCAGGTGCTGATCCCCGAGGAGATGTCGGTGTACATGGAGACCGGCCTGCTGGGCATGGAGGGCAAGCTGAACGCGGGGGACGCCCACCTGGCGGTGGACTATCCCCAGATCCTGAAGGCGGGGCTGAAGGACTTCGAGGACCGGACCCGGAAGGCCCGGGCGGCGCTGGACCTGTGCCAGCCGGAGAGCATCGACAAAAACCAGTTCTATAAGGCGGTGCTCACCGTGATCCAGGCGGTGCGGGATTTCGCCGGCCGCTACGCCCAGCTGGCCCGGCAGCTGGCCCAAACCGCCGCCCCCGGGCGCCGGGAGGAGCTGCTGGAGATCGCCCGCATCTGCGATAAGGTGCCCTATGAGCCCGCCCAGTCCTTCCACGAGGCCATTCAGTCGGTGTGGTTCATCCAGGTGGTGCTGCAGATCGAGTCCAACGGCCATTCCCTGTCCTACGGCCGCTTCGACCAGTACATGTACCCCTACTACCTGGCCAGCCGCCAGGCGGGGGTGTCCGACGATACCATGGTGGAGCTGATGACCAACCTGTGGATCAAGACCCTGACGGTGAACAAGGTGCGCAGTCAGGCCCACACCTTCTCCAGCGCCGGCAGCCCCATGTACCAGAACGTCACCGTGGGCGGCCAGACCCCGGACAAAAAGGACGCGGTGAACCCCCTGTCCTTCCTGGTGCTGCGCTCGGTGGCCCAGACCCGCCTGCCCCAGCCCAACCTGACGGTGCGCTACCACCGCAACCTGGACCCCGCCTTCTTCGACGAGGCCATCCAGGTGATGAAGCTGGGCACCGGCATGCCCGCCTTCAACAACGACGAGGTGATCATCCCCTCCTTCATCGAAAAGGGCGTGGCCCCGGAGGACGCCTACAACTACTCCGCCATCGGCTGCGTGGAAACCGCCGTGCCCGGCAAGTGGGGCTACCGCTGCACCGGCATGAGCTACCTGAACTTCCCCAGGCTCCTGCTGTGCGCCATGAACGACGGCGTGGACTTGACCACCGGCAAGCGCTTCGCCCAGGGCCACGGCTATTTCACCCAGATGACATCCTACGCGGAGCTGGAGCGGGCCTGGGAATTGACCATCCGGGAGCTGACCCGGGCCAGCGTCATCGTGGAAAACGCCATCGACCTGGCCTCGGAGCGGGACGTGCCCGACGTGCTGTGCTCCGCCCTGGTCCAGGACTGCATCGGCCGGGGCAAGACCATCAAGGAGGGCGGCGCGGTGTACGACTTCATCTCCGGCCTCCAGGTGGGCATCGCCAATATGGCCGATTCCCTGGCGGTTATCCGCAAGCTGGTCTTCGAGGAAAAGCGCTTGACCCCCCAGCAGCTGTGGGACGCCATCCTGGATAACTTCTCCAGCCCGGAAAACCAGAAGATCCGGGAGATGGCCATCAACGAGTCCCCCAAGTACGGCAACGACGACGACTACGTGGACCTGCCCGTGGTCAAGGCCTATGACTACTACCTGGACGAGATGAAGAAGTACCACAGCACCCGCTTCGGCCGTGGCCCCATCGGCGGCATCCGCTACGGCGGCACCTCCAGCATCTCCGCCAACGTGGGCCAGGGCTTCGGCACCATGGCCACCCCCGACGGCCGCCGGGCCCACGAGCCCCTGGCCGAGGGCTGCTCCCCCGCCCACTCCATGGACAAGAACGGCCCCACCGCCGTGTTTAAAACCCTGTCCAAGCTGCCTACCCACGAGATCACCGGCGGCGTGCTGCTCAACCAAAAGGTCACCCCCACCCTCCTCGCCCGGGAGGAGAACGTGGAAAAGCTGAAAATGCTCATTCGTACCTTCTTCAACCGGCTGGACGGGTACCACGTGCAGTACAACGTGGTCTCCCGGGAAACCCTGCTGGACGCCCAGGCCCACCCCGAAAAGCACAAGGACCTGATCGTCCGGGTCGCCGGATACAGCGCCTTCTTCAACGTGCTGTCCAAGGCCACCCAGGACGACATCATCGGCCGCACCGAACAAACCCTGTAATTTCGCCCCACCCCCCTGCCGGAACACGCCCCTTTCCCGCGTGTTCCGGTTTCTTTACGGGGCGCGGCAGGCCCCAAGTCCGGGCCGTTCTCTAGTGCCGGGGCGCCGAAGGGGGGGGTCCGGGGGGGCCGGG
>DVHZ01000042.1 GCA_018711685.1 Candidatus Excrementavichristensenella intestinipullorum | reverse complement strand
CGCCGGGTTATACTGCTATAATAGGGTGCGGCAAAAGACCGCGACCACATGGGAACGCGCCCTTGGAAAGGGGAAGAACATATGCTAAGCCTTGAGGGGATCGGCTGGACGCTGCCCGGCGGCGAGCAGATTCTCAAGAAAATCGATCTGACCGTGCCCGACGGCAAGCTGACCGTGGTCACCGGCCCCAATGGGGGCGGAAAGACCAGCCTGGCCAAGCTGATCGCCGGGGTGGAGCGGCCCACGGCGGGCCGCATCTTGCTGGATGGGGAAGACATCACGGATTGGGATGTGACCCGGCGCGCCAAGGCGGGGGTGGCCTACGCCTTTCAGCAGCCGGTGCGGTTTAAGGGACTGACGGTGCGGGATCTGCTGGCCATCGCGGCGGGGGGCGAGCTGTGCGAGGGCCGGATATGCGACCTGCTGGCCACGGTGGGCCTGTGCGCCCGAGAGTACGAGGACCGGGCGGTGGACGCCAGCCTTTCCGGCGGGGAGAGCAAGCGCATCGAGCTGGCCACGGTGCTGGCCCGGGAAAACGCCCGGGTGCTGGTGTTCGACGAGCCCGAGGCGGGCATCGATCTGTGGAGTTTTACCAGCCTGATCCAGGCCTTTGAGCGCCTAAAGCGCCGCAAGAAGGAGGCGCTGCTGGTGATCTCCCACCAGGAGCGCATTCTGGAGATCGCCGACCATATCGTGGTGGTGGCGGAGGGGCTGGTGCGCCAGTCCGGGCCCAGGGCCGCCGTGCTGCCCGCCCTGATGGCCGGGGATAAGGCGGCCATGTGCCCCAGGGGAAAGGAGGGGTAAACCATGAACCCCATAACCCAAAAACTGCTGGAAATGGTGACCGGCGTCAAGGGCGCTTTTGAGGGCGCTTTCAGCATCCGGGAGGACGGGGCCTGCGCGGCCAGCCAGTCCACCCGAAACGTGTCCATCACCCCCAAGAAGGACGCCCCCGGCCTGGTGGTGCGGGTGCGGCCCGGAACCCAGGGGGAGCGGGTGTATATCCCCGCCTGCGTCACCCATGCCGGGGTGGACGATCTGGTCTATAACGATTTCCTCATCGGCGAAAACGCCCAGGTTACCATCGTGGCCGGATGCGGCGTCCATTCCGACGGGGAGGAGGAGGCCCGCCACAACGGCATCCACCGCTTTTTCCTAGAAAAAGGGGCCCAGGTACGCTATGAGGAAAAGCACATTGGGGACGGCCGGGGTCCGGGCATCCGCCGCATCGATCCGGTAACCGACGCCCAACTGGCCCAGGACGCCCTGCTGGAGATGGACACGGTGCAGCTGGGCGGCGTGGACCATACCCTGCGCACCACCCGGGCCCAGCTGGGCCCCAGAGCCCGGCTGGTCATCCGGGAACGCATCCTCACCGACGGGGAGGAGCAGGCCCAGACCGACTTTTCCGTAGAACTCAACGGGGAGGATTCCGGGGTGGACCTGATCTCCCGCTCCGTGGCCAAGGGCCATTCCCATCAGCAGTACCACTCCAAGATATCGGGCAACTGCCGCTGCACCGGGCACTCCGAGTGCGACGCCATTTTGGTGGGCCAGGGCACGGTGAACGCCGCCCCGGAGTTGTACGCGGGGGATGTGGACGCCTCCCTCATCCACGAGGCCGCCATCGGCAAGATTGCCGGGGAACAGATTCTCAAGCTGCGCACCCTGGGCCTTACCGAGGAAGAGGCGGAGCAGCGCATCATCGACGGCTTCTTGCGGGGATAGGAGGGCTGTCCCGTGTTTAGACCCATGCGAAGGGCCCGCCAGCAGCTCAGTCAGGAGCAGGCCCGGGAGATCATGGAACGGGGCCGCACCGGCGTGCTGGCCCTGCTGGGGGATCAGGGCTATCCCTACGCCCTGCCCATCAATTACGTGTGGCATGAGGGACGTATCTATTTCCATTGCGCCCGGGAAGGCCATAAGCTGGATGCCATCGCCGCCTGTCCCAAGGTGAGCCTGTGCGTGGTGGACCGGGACCAGGTGCAGCCGGAAAAGTTCACCACCCTGTACCGCAGCGCCATTGCCTTTGGCCGGGCCCGCCGCCTGGAGCCGGGAGAGGAAGCCCTGACGGCCATTCGCCTGCTGAACCGGAAGTATGCCCCCGGCCTGGAGGCCCAGGGCGAGGCGGCCATCGAAAAGAGTTGGGCCCAATTGTGCCTGGTGGAGATCCAGGTGGAGCATCTTACCGGCAAGCAAGCCAAGGACCTGTCCTCCGGGGGAGAAGGGGAGTAAAGGGGCCGCTGAAGGTTGCCGGGAGAGCGGGTCTTGTGCCCTTTGCCAGCACGGAAAATCTGCCTGCGGCCGGTTCCGGCGCCATCCGGCGGGCCCGCTGCGGGATGGACCCGGCGTAAGGGCGCGGCCAGGGCGCGTCCCACGCCCTACAACCTGGTGGATATGGAGCCATTGGCCTCCGCCGGCATGGAAAGTCGACGGGATGTTGATCGTTACCACGGGCGTTCATCGTTTTCAATCGCATAGAGTGAAAGGTTCAGGGGCCGTCCCTTCAATTGCAAGGATGAAGATGCGCCCTTTGGGCGGATTTGTGCATTACAAATTATTGCTCAAAAAATACAAGTCATTTATTAAAAATAGCAAAAAGGAAAGACGTTTTGGGAGAAAAGAACGGAGAGCGATGACCGGTCTATCCAGGGATAGGAATAGATCTTTACTCTATCTGTAGGGGTGTGGCGGCGCGAAGGGCTTGTATTTTGACGGGATTTCGCTTATACTATGCCAAATAGACAAGAGAAAGGGGGACCCGGCCATGAGGATACCCAACGGCCTGGAACGGATACTGCGCAAGTTTGCGGTTAGCAACTTGATGTGGTACATCGTGGTGGCTATGGGTGCGGTATTCGTGCTGGACCTCGTGTTGCCCATCAACCTATACGGCATGCTGATGCTGACCCGAGATGGGGTGCTGAGGGGGCAGATCTGGCGGCTGCTCAGCTTTGTGGTGCTGCCGCCTAATTATTCGCTGATATGGATCATCTTTTCCCTGTACCTGTATTGGATGATCGGAACGGTACTGGAAAACCAGTGGGGGACCTATAAGTTTAACCTGTACTACTGGATGGGCGTCATCGGCAATATCATCGCCTGCATGATCACGGGGTACGCCACCAACAGCTTTTTGAACTTGTCGTTGTACCTGGCCTTCGCCATCATGAACCCCAACTTCGAGTTAATGCTGTTCTTCCTGTTGCCGGTAAAGGTCAAATACCTGGCGTTGCTGGACGCGGTGTTCTACGTCTACAGGTTTATCGTTGGCGGCGCCGTGGAGCGGTGGATGATTCTCTTCTCTCTGCTCAACCTGTTGCTATTCCTGGGTGGGGATCTGATCAACACCATCCGCAGGGAAAAGCAGTACTGGAAGACCCGTTGGAATTTTAGAAAGAATATGAGGGGACGTTAACGGATTTTATGGAACAATACGCTGAAGCAAAACAAAGATGGAAGCACATATCGCCGCTAAAACTGCTGGCGCTGGGCTTCGCTGCTATCATTCTGCTGGGAGCACTGCTGCTGATGATGCCCTGCAGCAACCGCTCGGGGCAGGGCATCCCCTTTTTGAACGCGCTGTTTACCGCTACTTCCGCCACCTGTGTTACCGGGCTGGTGGTGTATGATACCTATACCCAGTTCACTACCTTTGGCCAGCTGGTGATTATGCTGCTCATCCAGACCGGGGGCCTGGGCTTTATGACCCTGGCGGTGCTGTTCGCCCTGGTGACCCGCAAGCGCATCGGCTTGAAGGAGAGAACCTTTCTCATGGAATCGGTGGCCTCCTTACAGCTGGGGGGCGTGGTGCGCCTGGCTAAGCGCATTCTGATGGTTACGTTCATGGTTGAGGGGCTGGGGGTGCTGCTGCTAGCCATACGCTTTGTCCCCATGTTTGGGGTGGGCACTGGGCTGTGGTACGCTTTGTTCCACGCGGTATCCGCCTTTTGCAACGCGGGCTTTGACCTGATGGGCCGCTACGAGCCCTATACCTCCCTGGTACCCTTTGTGGGAGATGCCTTGGTCATTCTCACCATATCCGGCCTCATTCTTATCGGCGGGATGGGCTTCTTGGTGTGGGACGATATTTGGGAGCACGGCTGGCGGGTGCGGCGGTACCGGCTGCATACCAAGATCGTGCTGCTGGGCAGCGTCCTGTTGGTCAGCGTGCCCTACCTGCTGTTCCTGATCATTGAGCAAGACGGCGCGCTGGCAGGGCTGGGCACGGGGGAAAGGCATTTGGCTGCACTGTTCTCCGCAGTGACGCCCCGCACCGCCGGGTTTAATTCAGTGGATACCGCCCAGCTTACCCAGGGCGGGGCGCTGCTCACCATGCTTCTCATGCTGGTGGGCGGCAGTTCCGGCTCTACCGCTGGAGGTATGAAAATCACCACCGTGGCGGTGCTGCTGCTCACAGTGCGGGCTTATGTGCGCCAGGACCGGGACGTGGAGGCCTTTGGCCGCCGCTTGGAGGACGACGCTACCCGCCACGCTTCCGCCGCCTCTACCATGTACTTGGTTGGCGCGGTAGCGCTATGCTTCTTGCTGACCACCCAGAGCGGGTTGTCCATAACCGACACGCTATTTGAAGCGTTGTCCGCCTTGGGCACCGTAGGTATGAGCCGGGGCATTACCCGGCAGATGAACGGGCTATGCCGGGTGGGGCTGATATTGGGCATGTACATGGGCCGGGTGGGCAGCTTGTCCGTAGCCATGGCCCTGATTCAGCGGGGCGGGCGTACGGGAAACTTGCGCCGTCCTGTAGAAAAGATCGTGTTAGGCTAGGCTTTCGGGCCAGCTTTCAGGATGCCTCAAGAATGGTAAAGATATGTAGGAGGGAAAGACAATGGCTTCTATGCTAGTGATCGGAATCGGCCGCTTCGGCAGGCACTTGGCCACACGGCTATGCCAACTGGGCAATGAAGTGATGGTGGTGGATCGGGATGAGGCGGCGGTGAGCTCGGTAGCTCCTTTAGCGGCCAACGCCCTGATCGGTGACTGCATGGATGAGGAGGTCGTCCGTTCTCTAGGGGTCAACAACTTCGACGTATGCTTTGTGTGCATCAGCGATAATTTTCAGTCCTCGTTGGAGATTACCTCTCTGCTCAAGGAAGCAGGGGCCAAGATGGTGGTGAGCAAAACGGACCGAGAGCTCCACGCCAAGTTTCTCACCAAAATCGGGGCGGATTTGGTCATCCACCCGGAGCGGGATATGGCGTGGCGCACCGCCATGCGCTTTAGTACGGTGGGCGCTTTTGACTACATCGAGTTGTCCCCGGATTACGCCGTGATGGAGATGGCTCCGCCCAAAGCCTGGGTGGGGCATACCCTCAGCGATTTGCAAGTGCGCACGCGCTATCAGGTGAACGTAATCGGCATCAAGGAGGGCAGTCACGTGCGCCCGGTGGTGGACGCGGGACACCGTTTTGTGGAGGGAGAACACATTCTGGTGGCGGGCAGCCAAGAGGCCATCCGCCGCCTGTAGCGCCCGAAACGAAGGGGAAAGAACAACAGTGCGAGGACGGCGGAAGCTGGAAGGCTCTCCGCCGCCGTTTTGCGGGGTAGATCCGGACAGGGCGGGGACGGCGGAGCGCTGGAAAGAACGGGGGGGCCGGG
>DVHZ01000041.1 GCA_018711685.1 Candidatus Excrementavichristensenella intestinipullorum | reverse complement strand
GGCGGGGTGAGGGGGGACCGGGGGGAGCGCAGCTCCCCCCGGCGCGTGAAGGGCGGCGCCACCGGCGCCGCCCTTCACGGGTTTCCTTTAAGCCCTTACCCCTTCACGGCGCCTGCGATGACGCCTTTGATGATATACTTCTGACAACTCAGGTAAAACACCACAATGGGGATAATGGCCAACACCAGCATCGCCATCATAGCGCCCATATCCACAAAGCCGTAGCCGCCCTTCAGGTACTGTACGGCGATGGGAATGGTCTTATAGGTAGAGCCCAGCAGCAGGTAGGGGAGCAGGTAGTCGTTCCAAATCCACATGGCATTGAGGATGGCCACGGTGATGGCGGTGGGGCGCAAAACGGGCAGCACCACGCTGAAGAAGGTGCGTACCGGGCCGCAGCCGTCCATATAGGCGGCCTCCTCGATATCCAGGGGCACGCCCTTGACGAACCCGGAGAACATAAAGGAGGACAGCCCCGCGCCAAAGCCGATGTACACGAATACGATGCCCACCGGATTGTCCAGGTGCAGCATATTGGCCATCTTGCTCATGGTGAACATGACCATCTGGAAGGGCACGATCATGGAAAACACCAGCAGGTAATAAATCACCTTGGTGGCCGTGTTCTTCACTCGGGTAATAAACCAGCCGGTCATGGCGGTGAGCAGCACAATGGCCAGCACCGAGCACACGGTGATAAACACCGAATTGCCAAAGGCGCTCCAGAACCCGATCTGCTTGATGCCCTCCACGTAGTTTTCCAGGCCCACAAAGGTGCCCGCCGCCGCGGAGGGAAAGGAGAAGGGCTGGGTGCTGATGAACAATTTTCCCTTAAAGGAATTCATCACCACGATGAGGATGGGCAGCAGGAACAAAATGCACAGCACGCTCATCAGCGCGGTCAGCGCCGGGCTCTTTTTCTTCTTGTTCATTACTGGTCCACCTCCTTCCTACGGGTGAGCACCAGCTGAATCAGAGCGATGGCGCCCACAGCCAGGAAGAATACCACGGCCTTGGCCTGGCCTACGCCCTCCCAGCCGCTGCGGCCATAGAAGGTGTTGTAGATGTCCAGGGCCAGCATGGCGGTCTTCTTGGAAGGTGCGCCTGCGGTGAGGGCCAGGTTCTGGTCGAACAGTTTAAAGGAGTTGGTCAGGGTCAGGAAGGTGCAGATGGTGATGGAAGGCATCACCATGGGGATGGTCACGTTGGTCAGCTTGCGCCAGCCGTTGGCGCCATCCACATCCGCCGCGTCGTACAACTCTCCCGGGATGTTCTGGATGCCGGCGATGTAGATGATCATCATGTAGCCGATCATCTGCCAGTTCATCAAGATCACCAGCCCCCAGAAGCCGAAAGAGGGGTTGAAGGTGAGGGTCATCTCCCAGCGGGCCAGAATGCCGTTGAAGATCATCTGCCATATCCAGCCCAGCACGATGCCGCCGATTAAGTTGGGCATGAAAAACACCGTGCGGAATAGGTTGGTGCCCCGAATGCCCCGGGTGAGCAGCATGGCCATGATGAAGGCCAGCACGTTGATGGAGATCACCGATACCACGGTAAATTTCACGGTAAACCACAGGGCGTTCACGAATTCCTTATTGGCGGTGAAGGCCCGAACGTAATTGCTGAAGCCCACCCATTGGGCGTTGGTCACGGTGGTGAATTTGCAGAAGGACAAATACACGCCCATGATAAAGGGGATGAGAAAGGCAATCACAAACGCCAACAGGGTGGGCAGGACAAACAGCGGAAAATACCGCTTCAGGCTCTTTTGCACAATGAGCCCCCCTTATCACAAGATATGGAGAGGGCGCCGGGCCCTCTCCATGAAACGCCGTATTATGCCCCTTAGCCCTGCATGGCCCGCTCGCTGGCCCAGCTGTCGATAACCACCTGGGTCACGCTGTCCCAATCCATGCTGCCCTGCAGGTACTCCAGCAGCGCGTCGCCTACGTAGTTCTTGAACTCCTCCGAGGGGAAGGCCGCGAAAGCCCAGGCCACGGATTCCACGCCGTCCTTTTCCATCCAGCGCAGCACTTCCTTGGACAGCGGATCCTCGGGCTTCTCGTCCTCTTCGAAGGTGTTGAAGGGGGCCAGGAACATCAGGTCGTTCTTCACATAAGCCTTGCCCTCTTCGCTGCTGAACAGCCATACCAGGAAGTCGATGGCGGCCTGCTGCTTCTCGGGGGACACCTGGCTGTTGATGCACAGGTAGTTCTCGGTGCCGATGCACAGGCCCTGGCTCTCCTCGCCCTCAACGCCGGTGTAGATGGGCAGGAACTTGATGTCCTCGTTGGCCACGGTGTTGCCGGACACGCCCAGGATCTGGGAAGCGCCCCAGTTTCCGTTCTGCACCATGGCGCACTGGCCCAGGGCGAACTCCGCCATGGAGTCGTCGGTGCTCTTGTTGCTCAGCAGGCCCTTGGCGGTCACGGAATTGTTGGTGTACAGGTCGAAGATGTTTTTGAAGTTCTCACCGTATTTGAAGGTGATCTCGTTGGCGGCCAGGCCGGCGATGATGCTGTTCTCGCCGCCCTCGCTGAACTCGTAGTACATGGGCAGGTTCAGCAGGTGGGTCTGCCACCGCCACTGGTCCCCCGCCGCCATGCTGGTGGAGGCGAACACGCCCTGAATGCCCAGCTCGTCCTTCAGGTTGGTCATATCCTCCACCACCGCCTTCAGGGCGGCGAAGTTGTTGATCTCGTCCATGGAGGCGTAGCTGGTGGTCTTGTTGGCGGAGGCGAAGTACTTATCCATGATGGCGTTGTTGTAGATGATGCCGTAGCCCTCTACCACGTAGGGGATGCCGTACACCGCGTCGCCCTCGCTCACGGCCAGGCTCTTATCGGACAAAATCTCGTAGAGCTCGGTGCCCGACAGGTCCAGGCAGTAGTCCTTCCAGTTCTGCAGGCCCACCGGCCCGTTGATCTGGAAAATCACCGGCGCGTCGGCCTTGGCCACTTCGCTGCGCAGGGTCTGCTCATAGGTGCCGCTGGCGGCGGTCTCCACCTTCACCGCCACGCCGGTGGCTTCCTCATAGGCCTGGGCGATGGAGGCGTATACCTCGGCAATCTCCGGCTTGAAGTTCAGGTAGTAGATCTCCTCCGCGCCCGCCGCGGCGGTCATGCCCAATACCAGCACCAATACTAATAGGACCGATACCCATTTACGCATATTGTCTTCCTCCTTAAAATCGGAATCTGACAATTATTATACATCTTTTCTTTGCACGGGTCAATATCTATCCTGGGATATTTCCAATTATACCTCCCCAATTCTCAATAATTTCTACAAAGGGTTATGGCTCTTCCATCTTAATATAGTCGGTGGAGCAATAGCCCTCCAACTCTGCGGTCTTGATCTTGGCCCAGCCTTCCCCTGCCTGGGCCACCACGATGAGGCGCTGGCCGTGATCGAGGGTTCCCACGATGGGAGCCTGGGTGCTGGGCTCTGCCCGCACGTTCAGGGTGGAATCGCTGGAGGCCAGCTGGGCGGTGGCGTATTGCTCCCCCTCCTGCAGGGCGGGCAAAGGCGCCGGAGTGGGCTTAGGGGTGGGCCGGGCCCGGGCATAGCCCAGGGATTGGGGCAGATCGGGCAGGGCCACCAGTTCCTCCCTGGCGTAATCCATCTGCACCAGGGTCATGCCCGGATAATAGAAGGCCAATATCTGGGTCCACGTCATGCCGTAGGTCCCCGCCATCCACTGGGCGCCCCGCTGGCTCAGGCCCACGCCGTGGCCGTACCGCCGCACCTCCAGCCGGTAGGCGTCCGGCGTTTCCCCTTCCCCGGCCTCCTCATCGCCGGCCAGGGGCACCACCGACAAAATCTCGCAATCAATGCTGTTCAGCTTAAGGCCGTAGTTGGGCTTTAGGTCCCCGTAAAAGTCGATGTCGGCGTACAGGGTCTGCTCCAAGATTTCCGCCTGATTCATGGGCGTGGTCATGGCGTTGGGGGTGGGCTCCGCCGCGTACAGCTTTTTGCCCTCCACTTGCATCCCCACCCGCAGGCTCTGGTACATCCGGTTGCCTTCCCCGTATTTGGGGTCCACCGGTTCCATGGACAGAATGGAGAGGATGCGGATGTCCTCTACCTCGTCGCTGTACCCCAAAGCGCTCATCTGCTCGGTGAGCCCGGACTTGAGCACCTGGATCAGGTGCTCGTCCCATTGCTCCGGGTCGGCGCTGAGCACCAGCGTCTTCATGGTGCTGGCGGGGTTCTCCAAATCATAGGGATCGTCCACCACGGCCAGATAGCCGTAATCCCCGTCGCCGCCCCAGATGTGCTGGGGCAGCTCGGTCTGCCCGCCGTTGGTGGCGGTGAAGTTGCAAACCGCGTACCCGTCCTTGTACCACCCCACCACGCCCCGGGTCTGGTCCACCGCCAGAATGGCATTCAGCGTGGACCCGTCCAGTCCCCGATAGACCTGATCGTTGGCGGTATCCACCACGTCGTATGCCCGGTTGGCGTTCTTGCGGCTCATGACAAAGGTGCGGGCCGCCACCGCCTGGGCCTTCAGCGCCTCCAGGGGAAAGGAATCGCTCATCTCATAGGGCACCACCCCGTACAGGTAGTCCTCCACGTCCAGGGTCACGATGACTTGGATGTTTCCCTGGGACACCTGAAGGGACAGATCGCCGCAGTACAGGTTTTCCCGCCCGGTCTCCTGAATGACCGCCCCGCAGTCTTCCCCCTCTCCCACCGCGTGGCGGGTGAGGGTCATAGAGGGGCCCATGTTGATGGTGAGCCCGCCCACCTTCATCAGCAGGTCTTCCCCCTCTACTGCCAGGGCGATCTGCGTCCCATCGTCAAAGCGGAATCCCTTGTCGTTTTCCACGGAATAACTGCCCGCCAGGGTGAGGTTCAGCCCCTGTACCTGGCCCAGCGATTTCAGATATACCCGTACCAGGGCCTCCTCCTGGGTCTGCATCACTTGGGGCGTAGGGGCAGGCAAGGGCGTGGCTTCGGCCGCCTCAGCCGCCTCAGCCGCCTCCCCCTGTTCCCCCTGTTCTTCCTCCCCAGCCGTCTCCTCCCCTGGGGCTATGGAGGCGTCCTCCTCCCCCGCCGGGGCGCTGGCCGCCGGCGTAGGCTCTGGGATGGCCGCCTGGGTGGGCTCTGGAGTAGGCGTAGCCTGGCCGCCGCCGAATATCCACCAGGCACGGGCCGGACTGGCCCCCAGCGTCAGCGTGATGATGAGAGAAAGGCATAGAATTGTCCGCGCCATGCGCCCCATAAGTACCTCCCGTGCGGGCTTCCGGCCCGCCAAAATTTGCATAGCCTGCCAAGGTTTGACGAATGTTGTCGTCCATCCGTTCCACCCTGGTAAATATGGGCAGAAACGGATGAACTTATACACTGGGCCTTTCTCCCCCAGCTGCCTGGGTCTCCCGCAGCAAAAATGCCAGGGCCGGGGAGGGGGGCCGGGGGGCCGGG
>DVHZ01000040.1 GCA_018711685.1 Candidatus Excrementavichristensenella intestinipullorum | reverse complement strand
ACAGCTCCATTCTATCCACTATGTTTCTTCCGCATCCCCAATTGTGATAGCATCGCGAAAAATCGAGTCCCTTAGCTTGAACACTGCCGCCCCAAGCCCGCCCAAGCTTAACCTTGAGCTATGGCGCTGGGTAAAATACTGCGATCTCGATTTCTTGTTTTCCAAACCGCTGCATTCCGTCGGCGGTTCATGCTGCCAGGAATCAATTCTTTTCGAAGTTCGCAAATAACCTTGAGGATGCCAGACCAATCACACATACCAGTAATCCACTGGGGATCAGTACCCAATGGGGCCTATCCGAAAGCCAGTCAAACAGCGCTCCGTAGATGATCTGCCCTGCAGGCTGGGCACACATGGCAAGGGTGAACACATAGGACATGATCTTTCCCATCAAATGTTCGGGAGTTCGAGCCTGGATAACGGAGATTGCATAGGTGGAAAACAAGCTGCATCCAAATTGCCCAAGGCTGAACATGGCAAGGAGAATGACGTAAATATCGAAAGAGCCTACAGGCAATAGAAAAGCAATTCCCGCTGGAATGAGGCTAAGGCCAAGTCCAATAAAGACAAAGGCCAGCCAGCGCAAACGGAATTTCTGCGCTGTTATTCCCACAAAGAGGCTACCCAGCACGGCGGCTACACCCATAACGCTCTCCGCCGCTCCGTAATGTTCTGCCGAGAGTCCAAGAACAGTCCGCACAAGGTAAGGAAAGCCCACCACCGCGGTACCGGCTACAAACAAGCTGGCCAGGGCCGCAAGCAGGAGCAATTTGAGGATACCCGGCTGCTCCCGGCGCAGGAAGTGAATGCTGACGGAGAAGTCCTCTCTAATGATCTCCCGGACACTCATGGTGACTTGCGCCTTCTGATAGTCCAGGCGAATGAAGCGCTCCAGAATGGCGGTGAGGAAAAAGCAGGCCACCGTTCCCCAGAGAACCGGAGTAAGCCCAAAAGCGGTGTAAACCAGACTGCCCAGAAACGGCGTGATGAGACCGGCAATGGCCTGTACTTGATTGACCGCCGCGTTGCCTTTCATCAAATTGTCGCCAGAGAGCATCTGGGGGATACAGGCCTGTACCGTGGGAGACTCAAAGGCGGCCAGGACAGACAGACCCACTAACAGCGCGCCGATAACCCAAATATCATGTCCAAAGGGCAGCACCAATTCGGCTGCCAGCACGGTGCATCCGGAGAGGGTGTCCAACCCTACCATGATGTTGCGCCGGTTGGCTCGGTCCGCCAGAATACCGCCAAAGGGGGACAAGAGGATGGTAGGAAGCATGGCTGCTGCCAGCAATGTCGCAAAAATGGACGCCGAGCCGGTCTGCTCCAATACATACATGGAGAGGGCAAACTTGAGGGTGTAGTTGCCGATGAGGGAACAAACCTGCCCCAGAATCAGGAAAGTGAAATTGCGGGTGAACAGTTTGTCTTTCATTTTTTCTTCCTCCGGAAACAGATCGCGGTCAACACATCGCCTGCCAGAGCAACAACACTTAATCCAGCACACCACGCCGCAGCAGTTCGGTTTCCGCGATCCGCCAGACGCCCGGCAACCAGAAGTAATCCGGCCTCAGCGGCCAGGGACGTCCCTCTGGATACGCAGCGAAATAGGCGGCTGCGATTCCACGCTCGGTTTACGGTTTTGTCCAGACGATCTGCTGCGGCCTCCACCCGTCGCTCAAAGTTTGCGGCTTCCCTTTCAACCTTTTGGTCAAATTTTCGTTCTGTCATGTCTCATACCTCCATGTTATTTACTTGTCTTAGTAGATTTTGCATTGCCAAAATTGCAAAAATGCCTGTCACGCCGAAAACGATCCCCATAATCGGCAAGAATAATAGTGCTGCGCTGATGACCTGACACACAATGGTTACCAGAATCACCGACGCCACAATGGTCACTGAAACCGACTTCTTGCGGAATCCAAACCACAGGGAAACCATACCAAGCAGCCCCGCCAGAACAGAACAGAAGAGCAAGAAGCCCAGGGATTGCAGAATCACTTCTATCGTCAGTTGGTCAGAACAGATGGGAAACAGGGACTCCGTCAGGCAGAATACCGTTTGGACTACCAATCCACACAGGAGCATAGCGCCAACGGCATAGAGCAGCACCAACACCAGCTTTGCCCACAGCACCTTTTTCCGGCTGATTGGATAGCTGAGCAGCAGGATGGCCCGTTTTCCGCTGTATTCCTCCACCACAAATCGGGAAGCCATGACTGCCGACAGAATCGAAAAGACCGCCATACAGACCAAACTGGTTATCCCCGTCAGAAAGGGATATTGGGAGAACAACTGCGCATCCGGCTCAGTGGGGTCCATATGGGGGATGGCAGCCATCAGATACTGGAAACCCAGCATCGTTACTCCGCAAATCAGGGTTGCAATATGGTACGGGCGCAGGCGATTCCGCTTCAATTCCAATGCGATCAGCTTATACATGCCCGACGCCTCCCTGGATCAACGAAATCAAATAGTCCTCCAGATCGGAAGGATGCCGCTTGCGCAGGTCCGTCATTTCTGCTTCCCCCACGATCGTTCCATCCGCAATGATGCCCAGGTGATCTGCGATCTGCTCGATCTCCGACAGAAGATGGCTGGACATCAGAATGGTCATTCCTTCCTCCTGCACCAAGCGGCGAAATAAAATCCGCATCTCCTTCATTCCCACCGGGTCCAGGCCGTTGACCGGCTCATCCAGGATCAGCACCTCGGGCCGATGGATGATGGCCCGCGCAATGGCCAAACGCTGCCGCATACCCAAGGAGAAGGTAGACACTGGCTGACTCCCTGTACCGGGCAGCCCCACGCGGCAGAGCGCTGGCTCCACATCTGCCTCCTCAATGCCCATGTAAGCCAAATGCAGGCGAAGGTTATCCGAAGCCGGCAGATGCTCATAAAATACCGGCGTTTCAATCAGATTTCCGGTGCGTCGGAGGATTGCCTCGTTATCCCGTGCGCTGTCCAGTCCCAGCACAGCGGCGGTTCCCGCAGATGGTTTTAACAACCCCAGCAACAGTTTGAGCACCGTGGTTTTTCCTGCTCCATTGCGCCCCAGGAAACCGTAGATGCTGCCCCGCTCCACGGAAAATGTACAGTTCCGAATGACTGCTTTTCCCGCAAAGGTTTTTGCCAGATTGCTTGTGGAGATGACAATTTGCTTCATAATATGCTCCTTTCATACCATCCGATGGTATGTAATAGGGGATAAAATTTGCCGTAGTTACGGCTACAGCGCCTGCATTATAATACCTTCCGAAGGAATGTATCTATCCAAAGTAAAATTGCCCGGAGGCAATTTTATTTTAAGTCGGGGATTTGCTCAAAGAACTCGTCCACCAGCCGCTGAATGGCATCGTCAAAAAGGGGCACGCCCATTTTCTCCATCATCGCCCCGATGAAGGAGAATTTGCGCCGCATTTCCTCTTTGGTGGCCGGAAACACAGACGGAAGCAGCCACAGGCTGGTGAGCAGCGGCAGCAGCTCGGCGATCTCCTTGGCATACTCCGTGTGGATGGAACCGTCCCGGTTTCCTTCCTGGATGAGTTCCAAAAAATACGGGGTGAGAATCCGACGGTTGGCATCGATCATTCCCACCAATACTCTGGGATTGCGGGTCAGGGGAATGGACTGGACCGTCACGCTGGTTCGGGCCCCATCCGACTGGTTGAGCCGGATTACTTCCCGCAGTTTCTGAAGGCCGTTCAGGTCGGTACGGCCTCTTACTGCCTCAAAGGGATTGTTTTCAAAAAACATCCGATCGCCCACCGCGTCCATGATCTCCTCTTTGGACTTGAAGTGGTGGTACACCGCACCTTTCGTAAGCCCGCCCAGCTCACTGACGATATCCTGGATGGTTGTGTTCTCGTACCCTTTCTCCAAAAAGAGGCGCTGAGCTACATCCAAAATCCGCTCCTCCGTGACTTCAGGGTATTTGTTTCGCGCCATCCCCCTCGCTCCTTTCATAACATTCTCTGAGTATGTATTTATTATACAGTTCGTGGCGAGCCCTGTCAAGATATACATTCAATCGGTATCTGCGGGATACGGTGCGGCCAATGAACGGGATGGAGCATAGCCGGAAAGAGCAATAATCATGTATACGCCAATGCTATGTGTTACGCGGCAGAATAGAAAGGGACTCAAAGTATTTTCTGCTATGCGCCAGAGGTGGAAGGCCCCCATTGCTGGAGACAACTCTTCGCAGATTGTAAGAGCGGATATATCGAAGCGCCGTGCTCCTGACAGTAGAGATGTTGAGCGAAGCCGCATTTGCAGGGAGGTTTTCTTTTTTTAGTGAGACAAATAGGCGCATCATTTTGGCGTTGCCGTAGTAACGGCCAGTACCCTCGGGCTCTATAGAATCGAATGACGCTGGCGCGTACTGCGATATAGCCCCGATAGACCGCGGCCATGGCAAATACGCCGCACCCGCAATTTTCTTCATTTTTTCAGCATCTTCTTGCAGGTATGCATAGATTTGCGCCGACAGGTTACGGCATAATATTCCCGAACGCCAGCGAGACCGATAGTGGCATACGTTGCTTGCGACAACGTCGCTCCATTTCTTACATGTTAATGCGCGTTGCTTGTGGCAACGGGCTGTTCCGTCTATAATAGAGCCAGCAGATGAGAGAAAGGAGACGATCTCTATGCTCAACGAGAATCTTAAAGCGCTTAGAAAGTTAAAGGGGCTCTCGCAACAAGAGTTGGCCGCAAAACTCAACGTCGTGCGGCAGACCGTTTCAAAATGGGAACAAGGGCTGTCCGTTCCCGATTCCGTTATGTTGGTTTCAATATCGGAAGTACTGGAGACGCCCGTTAGCACATTGCTGGGAGAAACGGTTGTTGAAACAGAGCCCGATGCCCTAAGAGCGATTGGCGAAAAACTGGAGGTAATAAACCTACAGCTTGCGCGAAGGAAAACCACCCGAAGAAAAATTCTCCATGGGTCGCTTGTCGCATTATGTGCGGTTATAGTAGCGGCCTTTGTGATGCTGTTCCTGCTAAAAAGCCCTTACCTGGGATGGGATTACAGCGAACCTGAAACCGCCGTCCTTGGAGTAGGGCTTCATGCATTGGAATGGTTGTTTGTCAGAGTAGCGCCCATCGTCCTCATTTGCGCAGGCATTGGAATTTTTATGACGCGAAAGAACGGATAAAATACTTCTGTCTATACCGCCGTTTAAAAAAGGATACTGACAGTTTCGGGCTGGCAAGCAGGAGGCTGATTCAAGATGAAAAAAATCGGCGTTGCGATTGCGGCAATCGCCGTATTGGCGTTGGGTTCCATAGCAATATACGGTCAAACCATTTCGAGCGAATATGTACCCGCCGACGATGAAATCGCGCTGCATATACAGATGGATACAGAAGAGGACGCCGGCCTGTTGATTTATGATTATTGCGCAAACGGTCGCGAATACAGCGGCGGTATATCAAATGCCGATCGCTCAATGCTCAAGCGCGATGAAGAACTCATCGTGGTATGGAATCAGCAGGCATTAAACAATCCCTCCGATACCGTAGATTTGTCGATCCGGTTTCGAATCATAACCGAATACGTGGATCCCAACTATGAAAATATCTATCCTGAAGAGATGACCCGATATCTGGATGCTGTTTCCTGGGACGCCCATCTGGGGGAATCCTATTTTATGACCATAACCGGCGATAAAACAAATGGTTATACCGCTGCATTAATCCAATGAATGATTTTGCCATACATTCTGTAAGATACACTCGTTTGGGCAAAATCGAGCCCAAATCAAAAAGCGTTTCAACAGTTCCTGTATCCACGAAAACCCGCCCGGCGTTGAAGTGAGCAGTCAAAGGCAAGGCGCTGTCAAGAGTTATGGGCAAAATGATTTACAGGTATTCATTAAAATCCGCCGTCAGACATAGAGAGGGCGCTGAAAGCGGTCCCCTATCGCTTTATGCTCATGCATTTCTCGCTGCCCCACTGGGCGCCTGCCACATGGCGCGGGCGGGCACTGACCCGCATCGGCGCGGGATTGACGTCGTGGGGCTGCCGGCTAGGTTGGACCGCAGGAAAAAGCCTGTATCGAGGATAAAATGTGAGCTTTATCTTGGAGTCCCGCGCCATGCAGCGGGATTCCGCATTTTTTCTCAGGGCGCTTATTAATGAGGGAAGAGGAAATGGCGCCGTGTCTGGCAGGCCATGGGCGCCGTCTGTTCTCCGCGGGGGGATTGCGTTCAGCTACCTTTGAGGTAGGTGGGGATGAGAAGACGCCCCGTTTAAAGGAGCCGGGGATGATTTTTGACGGGAGGAGGGTTGGCCGATGATGCCGAATACGGTTCGTAGCCCGGGTAGCCGGGGGCGTAGAAGAGGGAGAGACAGTTGTTGAGGCCGGCGCCGCTGGTAAAGCCGGGGTAGACGGACCGGTCCCATATCGTTAAGCGATGCTAAGGGCCTCGGTAAGGGATTGCACGCTCAGATTGAACGAAGCGTTCCGTGGCAGGAATGACCCGCCTGGATTCAGCGGTGCTATTCGAAGGGGAAGCTGGCAACAAAAACCTTATGGCTGGAGACCATGCTGCGCCTGCACATACTGCGGAATCCGTATGACATGAGTGACGGAGGGAGGCCTTGCCCCTATCCAATACAAAAAGACGGCTGGTGAGTGACAGGGTAAGGTCTGGCTTTTCTCTGGTTGCGTAGAGGGGGACGGCTGTGGTATAATGGGCCGGCCGGAAGATCTAGGGAGATTGGCGTGGAACGCGGCCGGCCAGGGCGATGAGGCTTTGGGCTTGGGCGATGCGCTGGTGCCAATGATATTCGGGAGGGAGACCCGTTGGAAATCTTCACCGACCACGATGGAGAAGTGGTGCTGAAGAAGTATTCCCCCATTGGCGAAATCGCCACCGTGGCCAAGGATTATACCGATTCCCTGTACCATACCCTGGGACACATCAGCTGCATTTGCGACCGGGATATGGTGGTGTCCGCCTCGGGCTCGCCCAAGCGGGAACTGTGGGAAAAGCCCCTGAGCGGGGAGATGGAGCAGGCCATGGCCAACCGGCAGGCCCTGCGGCTGAACGCCGCCAGCGGCGCCAAGCTCATCCCCCTGACCAACGAGGACACCGCTTCCCAGTATACCGCCCAGGTGATGGCGCCCATCCTGTCCGATGGCGAGGTCATCGGCGCGGTGGTGCTCCTCAGCCGGGAGGCGGGGGCGGTGATGGACGACGTGGCCTTTAAAGTGGCGGAGACCACGGCGGCCATCGTGGGCAAACAGATGGAACAGTAGGTTCCGGGAAGCGCGGGCCCGGGCAGGGGCCAACCCTGGGCGGGCCCGGCCCCGGCGGGAAATTCCCAAGCGCATCATGCCCCCAGGGGCATTACCAAGGAGGCGTCCCTATGGCGCTGTGGATTGTGGGACTGGGCCTGGAGGCCCAAGATATGACCAGAAGGGCGGAGGCCATATTGTCCGGCGGGGCCCGGGTGGTGCTGCGCACCGGCTATTGCGGCGCGGCGGACTGGCTGAAGGAAAAGGGCATTCCCTTTGAGACGCTGGACCGGATGTATCTGGAGCAGGAGGATTTCGATTGCCTGGCCCAGGCGCTGGCCCAGGCAGTGGCCCGGATGGAAGGAGAAGTGGCCTACGGGGTGCTGGACCTGCGGGACGAGAGCGTGAAGCGCCTGACGGCCCTGCGGCCCCAGGCCCGGCTGTGCCCCGGCGTGCCGGTGGAGGGGCCCTTGTCTGCCTGGGCCATGGGGCCCTGTCAGTGCTTTGCCGCCAGCGACCTGGGGGAGACGCTGATCGAGGCAGGGGTGTCTACCCTGGTGCGGGAGATCGCCTCGCCCACCCTGGCCTCCGAGGTGAAGCTGGCCCTGATGGCCCGCTATCCCGAGGAGCAGACCATTTATCTGTACCAAGGCCAGGGCGCACCCCAGGCAATTGCCCTGGAGGACTTGGACCGGCAGGGGCATTACGATCACAGGACCAGCGCCTTTGTGCCCGCCCAGCGGCGGCTGGACCGGCTGGAGCGGATGGGGTTTTACGAGCTGGAGCGGGTCATTCGCACCCTGCGGGGGCCCCAGGGCTGCCCTTGGGACCGAGCCCAGACCCACGAGAGCCTGCGCCCCTACGTGGTGGAGGAAGCCTGGGAGGTGTGCGACGCCATCGACCGGGGCGAACCGCTGGACCTGTGCGAGGAGCTGGGGGACCTGCTTTTGCAGGTGAGCCTGCACTGCGACATCGCCCGGCAATACGGCGAATTTACCCTGGACGACGTGACCAGCGGCATTTGCCGCAAGATGCTGCGGCGGCATCCCCACGTATTCGGGGACAGGCGGGGCGAGGATATAGGGATCCTGTGGGAGGAAGCCAAGCGCCGGGAAAAAGGCCAGCAAAGCGACCTGGACGTCCTGCGGGGCGTGGCCCAGGGCCTGCCTGCGCTGATGCGGGCACAAAAGGTGCTGGGCAAAGCGGCCAAGGCGGAAAAGGCGCTCCCGGAGGCAGGGCCGGGAGGCTGGAAGGACCAGGAGGCGCTGGGCGACGCGCTGCTGGCGCTGTGCGAAGCCGCCCGCCGGCAGGGCTGGAACGCCGAAATGGCCCTGAAGGCGGCGGTAGACCGCTTCATCCAGTCCTGCCAGGAGGAGGCCTCTTTGTAAAGTTTGCGGACCGGCAGGAATATGCCTTGCCGGGCACGAATATCTCTGCGGTTATGCATTTGGAGCCCATCATAAATTGGAGGTGCCTATCCCATGAATAAGACTACTTTTGTCGCCGCCCTGGCGGAGAAGACCGGCCTGACCCTGAAGCAAGCGGACGCCGCCCTGGAAGCGGTGATGGACATCATCGTGGAAGAACTGAAGAAGGGTGAGAAGGTACAGCTCACCGGCTTCGGAACCTTCGAAGTGCGGGAACGCGCCGAGCGGGAAGGCCGCAATCCGGCCACGGGGGAAATCATTCGCATTGAGGCGTCCAAGGCCCCGGCGTTCAAGGCGGGGAAGAAGTTCAAGGACGCGCTGTAAGGGGGCCATTCCCTCTATTTTACACATGACACATGCGCCGGCTCGGCCGTCCGGGCAGGGGCGGTTCCCGCGCCGCGGGCGCCGGCCTTCCAGAATGACCGGTGCGGCACGGCCTTTGTCAGGGTTCGGCGGGCGGCGCCGCTGGGGCCGGGGGTGTTATGCGAGACGATTCCGGCGCCTGACGCGATTATCGCCGCCGGTGGAAAGCGGCGCGGGCTGCCGGGACCAGGCGAAGGGCGGAGCATGTATCGTGCTCCGCTAATTTTCTGACAGGGGGCAGGGTATGAAAAGGCAGAACGAAAAAAAACAGCAACAGAAAAAGGGGAGCGCCCCCGGCGAAAACGCCCAGCAGGCGCAGACCATGCGCCTGGACAAATACTTAAAGGTATCCCGGATCATCAAGCGCCGGTCGGTGGCCAACGAGGCCTGCGACACGGGCCATGTGATGCTTAACGGCAAGGAGGCCAAGGCGGGGGCCGAGGTGCGGGTGGGGGACATCATCTCCGTGCGCTACGGAGAGCGGCTCACCCAGTACGCGGTGGTGACCCTGTCGGAGCACGTGCTCAAGCAGGACGCGGCGGGCATGTACCGGGTGATTCCCGGATGAATTGCTGGGCCGTGGTGGTGGCCGCCGGGCGAGGACTCAGGGCGGGGCTGCCCATCAATAAAGCGCTGTACCCCTTGGGGGGCAGGTCGGTTTTGCGCCGCAGCCTGGACGCCCTGGCCGCCTGCGGCCTGATCCAGGGGGCGGTGCTGGTGATTTCTCCCCAGGACCGGAAAGCCTACCGGGCCCTGGTGGCCCGGGAAGGGGAAAGCCCCCTGGTCAGGGCGGTGGTAGAGGGGGGAGAGACCCGGCAGCAGTCGGTATACAACGGGCTGCTGGCCCTGCCGCCCCAGGTGGAGCTGGCCGCCATCCACGACGCGGCCCGGGCGCTGGTGCCGGAAGTGGTGGTGCGCCGGGCGGTGCTGGATGCTCAAGAATTCGGCAGCGGCGTGGCCGCTTCGGCGGTGACCGACACGGTGAAGCAGGTGGACGCCCTGGGCCGGGCGGTGAAGACATTGGACCGGGACGCCCTGCGCACGGTGCAGACCCCTCAGGTCTTCCGGCGGGAGGAGATCTTGCGGGCCCACCAGCAGGCGCTGGCGGAGGGCTATTCCGCCACCGATGACGCGGCGTTGATGGAGCGGTATTTTGGCCCGATTCACCTGTCCCTGTGCGGGGCGGGCCAGGATAATCCCAAGCTGACCGCCCAGGAGGATATCGGGAGGATGGAGGGTATGCTGTACCGGAAAATGCGGGTGGGCCACGGCTTTGACGCTCACCGGCTGGAGGCGGGCCGGGCGCTGGTGCTCTGCGGGGTGACCGTGCCCTGGGACAAGGGGCTGGCGGGGCATTCCGACGCCGACGTGGCGGTACATGCCCTGATGGACGCCCTGTTGGGGGCGGCGGGGCTGGGGGATATCGGGGGCATGTTTCCCGACACCGATCCGGCCACCCAGGGCATTTCCTCCATGGCGCTGCTGAAGGAGGTAACGGCCCGGCTGGAGCGGGAGGGATTTGGACCGCTGAATTGCGACGTGACCATCGTGGCCCAGCGGCCCAAGCTGGCCCCCTATATCGGGCAGATGCGGGACAACGTGGCCCAGGCGCTGGGCCTGGACCGGACAAGCGTGAATGTAAAGGCCACCACCACCGAGGCTATGGGTTACGAGGGCCGGGGCGAGGGCATATCGGCCCACGCGGTGGCTTTGATAGGAGGAAAGGACCCATGCAGTCTTTGATACGGGATGGCGCCCTGGCGGCTCAGGGGGCCGAGAAGATCCAGTGGGCGCGGCGCCACATGCCGCTGCTCCAGCGGCTGGAGGAGGAATTCCTCCGGGAAAAGCCCTTTGAGGGGCTGCGGGTGGCCATGTCCATCCACCTGGAGGCCAAGACGGCCCGGGCGGCGCTGCTGTTTCAGGCGGGCGGGGCCCAGGTGTTCGCCACCGGCTGCAATCCCCTGTCCACCCAGGACGACGTGGCAGCGGCCCTGGCCGGGCAAGGGGTGACGGTAAGCGCCTGGCACGGGGCCACCGAGGCGGAGTACCACGACCACCTGGTGCGCACCCTGTCCTGCAAGCCCCATCTCATCGTGGACGACGGAGGCGACCTGGCCCAGATCTTGCTGGACCAGCGGCCCGACTTGGCGGAGAACCTGATGGGGGGCGGGGAGGAGACCACCACCGGGGTGATGCGCCTGAAGGCCCGGGCGGCCCAGGGGCAGCTGGCCTTCCCCATGATTTGCGTCAACGACGCCCGGATGAAGTATCTGTTCGACAACCGCTACGGCACCGGCCAGTCGGTGCTGGACGGCATCATGCGCACCACCAATTTGATCGTGGCGGGCAAGGAAGTGGTGGTGGCGGGATACGGCTGGTGCGGCAAGGGGGCCAGCATGCGCCTCAAGGGCATGGGCGCCCGGGTGATCGTGTGCGAGGTGGACCCGGTAAAGGCGGTGGAGGCGGCCATGGATGGCTTTGCCGTGATGACCATGGACCAGGCTGCCCCCCGGGGCGACCTGTTCCTCACGGTCACCGGCTGCCGGGACGTGATCACCGTGGAGCACATGGTCAGGATGAAGGACGGCGCGGTGCTGTGCAACGCGGGCCACTTCGACGTGGAGGTGGACGTAAAGGGCCTGCGCCAGGCAGCGGTGCGCAGCTGGAACGCCCGCCACAATATCCAGGGCTTTGAACTGCCCGGGGGCAACACGGTATACCTGCTGGCTCAGGGGCGGCTGGTGAACCTGGCCGCCGGGGACGGGCATCCGGCGGAGATCATGGATATCAGCTTTGCCCTGCAGGTCCTGTGCGCCCGGTACATGGCCCGCAACCACCGGAGGCTGTCCGGAGCGGTGCCTGTGCCCCCGGAGATCGACCGGCAGGTGGCGCGGATGAAGCTGGAGGCGCTGGGCATGGACATCGACCAACTGACGCCCCAGCAGCGGGCCTATTTGGGAGAGGAGGCGCAAGGCCTATGATCCTGGTGGACAACGTGAAGCTGTATACCGGGGAGCATAGCTTCCCCGACGGCGCGGTGCTGGTGGAGGGGGAGAAGATCCTCTACGCCGGCAGCCGGGCGGCCTGCCCCAAGGCGGAGCAAGCCCGGCGGATAGACGGCCGAGGCGGCATCCTGATGCCCGGCTTCTATAATGCCCACTGCCACGGGGCCATGACCCTGATGCGGGGGGTGGGCTCCGACCTCAACCTGATGGACTGGCTGGGCAAAATCTGGCCCATCGAAAAGGGGCTGACGCCGGACATCGTCTATTGGGGCAGCCTCCACGGGATAATGGAGATGCTGCGCCGGGGCACGGTGGCCTTCGCCGACAGCTATTTTATGGAGGACCAGGTGGGCCGGGCCGCCCTGGACGCGGGCATCCGGGTGAACCTGTCCCGGGCCTGCACCGATAAGGAGGGCGTGGACAGCGTCACCGGGCTGTACCGCCAGTGGCAGGGCCAGGGCCAGGGCCGCATCCGGGTGAGCATGGGGATACATGGAGAGTATACCTCCACGCCCCAGGTGGTGGCCTACGCGGTGGAAAAGGGCCGTGCCCTGGGGGCGGGCTTTCACATCCACCTGTCGGAAACCCAGGGCGAGGTGGAGGGCTGCCGCCAGCGCCACGGGGTGAGCCCGGTCCGGTATTTCCGGGATTTGGGCCTATTCGACAGCCCCACCCTGGCCGCCCACTGCGTCCACGTGGACGATGAGGACATCGCCATCCTGGCGGAAAAAGGGGTGTGGGCGGTACACAACCCGGCCAGCAACATGAAGCTGGCCAGCGGCTTCGCCCCGGTGTGCAGGATGCTTCAGGCGGGGGTCAAGGTGGCCCTGGGCACCGACGGCGCTTCCAGCAACAACCGGCTGGACATGCTCAGCGATATGCGCCTGGCCTCCCTGCTGCAAAAGGGCTTTACCGGCGACCCCACCGCCCTGGGCGGGGCCCAGGCCTTCGCCATGGCCACCCGGACAGGCGCCCTGGCCATGGGCTGGCCCCAGTGCGGGCTGCTCCAGGAGGGGATGCAGGCGGATATGGCGCTGCTGGACGGCGGGGCGGAAAACCTGTGCCCCACTCCGGATCTGCCCGCTGCCATCGTCTACGCCGCCCAGGGCCTCAACGTGCGCATGACCATGGTCCAGGGCAAGGTGCTGTATCAGGACGGGGAATTCCCCACCCTGGACAAGGAAAAGATCATCTGGAAGGCGGAAGAGGCGGCCCGGCAGTTGGGCGTGTACTGATTGCCACCCCCGGCGGGTCCCTGGCCCCCAGCCAAGGGCCGGGACCCGCTGGATACGGGGCAGAGCCGCCGGGGCTTTCGGGGGCGGCTGGGCGGGTCCCGGATGGGGGAAAGGGAGGCGGGAGATGTAAAATTCTCTCGCGCCCTTGACAAGCCCTGCCCGCTTGGCTATAATTTTGCAGAATGCAATGGGGAATGGCCGGCGCGGCCGGCTGTCCAAGAAAGAGGTGGGCGTATGCGGCTGTTTGCGGGCGGCCAGGTGTACCGGCGCGGCCGGCTCCAGCGCCTGGACGTGGCGGTGGACCAGGGGCGCATTGTTGCCGTTTCCGATTTTATTGCCCCCCGTCCCACATGGGAAGTCACCCAATTGGCGGGGCGGCTGTTGACACCGGGTTTCGTGGATGTGCATGTGCATCTTCGGGAGCCGGGTTTTTTTTATAAGGAGACCATAGCCAGCGGAACCTTGGCGGCGGCCAGCGGCGGGTACACCGCCCTGTGCGCCATGCCCAACGTAAAGCCCGCCCCGGATACCCCCGCCGCCCTGGAACCCACCCTGGAGGCCATCGCCCGGTCGGCCCTGGTGCGGGTGTATCCCTACGGCTGCCTCACCATGGGCCGCCGGGGGCGGGGGGAGATGGCGGACCTGGAGGGGATGCTGCCCTACGTATGCGGCTTTTCCGACGACGGCACCGGGGTGCAGGAGGACGGGCTGATGGCCACCCTCATGGACCGGGCGGGGGCGCTGGACGCCCTCATCGCCGCCCACTGCGAGGTGGAGTCCCTGGCGGCGGGGGGCTGCATCCACCAGGGGGACTACGCCAGGGCCCACGGCCTGCCCGGCATTCCCGCCAGCAGCGAGTGGGAGATGGTGGCCCGGGATTTGGATTTGGCCAAAACCCACCCCTGCCGCTATCACGTGTGCCACGTGTCTTGCGCCCGCACCCTGGAGCTGATCCGCCAGGCCAAGGCCCAGGGGGTGGACGTGACCTGCGAGACCGGGCCCCACTACCTGCTGCTGTGCGACCAGGATTTGCAGGACGATGGCCGGTTCAAGATGAACCCGCCCCTGCGCAGCGCCCAGGACCGGGAGGCGCTGGTGGAGGGGCTGCTGGACGGCACCATCGATATGATCGCCACCGACCACGCCCCCCACAGCCGGGAGGAAAAGGCAGGGGGTCTGCGCCGCAGCCTGATGGGGGTGGTGGGGCTGGAGACCGCCTTCCCCATCCTGTATCAGGGGCTGGTGAAGGCGGGGCGGCTGCCCCTGGAGCGGCTGCTGCACCTGATGTGCGACGCGCCCCGGCTGCGCTTCCGGCTGCCCGGCGGCATCGAGGAGGGGCAAAGCGCTGACCTGGCGGTGTGGGACCTGAAGGAGGAATGGGTGGTGGAGCCGGACAAGTTCCACTCCCTGGGGCGGGCCACCCCCTTTGCCGGGCAGAGGGCGGCAGGCCGCTGTGTGGAAACCGTGGTGGGAGGAAAGAGCGTATGGAAAGGCTAGGCTATCAGTCCTATCAAATTGTGGAGAACCGGCAGGTGGCCCTGAACGTCTACCGCCTGGAGGCGGAGGGGCCCACCGGCATGGCCGCCCGTCCGGGGCAGTTCGCCCAGATCAAGGCGCCGGGCTATTTCCTGCCCCGGCCCCTGTCCATCTGCGATTGGACGCCCAGCCGGCTGATCTTCCTGTACAAGGCCATCGGCGGGGGCACCCAGGCCCTGAGCCAGGCGCATCCGGGGGAGCGGCTGGAGATATTGGCCGGGCTGGGCAACGGCTTTGACGAGGCACTGGCAGGGGAGAATCCCCTGCTGGTGGGGGGCGGCTTGGGCGCGGCGCCCCTGTACGCCCTGGCCCGGCGGCTGGCAGTGAAGAGCCGGGTCACCGTGGCGCTGGGCTTTCAAGGGGCCCGAGACGTGATTCTGGCGGAGGAATTTTCTGCCCTGGGGGCCAAGGTGCTGTTGACTACCGTGGAGGGAGACGCGGGGCAGCCCGGCCTGGTGACCCAGGCCCTGGAGCAACTGCCCGCCCCCTCTCAGGTATACGCCTGCGGCCCGGAACCCATGCTGCGGGCGGTCAGGCGGCTGTATCCCCAGGGCTGGTACAGCCTGGAGGGGCGCATGGCCTGCGGCGTGGGGGCCTGCATGGGCTGCACCATTGAGACCGCTTCGGGCCCCAAGCGCGTGTGCGCAGACGGGCCGGTGTTCAAAGGGGAGGAATTGCTATGGTAAATACCCAGGTATGCCTCAGCGGGCTCACCCTGGCCAATCCGGTGGTGGGGGCCAGCGGCACCTTCGGCTACGGGGCGGAGTTCGCCCAGTATTACGACATCAACTGCCTGGGCTCCTTTTCCTTTAAGGGCACCACCCTGTCCCCCCGGTTCGGCAACCAGGGGATACGGGTGGCCGAGTGCCCCGCCGGGATGCTCAACAGCGTGGGCCTGCAAAACCCGGGGGTGGACAAGGTGATCCAGGAGGAACTGCCCCGGCTGCGCCGGTTCTTCCACAAGCCGGTGATCGCCAACGTGAGCGGCTTCTCCATCGAGGAATACGTAAAGACCTGCGCCGCCCTGGACCGGCAGGAGCAGGTGGGGCTCATCGAGCTCAACATCTCCTGCCCCAACGTCCACGGCGGCGGCATGAGCTTTGGCTTTGACCCCGCCCTGGCCGCCCAGGTGGTGAAGGCGGTGAAGGCCCAGGTCAAAAAGCCTCTGTACGTCAAGCTGACCCCCAACGCTCCGGACATCGTGGCCGTGGCTCGGGCCTGCCAGGAGGCGGGGGCCGACGGGCTCAGCCTGATCAATACGGTGCTGGGGATGCGTATCGACCTGGCCACCCGCCGGCCCCTGCTGGGCAACGTCACCGGCGGGCTGTCCGGCCCCGCCATCCTGCCCATCGCCCTGAGCATGGTGTACCGGGTCTACGAGGCGGTGTCCATTCCCATCATGGGCATGGGCGGGGTATCCAGCGCCCGGGACGTCATCGAGATGATGCTGGCCGGGGCCACTGCGGTGCAGGTGGGGGCGGCCAACCTGGTGGACCCCCTGTGCTGCAAGAAGATCGTGGAGGCGCTGCCCGGCCAACTGGAGGCCATGGGCGTGGAAGATATACAGACCATCATAGGAGGTGCCCACAGGTGAAAAGAGACGTGATCATCGCCCTGGATTTTGAGAGCGGGGAAAAGGCCCTGGCCTTTCTGGACCAGTTTCCCCAGGGAGAAAAGCCCTACGTGAAGATCGGCATGGAGCTGTTCTACGCCCAGGGCCCGGACATCGTGCGCCAGGTGAAGGGCCGGGGCCATAAGGTATTCCTGGACCTTAAGCTGCACGACATCCCCAATACGGTGAAAAAGGCCATGAAGGTGCTCTCCGCCCTGGACGTGGACATGGTAAACCTCCACGCCGCAGGCACTGCCGACATGATGCGCGCCGCCCTGGAGGGCCTGGTCCGCCCCGACGGCTCCCGGCCCATCCTGCTGGCCGTCACCCAGCTTACCTCCACCAGCCAGGAGCGGATGGAGAAGGAGCTGCTCATCCAGCGGCCCATCGCCCAGGTGGTGGCGTCCTACGCCCGGCTGGCCCAGAGCGCCGGCCTGGACGGGGTGGTGTGCTCCCCCCTGGAGGCTGCCCTGGTGAAGGAGAGCTGCGGCGCGGATTTCCTCACCGTCACCCCGGGCATCCGCTTTGCCGGCGCCCAGGCGGATGACCAAAAGCGCATCATGACCCCCGCCCTGGCCCGGGAGGGCGGCAGCGACTTCATCGTGGTGGGCCGGCCCATCACCCAGGCCCCCGACCCGGTGGTCGCCTACCGCCGCTGCGTGAGGGAATTCCTGGGCCAATAGGGCCTGCCGGCCCATGAGCGTTTCCGCGCCGGAAAGCAATTGGCGAAGCCATGAAAATGATCCGGCGATATGAAAGGAGGCATTTCCATGAAAAAGAAGATTGCCCGGGCGCTGTTGTCCATTCAGGCGGTGTTTCTGCGGCCTGATCAGCCCTTTACCTGGGCCAGCGGCATCAAGAGCCCCATCTACTGCGACAACCGCCTCACCCTCACCGCGCCCAAGGTGCGCACCCAGGTGGAGGAGGGGCTCAAGAGCCTCATCGAAAAGCATTATCCCCAGGCGGAGGTGCTCATGGGCACCAGCACGGCGGGCATCGCCCACGCCGCCATTACCGCCCACCTGATGGGCCTGCCCATGGGCTACGTCCGCTCGGGCAATAAGGACCACGGCCGGGGCAACCGCATCGAGGGCAAGCTGGAGGCGGGCCAAAAGGTGGTGGTGGTGGAGGACCTGATCTCCACCGGCGGCAGCGTGCTGGAGGTGGTCCAGGCCCTGCGGGAAGCGGGGGCCCAGGTGCTGGGCGTGGTCAGCATCTTCACCTACGGCATGAAGAAGGGCCTGGACCGCATGGCCCAGGAGCAGGTGGAAAACCACAGCCTTACCGACCTGGACACCCTGGTGGAGGTAGCCGCCCAGGAGGGCTACATTGCCCCCGGGGATGTGGAGCGGCTGTTGGCCTTCCGGGACAATCCCTCCGACGAGAGCTGGATGGCCAAGTAGGCCAAGAGGACGTCAAAACAAACGGCATACCAATGTACGGCATGTTAGGAGGACAATATGCGTCACCTCATCGACATTACCGACCTGTCCATTGACGAGATCGACCGGATTCTGGATTTGGCGGACGACATCATCGCCAACGGCCCCAAGTACGCCCACGTGATGCAGGGCAAGAAATTGGCTACCCTGTTCTTTGAGCCCAGCACCCGCACCCGACTGAGCTTCGAGGCGGCCATGCTGGAGCTGGGCGGCAGCGTGCTGGGCTTCTCCGAAGCCCAGTCCAGCTCCGCCGCCAAGGGGGAGAGCGTTTCCGACACGGTGCGCACCGTGTCCTGTTACGCCGACATCATTGCCATGCGCCACCCCAAGGAGGGCGCGCCCATGGCCGCCTCCCGCAAGCTGGCCGTGCCCCTCATCAACGCCGGGGACGGCGGCCACTGCCACCCCACCCAGACCCTCACCGACCTGCTCACCATCCGCCGGGAAAAGGGCAGGCTGGGCGGCCTGACCGTGGGCATGTGCGGGGACCTTAAGTTCGGCCGCACGGTGCATTCCCTGCTCAACGCCATGTCCCGGTATCAGGACGTGAAGTTCGTGCTCATCTCCCCGGAGGAACTGCGGGCGCCGGGCTATGTCACCGCCATGCTCCAGAACTGCGGCGCGGCCTACCGGGAAATGACCAGCCTGGAGGAGGCCATGCCCCATCTGGATATCCTGTACATGACCCGGGTGCAGCGGGAGCGGTTCTTCAACGAGGCCGACTATATTCGCCTGAAGGACACCTATATCCTCACCGCCCGCAAGCTGGAAAGCGCCAAGGCCGACCTGTCCATCCTCCATCCCCTGCCCCGGGTCAACGAGATCGCCACCGAGGTGGACGACGACCCCAGAGCGGTGTATTTTAAGCAGGTGTATTACGGCAAGATCGTGCGCATGGCGCTGATGATGACCATGTTGGGGGTGAAAGCGTGAATATCGACAGCATTCGCACCGGCATCGTGCTGGATCATATCCCCGCCGGGCGGGGAATGGAGATATACAAGTACTTAAAATTGGGCAAGCTGGATTGCAGCGTGGCCATCATCAAAAACGCCAAGAGCAAAAAGCTGGGCCGGAAGGACATCATCAAGATCGACGAGGACCTGGACGTGGACCTGGACGCCCTGGCCTATATCGATCCGGGCATTACCATCAACGTCATCAAGGACGGCAAATTGGTGGAAAAGCGGGATCTGGCGTTGCCCCAACGAATTGTGAACATCCTCAAGTGCAAAAATCCCCGGTGCATCACCTCGGTGGAGCCCGGGTTGGATCAGGTGTTCCTGCTTTCCAATCCTGAAAAGCGGGCTTATCGCTGTGCTTACTGTGAGGAAGAAATGAGCGATTCCGCCCTATAATTCCAAAAACTTTTCCCCCATCCCCGGACCCGCTGCAAGGCGCCAGCGGGTCCGCCTTTTACCGCCCCACCCCGCCATGGGCGCTTATGTGCGATTGCCCAGGCGGATGGGTTCCCGTGGGGCTGGGGGCGGAGCCCCCAGCCCCACCCCGCGGGAGCGCCGCCGCCCTGCGGCGGCGGCGCTCCCGCGCCCGGGGGGCTCCGCCCCCC
>DVHZ01000039.1 GCA_018711685.1 Candidatus Excrementavichristensenella intestinipullorum | reverse complement strand
GCCTCGGAGGCGTAGCCTCTGTACAGGCTCTGTACCAGCTCCGGAACATTGACAGCCTCAGAGAGGGCTCTTCTCACATCCGGGTCGGTGAGCTTCTGGGTGTTGTAGGCCAGGTAGTTGATGTTCATACCCTCGGTCTTGTTCAGCAGGCAGCCGGCAGCGGTGATCTGATCCACCACGTTGGCGTCGATACCGTCGATGATGTCAACCTCGCCGTTGGTGAGGGCCACCACGCGGGCGGAGTTGTCGGTGATGGTGCGGAATACGATCTCCTTGGATACGCCCTTCTCGCCCCAGTACTCTTCATTTCTCTCCAGAACAACGGCCTCGTTCTTGTCCCATCTCACGAACTTGTAGGGGCCGGTGCCGCAGGGCGCCTCGTTTAAGTTGTTGCCGGCAGCCTCGCAGGCGGTGGGGCTCACCATGGGAGCGCCCAGGGACATGGCCAGGTTGTTCAAGAAGGGGGTGCTGGGCTTGCTCAGCACGACCTCCACGGTGTACTCGTCCACCACGTTGCATGCGGCCACATCGCCGAACACGAAGTCTGCATACAGCATGTCGGAGGTCTTGTTCACCGTCTGGCGGTCGATGTTGTACTTGACGGCCTCAGCGTTGAAATCGGTGCCGTCGTGGAATTTCACACCCTGTCTCAGATGGAAGGTGTAGGTCAGGCCGTCCTCGCTGATGTCCCAGGACTCTGCCAGGCAGGGCTCAACCTCTGTGTTGGAATCGCCGAACTTGGTCAGTCCCTCGTACATCTGCACGATGGGCTTGGAAGACTCGCCGTCGTCCACCAGAGCCGGATCCAGTCCTCTGGGATCTGCGCCCTGTGCGTAGGTCAGAGTCTGCTCTCTGTCCACGTTCTCCGGAACCTCCGCGAACTCGGTCAGGTTGGCGGCAGCCTCAGCGGTCTGGGCCTCAGCGGTCTGAGCATCGGTGGACTCTCCCTCCGCGCTGCTTCCCTCCTCAGAGGTCTGCGCAGCGGTGGTGTCCGTCTCGGAACTGCTTCCGCCGCAGCCTGCGAGAACAGCCGCAGTCATGGCGGTGCAAAGCAGCACGCTGGCTAATTTCTTTTTCATAATTGCTCCTCCTTTTTTGTTTCATTGCCGGTGCGGCGCAGGGACGCAGCAGAGAAAACGTATTTTCTCTGCTGCGCTAATGTGCCAAACCTTTAATGTTGAAGCCGATTATAGCCCGAATCGTGACAAATTACAACTCTTTTTTTGCTTTTTTTGCTTTTTTCGTATAAATATACAAGTATATTTTCGCTGCCGCCCGCAAATTGAGCGTTTTTGCGCACAGCTCAAATGTCCGCGTGGCGCGGACGTTCCCTGCTCTACGGGCGCACCTGCCCGTCCCCGTAAATGATGTACTTGATGGTGGTCAGCTCCCGCAATCCCATGGGCCCCCTGGCGTGGAGCTTCTGGGTGCTGATGCCGATCTCCGCCCCGAAGCCGAACTGGGCCCCGTCGGTGAAGCGGGTGGAGGCGTTGACGTACACCGCCGCCGCGTCCACCATGGTTTCAAAGTAGGCCGCCGCCTGGCGGTCCTGGGTGACGATGGCCTCGCTGTGCCGGGTGCCGTGGCGGTTGATGTGCTCCACCGCCGCCTTCACCCCGTCCACTACCTTTACCGAATAGATGAGGTCGTTGTACTCGGTATCCCAGTCCTCCGCCACGGCGGGCTTCACCCAGGGACAAAGGGCCTGGGTGGCGGCGCAGCCCCGCACCTCTACCCCCTTCTCCCGCAGTTCCGCCAGGCAGGCCGGCAGAAAGCTGGCGGCGATCTTCCGGTCCACCAGCAGCGTCTCCGCCGAATTGCACACGCTGGGACGGGATACCTTGGCGCTCACCGCGATCTTGCGGCCCATCTCCGGGTCGCAGCCCCCGTCCACGTACACATGGCACACCCCGTCCCCGGTCTGAATCACCGGCACGGTGGCCTGCTCCACCACCGAGTGGATCAGGCCCTTGCCGCCCCGGGGAATCAGTACGTCGATGAAATCGTTCATGCGCATCAGCCGGGCCGCCGTCTCCCGGGAGGTGTCCTCCACCAGCTGCACGCTGCCCCAGGGCAGCCCCGTTTCCTGCTGGGCCTGCTGAAGCGCCGCCATCAGCGCCAGGTTGGAGTGAATGGCGTCGGAGCCTCCCCGCAGCACCGCCGCGTTGCCCGCCTTGACGCACAGGGCCGCAGCGTCCACGGTGACGTTGGGCCGGGACTCGTAAATGATGGCCACCACCCCCAGGGGCACCCGCACCTTGCGGATGCGCAGCCCATTGGGCCGGGTGAAGTCCTCCAGCACCTGGCCGGAGGGGTCCTCCAATTCCGCCACTGCTTCCAGCCCCGCCGCCATCTGGGCAATGCGCTGGGGCGTAAGGGTCAGCCGCTCGATAAAGGCGGCGCTCATCCCCTTCTGCCTGGCGTTCTCCAAGTCCTGCCGGTTGGCCGCCAGGATATCCTCGCCCTGCGCCTCCAGCAGCTCGGCTGCCCGGCGCAGCCAGGCGTCCTTGCGGGCCCGGTCCACCCCGCCCAGCTCAATGGCCGCCCGGCGGGCCCCCCGGGCCATCTCCATCAAATCAAACATCTCCCCGCCCCCTCTTTATCTCTTGCGCTCCGGCCCTCCTGGGCCAGCCCTTCTTGGCCTATTATAGTCAAAATCCCCGTCCCCTGTCAACGCAGCTTCGCCAACATTGCCCAAAAAGGCGGATGCGCCCTCAAAAATGGCCCCTTGCCGCATTCCATGGGACCACGCCTTGATGCGCCGGACGCCCTGGGGAAAATGCGGCGTCTCGTCTTGCGGTGGGCAGGCCTTTATGGTATACTAAACGTGATCTAACCCAATTCTACCCATTTGTTTGAAAGGATGACCGGCTATGCGCATGAAGGAATACCAGTTCTGGTTCGTGGTGGGCAGTCAGTTCCTATATGGCCCGGAGGTTTTGGAAACCGTGGCCAGCCGGGCCGCAGAGATGGCCCAGTGGATGAACGCGTCGGGCCAGCTGCCCTGTGAGATCGTCTATAAGGTAACCGCCAAGACCCACAAGGAGATCGTGGATGTGGTGCGGGAGGCCAATTACGACCCCGCCTGTGCCGGCGTGATCACTTGGTGCCATACCTTCAGCCCCTCCAAGATGTGGATCAACGGCCTGGCCGGCCTGCAAAAGCCCTACTGCCATTTCGCCACCCAGTACAACCGGGAGATCCCCAACGAGGAGATCGACATGGACTTCATGAACCTGAACCAGGCCGCCCACGGCGACCGGGAGCACGGGTTCATCGGCGCCCGGCTGCGCATACCCCGCAAGGTGATCGCCGGATACTGGCAGGACGAGGACGTACTCAAGCGCCTGGGGGACTGGATGCGCGCCGCGGTGGGCGTGGCCTTCTCCAAGTCCCTGAAGGTGATGCGCTTTGGCGACAACATGCGGGAAGTGGCGGTCACCGAGGGCGATAAGGTGGAAGTGCAGGCCAAGCTGGGCTGGCAGGTAAACACTTGGCCGGTGGGCCAGCTGGTGCAGGTAATGAATCAGGTCACCGAGGATGAGATCGACCAGCTGATGGCCCAGTACAAGGCGGAGTACGACTTTGCTACCGACGACCTGGAAACCGTGCGCTATCAGGCCCGGGAAGAAATCGCCATGAAGAAGATGCTGGACCAGGAGGGCTGCATGGCCTTCTCCAACACCTTCCAGGACCTGTACGGCATGAAGCAGCTGCCCGGCCTGGCCAGCCAGCACCTGATGGCCCAGGGCTACGGCTACGGCGGCGAGGGCGACTGGAAGGTGGCCGCCATGACCGCCATCCTAAAGGCCATGAGCGAGGGCCAGACCGGCGGCACCGCCTTTATGGAGGACTATACCTACCACCTGGCGCCCGGCCAGGAATATAGCCTGGGCGCCCACATGCTGGAGGTGTGCCCCTCGGTGGCGGCCCAGCGTCCCAGGATCGAAGTGCATCCCCTGGGCATCGGCGACCGGGAAGCCCCGGCCCGGCTGGTGTTCGAGGGCCACGCGGGCCCGGCGATCGTGGTCAGCCTCATCGACATGGGCGGCCGCCTGCGCCTAATCTGCCAGGATATCCAGTGCGTAAAGCCCATCATGGACATGCCCAACCTGCCCGTAGCCCGGGTGATGTGGCGGGCCATGCCCGACCTGACCACCGGCCTGACCTGCTGGATCACCGCCGGCGGCGCCCACCACACCGTGCTCAGCTACGACGTCACCGCCAGTCAGATGCGGGATTGGGCCCGGATGATGGACATCGAGTTCGTCCATATCCACAAGGGTACCACCGTGGACAGCCTGGAGCAGGATTTGTTCCTCTCCGACCTGGCCTGGAAGCTGAAATAATCCACCGGCGCCGCGCCCCAGTGGGTTGAAAAACTTCGTTTTTCAACCCACTGCCGGGGCCTGCCCAGCCGGGGGGCGGGGGCTATGGCGGCGGCAGCGGTTGTCAGTCTCCCCCTGTTGTGGTAGAATATGGCCGTACCAAGGGCATCCGCCATGGAGAAAGGACGCGATAGAGCTATGAAGAAGGCGTTGATCGAGGACCGGATCTGGCGGAAGATCTTCGCTCTGCTCCCCAAGAAGCAAAAACTGGGCTTTTTTTTCATCTTGGTCATTCTGGGCGTGTCCGCCGTGCTAAGTCAGCTCACCCCCTTGGCGGTGGGCTATCTGACCGACCACGTGCTCACCCAGCAAAACGCCACCTTCGCCTCGGTGGTGCCCATCCTGCTGGCGATCCTGGTGGTGAACGTGGCGAACGAAGTCATCAAGGTGGTCCGCCGCCTCATCGTGGAGGATACCGCCACCCAGGCGGAGAAAAACGCCCGGCAGAAGGCCACGCTTTCCCTGCTGCTGGCCCCCCTGTCCTACTTCCGCAGCCACATGACGGGCAACATTCACGGGCGGCTGAACCGGAGCCTAGAGGGCACGGTAAAGCTGATTAAGCTCATGTTCATGGATTTCGCCCCGGCGGTCACTACGGGCCTGGCGGCGGTGGTGACCATCTTTGCCCAGCTGCCCGCCGCAGTGGCCGGGCTGGTGATCCTGGTCATTCCCGTGGGCACCTTCATCGTGTTCCGCCAGATTAGCACCCAGAAGGGCATTCGGGTGAAATTGATGGAAACCAAGGCGGAAATGGACGGCACCATGGTGGAATTGCTGGGCGGCATCGAGACCATCCGCACGTTTGACAGCGCCCAGAGCGAGGACCAGCGGATACAGGAACGCTCCGAGCAGCTGCGCCAAAAGGAGATGCAGCACCACAAGGCCATGGCCTTTTACGACTGCCTGAAGTTCGTCAACGAGGCGGTATTCAGCGTGCTGGTGATCGGCCTTTCGGTGCTGCTGGCCTCTCAGGGACGCATCACCGTGGGCACGGTGCTCACTGCCTACCTGTGCTTTACCCAGCTCACCGGCCCCTTGCGGGAGCTGCACCGGATTCTGGACGAATTTTCCGAATGCATGGTGCTGGCCGGCGATTATTTCCAGATGGTGGACCTGCCCCTGGACTTCTCCTACCGGCAGGAGGGGGCTGACGGGGCATCTGTCCTGACCTCCAACGGCATCCAGCTGGACAAGGTGAATTTCGCCTATCCGGAAAAGCAGGACCAGCCCATCCTGCAGGACATCCGCTTGACCATTCCCGGGGGAAAATTCGTGGGGATTGCGGGGCCCAGCGGCTGCGGCAAATCCAGCCTCATCAAGATTATCGACAAGCTGGAGCCCGCCCAAGGGGATATCTTCCTGGGCGGCGCACCCCTGAGCGCCCTGTCCCGTCCGGTGCTGGCGGAGCACGTGGCCCTGGTCCCCCAGACCCCGTTTATCATCGCGGACACGGTGTTTCACAACATCTGCTACGGCATGAAGCGCCCGGTCACCCTGGAGGAGGTGCGCCAGGCAGCCCGCAAGGCCAATATTGCCGCCGACATCGAAAATCTGCCCGGCGGCTATCAACTCCTCCTCTCCGAGGGCGGCGCCAACCTGTCCGGGGGCCAGCGCCAGCGCATCGCCCTGGCCCGCATCTTCCTGCGCAAACCCCGAATCCTGATCCTGGACGAGGCCACCTCGGCCCTGGACAACACCTCGGAAAAGATCATCCAGCTGGAAATCGAAAAGATGAAGGAGGAATGTTCCACCACCGTCATCTCCATCGCCCACCGGCTGACCACCCTGCGCAACTGCGACGAGATCATCGTCATGGACAAGGGCCGGATCGTGGAGCGGGGTACCTACCAGGAATTGGAGAGCCGGCCGGGTATTTTCCAGGACATGGCCCTGGGCATCCTGAAATAGCCGGCCGTTCCCCGCCTTTCAGCCCCGGCCCGCGCTGCCGGGGCCTTGCCCTATTTTGGAAGATTTGACATTCCCTGACATCAGGGGTATACTGAAAAAGAGCCGCACTTCTTTCGATATACAGGAGGTCAACCATGGGGCGGAGGATATGTCTGGTATTGGTCCCGGTCTTCATCCTGGTCTTCACCCTGGCGGCCAGCCCGGCGCTGGCCCAGCTTACCCCAAAATACGTGCTGCCGGTGAGCAAAGTCACCCTGAGCCGAACCAGCGCCAAGGTGTACGCCGGGCGCAGCTTTACCATCCAGGCCAAGGTGGCCCCGGCCTCCCGGGCCCACGAGGCGGTGCTGTGGAGCACCAGCGACGCCGCCGTGGCCACGGTGGAGAGCGGCGTGGTCACCGCCCTGTCGCCGGGCACCGCCACCATCACCGCCACGGTGGAGGACAAGAGCGCCGTGTGCCAGGTCACCGTGCGCAAGGCCAAGGTGACCGCCATCAAGCTGAGCAACAGTTCCATTGCCCTCACCCCTTCCAGCAGCCTGCAGCTGTCGGTAGCCGCCTTTACCCCTGCCTACGCCACGGATACGGTCACCTGGAACAGCCAGAACCCCGCCGTGGCCACGGTGGACCCGGATACCGGCCTGGTCACCGGCGTCAGCCTGGGCTCCACCCGGGTGCGCGCCCGCACCGCCGGCGGCAAAACCGCCTTCTGTACGGTAACGGTCACCGATGCGGTCACCGCCCGCTCCATTTCCCTGAGCGCCAGCACCAAAAACCTGACCTACGGCGACAGCTTCCGCCTGACCGCCTCCATCCTGCCCGCCAATACCGATCCGGCGGACCTGGTCCTGACCTGGAGCAGCAACAAGCCCTCCATCGCCACCGTGGATGAGAACGGGCTGGTGACCGCGGGGAACCAGCCGGGCACCGCCACCATCACCGCCGCCACCCCCAGCGGCCGCAGCGCCAAGTGCAAGGTGACGGTGAAGTACATCGCGGTGAAAAGCGTAGCCCTGGACCAGAGCAGCCTGGTGCTGGACAACGGCAAAAGCGCCACTCTGACCGCCACGGTGACCCCCGCCGGCGCGGCGGACCGGACGGTCGCCTGGTCCAGCAGCGACGAGGCGGTAGCCACCGTGCAAGAGGGCGTAGTCACCGCCACCGGGGCGGGCACCGCCACCATCACCGCCACGGTGGGGGATCACAAGGCGTCCTGCAAAGTGACGGTGCGTTCCCTCCAGGCCCTGGTCACCATCACCGCCGGAGGCGACGTCACCATAGGCGGCGATCCCCGCCGCCAGGCCCCCGCCTCCCAAGCCTGGTACGAGCAGCTATATAATCTGTACGGCGGCAACTTCCTGGGCGGGCTGTCCCAGGTATTCAACCAGAGCCACGAAATCACCCTGATCAACCTGGAGAGCAACTTCACCACCGCCTCCACCAGTTCCAGCAAGACCTACGTATTCCGCGCCCAGCCCAGCTATGCCTCGGTGCTGTCCCAGGCGGGGGTGGATGTGGTGAGCCACGCCAACAACCACAGCGCCGATTTCGGCAGCGCAGGGGCCCGTTCCACCCGCACGGCGGTGACCGGCCAGGGGATGAGCTATATCTCGGGCGCCACCACCACCATTCAGCGGGTCAACGGCGTGTCGGTAGGCTTTTGCGCCTTCAACCAGACGGGGGGCAACGTGACCAGCGCCATGCAGAGCGCCATCAAGAAGCTGAAGAACAACGGCTGCGACATCGTGGTGGTATCGCTGCATTGGGGCACGGAATACGTTTACGCCTCCAGCGCGGCCCAGCGCAACCTGGGCCGGGCGGCGATCAACGCGGGTGCGGACCTGGTGGTAGGCCATCACAGCCACGTAGTCAGCGGGGTAGAGCAGTACAAGGGCAAGTACATCGTGTACGGCCTGGGGACCCTGTCCAGCGCCATACTGACACCAGACGACATGGACGCCATATTATTCCAGCAGACCTTCAAGGTAGACGTAAAAAGCGGTCTGGTTCAAAGCGGGCCGGTGCAGCTGATTCCGGTGAGCATGTCCACGGACGAAAACACCAACGACGCCAGGCCCTACATTCTGGAGGGATCGGCGCGGCAGCGGGTTTTGAACAAGGTAAAATACTACTCCCGCAACTTCACCCAAACCTTGCCGGAGAAATGTTTTTCCTAAAGCGATTTTCCCCCATGCCGGCGCTGCGTCAGAAGGGCTGCCTTTTGCTCCCCCGGTTTAAGGTGGGGGCCGAGGGGCGAAGCCCCTCGGCCCCGGGAGCCCAGCCGCCAAAGGCGGCTGGGCTCCCGGCCTCTCAACGGCGTGGCAACCCAATAAATCAGGAAAAGATGCTAAAATCAACCCATCGCCCCCGCGGCTTTCGTCATTCCCCATCGTGTGCAAGCAGATAGGCGCCGCCCCCGGCTCGGGGCGCCCGGCTTTGGCAGGCGGCCAAGTCTCTGCCCAGAGAGCGGATACCCGATAACGCCCATGGAGAATATCCTGTTTGGATTTAAGATGGCGGTCAAAGGCGCCGGTGGATATGCCCGACCACAGGCAGATATCCTAGACGCACGTCTGTTCAAAATCCTTTCCCTGCGCCAATTTGCCGGCCGTTGACAAGGGCGACGCCTTGCATTACAATGCTTGAAGATTGAAGAGCCACCCCAGAGGGAAGCTCACGGGAACGAGCGGGAGGGATAGGCGTGGAGCGGTATCGGGTATATCCGGGGCAAGGGGCGCTGGTCGTTTACGTGGTGGACAGCTGGGAACATCCTTTGGACCTTGAGGCCGGATTGGGCGGCGTGGGCGCTGCGGTGGTGCAGATTGTGGACGCACGGTGGAATCAGGACCTATCGCCCTGGGTCGTTCCGGGGCTTCCGGGCGGAGCCCCCTTCTCCGGGGGCGCGGAGGCGTACCTCCAGGGGCTGATTGGCCAAACGATTCCCAGGATCGAAGCGCAGGCGGGCCTGGGCGGCCGCGAACGGGCGGTGGCGGGCTATTCCCTGGCCGGGCTGTTCGCCCTCTACGCCCTCACGCGCACCGCGTTTTTCTCCATGGCGGCCAGCGTATCGGGCTCCCTATGGTACGAGGGGTGGCTGGATTACCTGGCAGGCGCCGGGGTCGATGCCCGGTACGTCTACCTGTCCTTGGGCAAGCGGGAAAAGTGCGCCCGCTCCCCACGCCTGGCCCAGGTAGAGGCCTGCACCCAGCGCACCCTGGCGCTGCTTCAGGCCAAGGGGATAAGCGCCCAGCTGCACATGCATCCCGGCGGGCACTTCTGCGACCCTGCCGCCCGCATGGCTGCCGCCTGTGCGGCCCTTGCCCGGGCCTGAGGGCCGGCGTCCCTATGGACAGCCGGAGCGCGGCCCCCTTCGCGCAGCAAAAAAGGCGCTGCCGGAGCAGCGCCCAATGGGCGGTTAGGCGGGATCGCCGCTTTCCGCCGGGGGAGCGGACTGTTTTTCCAGGGCTTCAGGGGCGGAGGCGTTGAGGATTTCCATAAATTCATCCCCCAGCAACGTCTCCTTTTCCAGCAGATAATTGGTGAGCTGGCTCAATTTGGCCGCGTTCTCCTTCAAAATCTGCGTGGCCCGGTCAAAGGACTCGCCGATCAGGCGCTGGACTTCCTGGTCCACCAGGGTGGCGGTATCCAGAGAGCAGGTGAGCTGGCCGTCCATGCCCAGGTATGCGCTGCCGCCGCTTTCCAGGCTCATCATGCCAAACTTACCGCTCATGCCGAACCGGGTCACCATGGACCGGGCCAACCGGGTGAGCTGCTCGATGTCGTTGGAGGCGCCGGTGGTGCAGGTGCCAAACATGAACTGCTCTGCGGCCCGCCCCGCCGTCAGCACGGTCATCCGGGCCAGCAAGTCCTCCCGGGAATGGAGCACGTGCTCGTCCTCGTCCACCTGCATGGTGTAGCCCAAGGCGCCGGAAGTGCGGGGGATGATGGTGATCTTGTGGACCGGGGCGGCATTTTTCTCCTTGGCGGCCACCAGGGCGTGGCCGATTTCGTGGCAGGCGATCATCCGCTTCTCCTTGGGCGGCACCACCAGGCTCTTGCGCTCGCTGCCGGCGATCACCGTATCCACCGCCGCCTCCAGGTCCTGCTGCAGCACCGCCGGATGGCCCATGCGCACCGCCCGCAGGGCGGCTTCGTTGATGATGTTGGCCAGGTCCGCGCCGGAAGCGCCCACCGTGGCCTTGGCGATGGCGGTATAGTCCACGTCCTTGCCCATGTGGATGGGCCGAGCGTGTACTTTTAACACCGCTTCCCGCCCCTTTAGGTCCGGCAGGTCCACGGCGATGCGCCGGTCGAACCGGCCCGGGCGCAGCAGCGCCTTGTCCAAAATCTCCGGGCGGTTGGTGGCGCCCAGCACCACGATGCCCTTGTTGGGGTCGAACCCGTCCATCTCCGCCAGCAGCTGGTTGAGGGACTGCTCCCGCTCGTCGTTGACATTGATGCCCGAGGTGTCCCGCTTTTTGCCGATGGCGTCGATCTCATCGATAAACACGATGCAGGGGGCCTTTTCGTTGGCCTGCTTAAACAGGTCCCGAACCCGGGCCGCACCCGCGCCCACGAACATCTCCACAAAGGCGGAGCCGGACACGAAGAAGAAGGGCACCCCCGCCTCCCCGGCCACAGCCTGGGCGATCAGCGTCTTGCCGGTGCCCGGAGGGCCCACCAGCAGCGCACCCTTGGGCAGCTTGGCTCCAATGCTGCGGTATTTCTCCGGCTGATGCAGGAAATCCACCAGCTCGATCAGCGCCTCCTTGGCTTCATCCTGCCCTGCCACGTCGGTAAACTTTTTGCTGGTAGCCGATACTTCGTACAATTTCGCGCTGGACTTGCCAAACCCCATGGCGCCGATGCCGCCGCTCATACCGCCCCGGAGCAGCTTGATCACCCAGAAGATGAGCAGTCCGTAGAAGGCCAGGGGCAGCACGTACACCAGCAGGATATCAAAGAGGGAAAGCCCCACTTGCTCCCCGGCGAAGGACACGCCGTATTGCAGCAGCCGCTCTACCAGGTACTGGTCGTCTATGGCCACCGTTTGATATCGCGCCGACTGGGAAAACAGGGTGCCGCCCTTGGTGGTGAAGGTGATGACGGAGGAGCCGATCTCCACCGCTTCCACCTGCCCCTTCTCCACCATCTCGGTAAAGGTGGAGTAGTCCACCGTCTGCACCGAGCCGCCCAGCCGGGACATGGTAAAGGCATTCACCGTTACCATGACCACCAGGGCCAGGACGATGTAGAACCAAGGGCTGCCGGGTAGTTTAAATCGCTTATCGTCGTTATTCATGAAATTCGCGTATGCTCCTCGTCCCAAATTTCTGCTTCATATTGTAGAAGAAAGGCGAGGGGATGTCAACCGGTTTGGCAAAAAGTCCTGCCCTATCGCCGATTTTTCAAGGTGGATTCACGGCTTGTTCATAATTTCCCCAGCCGGCCCATCCTTTCCGCCCTCCGCCAAGCCCCTCGGATTCCCGCCTGCGCCTGACCCCAAGCACCCGTTCCGGGCATCCGGCGCTATCGCGGAAAAAGCCGCCCGCCGTTTGAGAAAACCCCGGCAGCAAGCGCGAAAGGATTAAGGTGGCGGGGTCTTTACGCCTGAGGGAATAACAGCTATAATAAACAATACAGATTGGACAATAAGGGAGGGAGAAACATGCGCTTCGGCATCTATTTTGCCTATTGGGAGAGCGAATGGAAGGCGGATTACAAGGCCTACATCGAAAAGGCGGCCCGGCTGGGGTTCGACGTGATGGAGCTGAGCTATGCGCCCATGCCCGAATTTAGCCAGGCCTATATGCGGGAGCTGCGGGCCTGCGCCCAGGCCAACGGCATCGTGCTGACGGCGGGCTACGGCCCCGTGGCCAGCCAAAATTTGTCCTCTCCGGACCCTCAAATCGTCAAAAACGCCAAGGCCTTCTTCAGCGAGATGCTCAAGCGCCTGGAGCTGATGGGCATTCACTCCATCGGCGGGGGGCTTTACTCCTATTGGCCGGTAGACTTCAGCCAGCCCGTGGACAAGGCCCGGGACTGGGCCACCGGCGTCAAAAATGTGCGGGAGGTGGCCCGGGAGGCCCAGGACAGGGGCGTGGATTTTTGCCTGGAGTGCCTGAACCGGTACGAGGGATACCTGCTGAACACGGCCAAGGAGGGGCTGGCCTTCGTCCAGGAGGTGGACGTGCCCAGCGTGAAGCTGCTGCTGGACACCTTCCACATGAATATCGAGGAGGACTCCTTCTACGACGCCATCCTCACGGCGGGCAAGTACCTGGGGCGGCTGCATACTGGGGAGGCCAACCGGCGGGTGCCGGGGCAGGGGACGCTGCCCTGGAACGAGATCGGGCGCGCCCTGCGGGCCATCGACTATCAGGGCGATGTGGTGATGGAGCCCTTTGTCCGCATGGGCGGCACCATCGGCCGGGAGATCAAGGTCTGGCGGCAGATCGTCGATCAGGTGGACGAGGCCGCCCTGGACCACGACGCGGTGCGGGCGCTGCAATTCTCCCGCTTCGTCCTGGGCCGCCAATAGGGGGAACCGGCGCCGCTTTGCCGGGCGCTGGGTTTAAATATTTGGGACTTTCTTCACAAGAGGTCCGGTTTGTGTTATAATGAAGTGGACTATCGGGTAAAGGGAGGACAGACAATGCAGTATTCACGCGAAGTAGAGGAAATGGTCTGCGTGGCGAAGGGCCCTAACCATGGCCCCGCCCCGATTCCTGAGGAAGGCCAGTGGGTACAGGCGAAGGAGATTACCGATATTTCCGGTTTGACCCATGGCGTGGGCTGGTGCGCGCCTCAGCAGGGCGCCTGCAAGCTGACCCTGAACGTGAAGAAGGGCATCATTGAGGAAGCCCTGGTGGAGACTTTGGGCTGCTCCGGCATGACCCATTCCGCCGCCATGGCCAGCGAGATTCTGCCCGGCAAGACCATCCTGGAGGCGCTGAACACCGACCTGGTGTGCGACGCCATCAATACCGCCATGCGGGAGCTGTTCCTGCAGATCGTGTACGGCCGCAGCCAGAGCGCCTTCTCCGACGACGGCCTGGTCATCGGCGCGGGCCTGGAGGACCTGGGCAAGGGCCTGCGGTCCCAGGTGGGCACCATGTACGGCACCCGGCTGAAGGGCACCCGCTATCTGGAGATGGCCGAGGGCTACGTGCTGAAGCTGGCGTTGGATAAGGACGACCAGGTATGCGGCTATCAGTTCCTGTCCCTGGGCAAGATGATGGACGCCATCAAGAAGGGCATGTCTCCCAATGAAGCTTACGAGAAGAATACCGGTACCTATGGCCGCTTCAAGGCCGAGGACGGCGCGGTCAAATGGATCGACCCGCGCAAGCAGTAATTAAGGAGGTGCGCTTGAATGGCTCTGTTTGAAAGCTATGAAAGAAGAATTCCCCAGCTTCAGCCCCTGCTGGACAAGTATGGCTTCAAGGATTTTGAGGACATGAAGCAGTACAACCTGTCCAAGGGCGTGGACGCCTACGCCATCGTGGAGGGCATTCAGCCCATCGCCTTTGAGAACGCCAAGTGGGCCTACACCCTGGGCGCCGCCATCGCCATGAAGGAAGGGGCCAAGACCGCCGCCGAGGCCGCCGAGTACATCGGCCAGGGCCTGCAGGCCTTCTGCATCCCCGGCTCCGTTGCCGACCAGCGCAAGGTGGGCCTGGGCCACGGCAACCTGGGCGCCATGCTGCTCCGGGAGGATACCGAGTGCTTCTGCTTCCTGGCCGGACACGAGTCCTTCGCCGCGGCAGAAGGCGCCATCGGCATCGCCCGCAACGCCAACAAGGTGCGCAAGCAGCCCCTGCGGGTCATCCTCAACGGCCTGGGCAAGGACGCCGCCATGATCATCAGCCGCATCAACGGCTTTACCTATGTGCAGACCAAGTTCGACTACAAGACCAGCGAGCTGACCATCGTCAACGAAACCGCCTACTCCAACGGCGAGCGGGCCAAGGTGCGCTGCTACGGCGCGGATGACGTGCGCGAGGGCGTGGCCATCATGCACCACGAGAAGGTGGGCGTGTCCATCACCGGCAACTCCACCAACCCCACCCGCTTCCAACATCCGGTGGCGGGCACCTACAAGAAGGAGTGCTGGGAGCAGGGCAAGAAGTACTTCTCCGTGGCCTCCGGCGGCGGCACCGGCCGTACCCTGCATCCCGACAACATGGCCGCCGGCCCCGCCTCCTACGGCATGACCGACACCATGGGCCGCATGCACTCCGACGCCCAGTTCGCCGGCAGCTCTTCCGTCCCCGCTCACGTGGAGATGATGGGCCTCATCGGCATGGGCAACAACCCCATGGTGGGCGCTACCGTGGCCGTAGCCGTGGCCATCGCCCAGGCCGGCAAATAAGTTCCCCCGGTTCTTCAACCGGCGCCCGCCCAGGGCGCCGGTTTTTCATGGGATCACGCCATCCTTCCCGGCGCTCCAGTCCCTCCAAGGAAGAGCTCCGTCCGTTGGACCGTACCTTATGAACTCATGACGGGGCCTCATGCCCCTTCCTTCTCAGCGCTTTTTGTGCTATAATTGGGCGGGCTGGCATGCCGGCCTAATCCATTTGCTGTGAGGTAGCTATGAATCAACGCGACGTTGCCCGGCTGAAACGCCGGCTTAATCCCGAGCGCAACGACCCCGCCCTCATCCACGGCTATTATCTGGACGGCTCAGGTAGGCTGATCTCCGCCTTCGCCCAGAGCGCCGTCAGCTTGCCCCAGGAGGAGAACGAAAAGTATATGGCCCTGTTCAAGCGCCTGCTGAGCGGCGCTTTGGGCCAGAACTTGCTGCCCATCCAGTTCACCCCCGCCCAACTGTTGGACAGCCCCCAGTACCGCCTGCTCACCGCCTTGCGGGATAGCGCCCTAGAAGATCAAAACGCCCTGGAAGCGCTTTGCCAGCGGGTGGTGGAGGACTATATCCTGCCCAGCGCCGGGGACAAGGAGCAGAACTACCTGGTGTTGCTGATGTACGACGCCTACGACCTGCCGCCCAAAGACCAGAACGACCAGGCGGTGCCCGGCGGGGAATCGGAGACGGTGTATTCCTACATCCTGTGCGGCATATGCCCGGTCAAGCGCACCCGGCCCGGGCTGAGTTATTTCGTCAACGAGAACCAGTTCCACAGCCGGGACGCCGACTGGATGGTGGCGCCTCCGGAGGCGGGCTTCCTGTTCCCCGCCTTTGAGGACCACGGTCCCAACCTGGGCGCGGCCCTGTACTATACCAAGGATACCGCCGGGGCCCACCAAGCGCTGCTCCAGGGCCTGTTGGGCGCGGACCCGGTCCCCGCAGCCCAGCAGCGGGAAACCTTCCAATCGCTTCTGTCGGATACCCTGTCCGAAGAATGCAGCCTGGATTTGATCCAATCGGTGAACCAAACCCTGTCCCAGATGCTTCAGGAACAGAAGGCGGACAAAGATGCGCCGCCCCTGAAACTGTCCAAGGCGGAGATCTCCGCCGTGCTGGACCGATGCGGCGCTTCCCCCCAGCGGGTGCAGGACTTCGCCGGCCAGTATGACGATGCCTTCGGCCAGTTCGCCCAATTGGACGCCGTAAACATCGCCGCGCCCGGCCCTATGCGGGTGGAGACGCCGGGCATATCCATCAAGGTGTCTCCGGACTGCACAGAATTGCTGCAAACCCGGTTCATCGACGGGCGCAGGTACATCCTGGTCCCCGCCGACGGCCCGGTGGAAGTAAACGGCATGAGCGTAGCCCCCTGATTCCACCGCCCCGGCAGGACTGCAAGCGGGTCATAGGGCGGTGCAGCTGCGGAGGGAATCCTCTCCTCAGGCATGGCCGGGCGGCCCCCTGGCTGGCGACGAAAACGCCGCCGAAAGGTTGGAGCGGAAAGGCCCCGTTCGGTCCCAGCCCGTCAAAAAACTATGTTTTTGACGGGCTGCCGCCTCGGGGGCCGGGGGGCCTTTAGGTCCCCCCGGCTCCCGAGGCGGCAGCCAAGTGATTCGGTTCCCAAGGAGCGCCTCGCTCCTTTCCCCTATAACGGAACCGGCCGCACCCTGACGGGCGCGGCCAAAAAGTAAAACCCAGAGTGCCGTTCGCTTCCGCTTTTTCACCCGCCGCTCAGGCAGGGCGGAAACCTGCGGTTGCTTATTGCCTTCCCCTGACGAAACGGGGGCATGGCAGCTGCTTCCGACCCGGAATCCTTTTGTGAAGATGTGGGTAAAAGCAGTCGCGTGGCGCACACCCCAGGAAGCGGTTCCATAAAGAGATTATACCGAAAGCCCAAGGCCGTGTCAATAGCCGAAGCAAAAATTGTCAACCCCCACAGCTTTTCTCACCCACATTTTTCCATAGGCGTCCAATCCTCCTGGAGGATAGGCACTTGAGGACGAGGCGATAAGCTTTGGCCAATGAGCTGGGGGCGGAAATCCTCCACAAACAAGCGCTGAAATACATCCAGATACCAAATGCGCATGGCCTGATTGAGCTGGCGTTCCTGGCGGCGATATTGGGCCGTATATTGGTCCGCCTGGGTCACCCGCAGCTTACTGAGCACCTTCGCCCACACCAAGCGCAGATTGGGCTCGGAGCCCACAAACCGGCGCAGCTTGCCCCACAGGCCGCTTTGTTCCCCAGCGGATTCCTGGGGCAGCAAAGGTGCAAACTGGCGCCAAGCGCCGCTATTCCGCACCATAACCAGGAAGTCATCAATCTGCTCCTGGCTCTCAAAGAGGGAATGCAGCGGCGTGCTGCCCCCCACCTTGGCGATGCGCCGCAGGATCGGGGCGGGAAAGCGCTTCTGGCACAAAGCCTTGTGGTACAGCTTCCCCTTCTTGTTTATCGGGGCCAACGCGCGGCATAGCCCGGCCAGGCCCAGATCGATATAGGGGTAGTATCCCTCCACGCCAAAGCTGTTGAGCATAATCCCGCTCTTTTTCACCACGATACCCGCGCCGTAGGCATAGGGATCCTGGGTTATCTGGGCATAATGAGGATTGGGCACTTCTTCGGGATCAATGCGAAAATCCTGGTTCATCAGCTGATCCGCGCATTCGCCGCACAAAGCGCAGGTTCCGCCTTGGCCTGCGATCAGCCGGGCCAGCTCATACTGCAAGAATATTCCCGTCTCAAATACCGCGCCCTCCAGCCGCCATACCAGATCCTCCATATGGCTTAAGGTTTCTTGGTCGGTGTACCCTATGTTCAACTGAACCCGGGGATAACACGCGGCGTTTTGCTTCACCACCTCCGCCTCGCTGGCTCCGTGGCGAACGCCTAGGGTATAGGCGTGAACCGGCGCTTGGGTGTATTGACTCAATGTATACAAGATATAATTGGAATCATATCCGGCGGACAAAGGCATATGTAGGACGCTCTGCCCCTGGGCACAGGCCAGAATGCTGGCCTGCATACTGCTCTCCCATCGGGACTTTGCCTGTTCCAGACCCGTTTCGCCGCCGTCGTAGGTCACGCGGTATTGCCAGAGCTTCTGTCCCTCTGCCGCCAGAGCGTTGAGGGCGGCCAGTTTATTTATTCCTTCCAGCAAAGTATCCGAACCATAAACCGCGCCATAGCGTAAAAATTGGATGACGGCAGCCCGGTTTATATCCGGCCTCAAGCCGGTTCGGGCCATGAGATGCTTCAAAGAGGTATCCACATAAAGCCGGTCTCCCACCTGGACATAATAAGCGGCCAATGGGGCGTTGAAAAAATCTTGAAACAAGCGCAGCCCGCCTGTACGCCGGTCGTAAACCAGCAATAGGTACATTCCGCCAAAATTCTGGGTCTTAAGGTCCGGATCCTCCCGCAGCGCCTGATGAATGGCGGCAAAATCACCCGCCTTATCTCCGATCATTAGGCGGCCATAAAGAGCCATGTGCAGCCCATCCTGATGGTACTCGGCCACGCCCTGGCACTCAAAGGCAGCGGTCCGGTCCGCCATGTGGTAGGTACAGGCAATCCGCTTCATCATCGGCAACGCCCCTTACTCATGCTTTCCGGGGCATTATAGCCGATAAGTGTGCGCAATGTTTAGCCGATTTTAGGGAATATTCTCGCAGAAACGTGGCAATTTTCAGCGCCTACGGGGAAATATTGCGGCTTGTTCCACGCTGTCGCGGAACGCACACATTCCATCCTACACACGACTCAGGGTAATCACATGGATTTGAGGGGGAGCACCCACCCGCACCGGCAGCAGGCTGCACCCAATGCCATTGGATACCAACACCCGCGTGCCGCGGGTCATGTGGTCCCCGCTCAGGTAGAAATAGGGCCTGTCCCCGGCGCGGTAATAACCCATAGCCAGGGCGCAAGCGCCACCCAAGGCGATCTGACCGCCGTGGGTATGGCCGCACAGCGCCATATCCACCCGGTAAGCAGGGTCCATGACCAGGGCCAATGCCCATGGTGAATGGGTAAGCACCAGGTGTACGTCTGAGGGTTCCACCGTTTGCCGGACCACCCGGCAATCCGGTCGTCCATATTTGCTCTCATCCAAGCCCGATATAGCCAGACGTCCGCCCTGTACGCGCAAATATACCCGGCGGTTGAGCAGCAAAACGGCACCGGCATCCCCCACCATACGCTCCCACAACCTATAATCGCCCTGCACTGCCTCGCAATCGTTGTTACCCGGCACGCAAAACACGCCCATAGGCGTACGTAGCCGAGGTAAATGCCTCTTGCAAAACCTCTCTTGGGCGCGTATGCCCTCGGCCAAATCACCACCCAACAAGATCAGATCGGGGCTCTGCTCCAGCATCTCATCCACGATCCGGCTCATAGGCGCGTCTCCCAGCCACGGGCCGTAATGCAGGTCGGTAACAAAGAGCAGCCGCTTACCCTGTAGCCCGGAAGGCATATGCGGCAGGCTCAAGCTGAGCTGAACCACCTGGGGAAGCGCTCCGGAGAACCACGCCCAGGGCTTCACGACCAACCCACCCACTGCCACAGCGCCTCCACACTGGTGGAAACGCCAGCCGCTCCGGCGGCTAGGGCCTGTTCTACCTCGGCTTGTTCCGTAATCATTCCCCCGGCGATGATGGGTTTACCCACTGCTCCCCGAAGCTGGGTAATGGCTTTAGGCACCAACCCAGGCAACACCTCCAGCATATCCGGCTCATAGGTACGCAATAGATTAACGCCATGGCGCAGGGACGCAGAATCCATGATAAAGAGGCGCTGGATGGTCATCAATCCCAGCTCACCGGCACGCTTTAGCAAGGGTACCCGGGTAGAGATAACGCCGTCCGGCTTGATTTGCTGGGCGCACCATTCCACTGCAGCTCCGTCCCTGCCCAGGCCGCCCAACAGGTCCATGTGGATAAATACGCTTTTCCCGCCTGCTCGGGCGCAGTCCGTCAGGGCCTTTAAATTTAATATGGAGCCTCCCAGCAAAAAGATAGCCGGCACCTGACTAGAGGCAGCTCGTTCCACCTGTTGCAGGTCTCGGGCGGAGGCGATCACCGGATGCCGCGCCAACGCCGCCTGGAAATTGTCCATGAAAACCCTCCCTTACTCAACGATTCTACCACGGCGGCCCTCAACTGTCAAACCCTGGTCTAAGCCTAACCACTCCGGCACAGCCTCCCGCGGCGCGGCGGCTGCCGCCGCGCCGCCGTTTCAGGCCGTTGCCCCAATTCCGTGCCAGCGAGGATGGCGGTTCCAAGGGGGGCCATCTCCTTGGCGGGGCCCCAGGAGCCGAGTCAGCCACCCGCCCCACCGAATTTTCCAGCTACCCCCGCATCTTCCCACGGTCTGAAGCACCGCAGCGGCTTCCATCGCCCCGCCGTTCTAGGCCGTTGCCCCACTCCCGCGCCAGCGCGTATGGCGGTTCCAAGGGGGGCCATCCCCATAGATGGGAACTTAAGCAGGGACAATTTTTAAAGAAAAGAAATGTCCATATGCGAGAATTGTGGTAAAATGATCCTGCCAAAAAACTCACCACGAAAGGCCGCATATGGACATGTCTTATTCTATCTCAAATTATCCCGATATGCAAGAGCTTACATTACTATTTGCCAGGCGACGCAGGGCTTTGCTGCGCCTGCTCCGCAAGAGCCATCTCATCCGCAGAAAGCGCATAATCAAGAACTACTCCGTTCTCCTTCATGCCGCTCTGCTCTATTTCGTCCACCAGTATTCTTTCCGGCGTTTAGCGCTCCATATGGCGCTCTTTTATCACGTCTCCATGTCCGATACCGCTTGGGAAAAGCAATTGGCCAAGTTCGCCCCCGTATTTTGGCAGGCCGTTCAGAAAATCTTAAGCCATACTCCTGCCGTGTCTTCCTCTGCGCCTCTGCTGGCTCTCGACGCCACGCACTTTTCCATGCAGGGCTCGTCTGTTCCGCCTTTGCGCCTGCATTCCTGCGTGGCCACGGACTCCAGGACCGTGGAGCAGCTTTTCCTTTCCGACCTGCATACCCCGGAATCGGTGCGCCATTTTTCCTTGCGCCATGGATGCTGTTATCTGGCGGATCGCGCTTACGCCACGAGTTCCCAAATGGCGTATATGCTGGAACAGAACGCCGATTTTATTTTCCGCCTCTCTCCTTCCCAGGTCAAGTTGTTCACTTCTCCCCAATGCGCCCAACGCCTTGATTTCCAGGCTTTGTTGGCCCAGGAATCCTTCAGTGTCCACTGCTATTTTCGCTACCAGCGCAAGGTCTATGGGATACGGCTGGTGGGAACGCTGCTGCCCCAGGAGAAACAGGACACAGCCATACAGCGCACACGGAAAAAGTCTCGAAAGAAGCAAAACCGGACCAGACCCAGTACGCTGGAGTATGCCCGTTGGCTGCTGCTGGCCACAACCCTGTCCGATGCAGGACCAAATATCTGTGAAACCTACCGGAAGCGCTGGCAGATCGAGCTCTTCTTTAAAACCGGCAAGACTCTTTTGAACCTGCATAAGCTGAAAAGGAGTTCTGTCCAATGGGCGAACCACCAAATTGAACTCTGGATGACCATCGTAACCTACATATCTGCTCTGTACTTAGAGGCTCAGTCGGCTTCTCTCCCTCTCCCTTCCCCTTTCTTTGCCTTCGCTCTCTTCCTGATGCTTATTTCTTAAGTTGCCAGCTATGGGGATGGCCCCCCTTGGAACCGCCCTCCTCGCTGGCGCGGCGGTGGGGCAACGGCCTTGGGTGGGGCGATGGGGGTAGGCGCGGCTGAAGAGTCGGTGGAGTGGGCTGTTGACTGGCGGTGAGGGGGTGGCCCCCGTCCTCATTGAAAACAGGGGGATGGCGCCGGAGCCGGTGGTGGATTTTAATCCGGCGGCAGGGGACGGTTGTTGTGCCGGGGGTGTCCCGTCAGGCGGTGGGCCAGGAGCCATAGGGCGATGACTGGGGGGAGGGCGCAGGCCAGAATTAGGCTGGCACTCGGGGTGAGCGGGATGGCGGCGGGAAGGGGAAGGGCGGTTTGCACCCAGGTAAGCAAGCC
>DVHZ01000038.1 GCA_018711685.1 Candidatus Excrementavichristensenella intestinipullorum | reverse complement strand
CGGGGCGGGGTTGCGCCGGGGCCCGGATTGCGCCGGGGCGGGGTCGCGCCGGAGCCGGATTGCGCCGGGGCCGGGTTGGCGCCGGGGCGGGTTGGGCCGGGGCGGGGTCAGGCGTTGTAGGTTTGGGCTACGGTGGCGCCGCCTTGGCCGGTCCAATCGGTGTGGAAGAACTGGTCCGGGGCGGCGTCTATCCGCTGGTAGGTATGGGCGCCGAAGTAATCCCGCTGGGCTTGCAGCAGGTTGGCGGGCAGGCGGGGGCAGCGGTAGCCGTCGTAATAGGACAGGGCGGCGGTGAGGGCCGGGGCGGGAACGCCGCTGGAGATGGCCAGGGCGCACACCTTGCGCCAGCCCGGCTGGGCGGCGGCCAGCTGTCCGGCGAAGAAGGGGTCCAGCATCAGGTTGGGCAGCTGGGGGTTGGCCTGGTAGGCGTCCTTGATCTTGTCCAGGAAGGCGGAGCGGATGATGCAGCCGCCCCGCCACATCATGGCGATGCCGCCGTAATTCAGATTCCAGCCGTAGGTTTTCGCCGCGGCCCGCATCAGCTGATAGCCCTGGGCGTAGGAGACGATCTTGGCGGCGTACAGCGCCTGGCCGATGGGTTCCACCCATGCCTCCGGGCTGCCGGCCTGGGCCGGCTTGGGCCCCGGCAGCACCTGGGCGGCGGCGGTCCGCTCATCCCGGAGGGCGGACAGGCAGCGGGCGAACACCGCCTCGCCGATCAGCGTCAGGGGCACCCCCTGGTCCAGGGCGGCCATGGCGGTCCACTTGCCCGTGCCCTTTTGCCCGGCGCAATCCACGATCTTTTCCACCAGGGGCGCGCCGTCCTGGTCCCGGCGGGCCAGGATGCGGGCGGTGATTTCGATCAGATAGCTGTTGAGCTGGGTCTGGTTCCAGCGGCTGAAGGCCTGGCTCATCTGCTGGTGGTCCATGCCCAGGCAATCCTTCATCAGCTGGTAGGCCTCGCAGATCAGCTGCATATCCCCGTATTCGATGCCGTTGTGCACCATCTTCACGAAGTGCCCGGCGCCGCCTTCCCCCACCCAATCGCAGCAGGGCGCGCCCTCCACCTGGGCGGAGGCGGCCTGGAGGATGTCCTTCACCAGGGGCCAAGCCTTAGGCGAGCCCCCCGGCATGATGCTGGGGCCGTTCAGCGCCCCCTCCTCGCCTCCGGAGATGCCAGCGCCCACGTAGTAAAGCCCCTGGGCCTCCACCTGGGCGCAGCGGCGGGCGGTGTCGGGAAAGTGGGAATTGCCCCCGTCGATGATCACGTCTCCCGGCTCCAGATAGGGCAGAAGCCCCTGGATGAGGCTGTCCACCGGCTGGCCGGAGCGCACCATCAGCAGCACCTTGCGGGGCGGCTCCAGAGCGGCGCACAGCGCCTCCAGGCTGGCGCAGCCCAGGATGCCCTTGCCCTTGGCCCGCCCCTGGACGAAGCGGGTCACCTTGTCCGCCGTGCGGTTGTACACCGCCACGGTATAGCCCTTGGATTCCAGGTTCATTGCCAGGTTTTCCCCCATCACCGCCAGGCCGATGAGGCCGATATCTGCCTTTTTCACGCTGCACGCCTCCTCTTTCTATCGTTTCACCCGGGCGTTGCCCGCCCATACGCTCCAGACCTGTTCCTCGTCCGCAGGGGTGGCGTAGTCGTCCAGGGTGGCGGCCGCCATGGCCCCGGTGGCCCAGCCAAACCCCAGGCAATCCGCCGCCGGCCAGCCCTTCAGGATGCCGTAGAGCAGCCCGCCCACGAAGCCGTCGCCGCCGCCGATGCGGTCCAGCACCCGGATGGGCCTGGGCGCGGCCACGTGCCAATCGCCCTCCCGGAACAGGATGGCCCCCCAGCGGTGCTCGTTGGCGTCCACCACCTGGCGCAGGGTGGCGGCGAAGGTGGAGGCGTTGGGAAAGCGCTGCCGGGCCCGGCCGATCATCTCCTGGAACGCCTCGGTCTTCCCCTCCAGGTCCCGGCCTCCCGCCTGGGGCCCTTCCAGGCCCAGGGCCAGCTGAAAATCCTCCTCGTTGCCGGTGAGGATGTCCGCCGCCTCCGCAATGCGGGTGAACACCTGCCGGAGCTGCGCCTCCCGCCCCTTCCAGAAGGAGGCCCGGTAGTTGAGGTCAAAGCTGACCAGGGTCCCGTTGGCCCGGGCGGCCTGGATCAACTGAAGGCAGGCGCTGCCGGTCTGGGGGGACATGGCGGCGAACAGTCCGGACAGGTGGAGGATCTGGGCCCCCTCCCGGCCGAACAGCCGCTTAAGGTCGAAGTCCTCCCCCCGGATGTCCCGGCCCACCTCCCCGGCCCGGTCGTTATACACCCGGGGCCCCCGCACGCCATAGCCGGTGTCGGCGATGTTGAACTGATGCCGGGCCCCCCAGGGCCCCTCCTGGGGCGTCTCCAGGCCCTCATAGCCGATGCCCCGCCGGCGCAGCTCCCCCTTGATGAAGGCGGCGATGGGGCTGTCCTTCACGAAGCGGGTCAGCGCCAGGGTGTTCAGCCCCAGGGCGGCGGATACGTTGAGCACGTTGGTTTCGGCGCTGGTGGCCTGCATCCTGTACAGATTGCCCGCGCCTACGGGCTGCCGGTCCACCGGCGTGATGCGCACGCCCATAGAGGTGGCGGTGATCAGGGCGTATTGTTTGCTCATGGCCAAGCTCCTTTGCTGTATATTTCTGGGGAAACTGTACCACAACCGGAACGGAGAATCAACGGGGTCCGGGAGAGCGGGGCGTTTTTTCCCGGGTACGGGAAAAAAC
>DVHZ01000037.1 GCA_018711685.1 Candidatus Excrementavichristensenella intestinipullorum | reverse complement strand
CGGGGGCGAAGCCCCCGGCCCCCCTCCTGCCGCCCACCGGGGTTCAATGTATTCCCGGCGTTAAGGTTTGGTGGGGCGCTGGGAATGAAGGGGAGAAGAAGGTGAAAGCATAAAGGTTTTTTGAGAAGGCTTCTTTTTTTGTTGCTTTACGGGAAAGAGGAAGATATAATATCATATATGTAACGTGCGGATGCGGGACAGGGAGGAGAAGGCCAATGAAGCGGATGCGGACCCAGGACGCGGTGGGGCAGGTGCTGTGCCACGATGTGACCCAGATCATCCCCGGCGTCACCAAGGACGCGGTGTTTCGCAAGGGGCACATCATCGCCCCGGAGGACATTCCGGTGCTGCTCAGCGTGGGCAAGGACCACGTGTATATCTGGGAGAACAACGAAAACATGCTCCACGAGGATCAGGCCGCCCAGGTGCTGCGGGACATCTGCCAGGGCCAGTATATGGAAGCCACCCAGCCCAAGGAGGGCAAGATCGAGCTGATCGCCCAGACGGAGGGCCTCTTTCTGGCGGACATCCAGCGCTTACGGGCGGTAAACGCCCTGGGCGAAATGATGATCGCCACCCGCCCTTCGGGCAGCGTGGTGAAGAAGGGGGACAAGCTGTGCGGCACCCGGGTGATCCCCCTGGTCATCGAAAAGGAAAAGATGGAGCGGGCGCGCCGGGCGGCGGGGGAGACGCCCTTGCTTCGCCTGGCGCCCCTCAAGAAAAAGCGCTACGGCCTGGTGACCACAGGCAACGAGGTGTTTTACGGGCGCATTGAGGACAAGTTCACCCCCGTGGTGGTGGAAAAGCTGGCGGAATTCGGCTGCCAGATGGCGGCTCACCAGGTGCTGAGCGACGACCATCTCCAGATCACCCAGGCCATCCGCCGGATGCTGGACCAAGGCTGCGACATGGTGCTATGCACCGGCGGCATGAGCGTGGACCCCGACGACCGGACGCCCCTGGCCATCGCCAACGCCGGGGCCCGGGTGGTTAGCTACGGCGCGCCGGTGCTGCCCGGGGCCATGTTCCTGGCGGCCTACATGCCCGACGGCCGCCCGGTGTGCGGCTTGCCCGGGTGCGTGATGTACGCCAAGCGCACGGTGTTCGACCTGGCGCTGCCCTATCTGCTGGCCGACGTGCCGGTAACGGCTCAATGGCTGGCGGGACTGGGCAACGGCGGGCTGTGCCTGAACTGCCCGGAGTGTCATTACCCCAACTGTGGCTTTGGCAAGGGCAGCTAAGGAGAGGCCACAGTACCCTGGGGGGAAAGAGAACCCGGCGTCCTGGGACGGGGCGGCTGGAGGCGGGAGCCCGCCGGTCCTGGAGGGGGAAAAACGACGTGAAGGTAAAAGAGGGACTGGGATGAGCTTTACCCATATGGATGAAAAGGGCAACGCCCGGATGGTGGACGTAGGGGGCAAGGCGGTCACCCAGCGCACCGCTCGGGCGGTGGGGCGCATCCGCATGAGCCGGGCCTGCTTTGAGGCGCTGGCCCAGGGCGCTTTGGCCAAGGGCAATGCCCTGGGGGTGGCTCAGGTGGCGGGGATCATGGCGGCCAAGCGCACGGCGGAGCTGATCCCCCTGTGCCATCCCATCGGCTTGACCAGCAGCGGCGTGGAGCTGCGGCTGCTGGAGGAGGAATGGGCGGTGGAGGCGGCCTGCACCGTGGGCTGCCAGGGCCAGACCGGGGTGGAGATGGAGGCGCTCACCGGGGTCAGCGTGGCGCTGCTGACCCTGTACGACATGTGCAAGGCCCTGGACAAGGCCATGGTCATCGAGGGCATCCACCTGGAGGAAAAGACGGGGGGCAAGAGCGGCCGGTTCGTCTTTGGGGAGGGAGCGGCCCAATGAGGGACGGCTTTGGCCGGGAGATCAACTACATGCGCCTGTCGGTGACCAGCCGGTGCAACCTGCGCTGCCGGTACTGTATGCCGGAGCCATCGCCCCAGGGGCGTCCAGGGGAGGAGCTGGGGGACGGGGAATTGCTGGCCATTTGCGCCCAGGCGGTCAAGCTGGGCATTACCCGGTTCAAGCTCACCGGAGGGGAGCCGCTTCTGCGCCCGGGCCTGGCGGAGCTGGCCGCCCAGCTGAAGGCCCTGGAGGGGGTGGAGGAAGTGACCCTCACCACCAACGGGGTGCTGCTGGCGGAGCAGTTGGACGGCCTGTGCAGGGCGGGCCTGGATGGGGTGAACGTGAGCCTGGACGCCCTGGACCCCCAGCTGTACCAGGCCATCACTGGGCGGCCGGGGGCGGCGGCAAAGGCCATGCCGGCGCTGCTGGCGGAGTGCGTCCGGCGGGGATTGCGCACCAAGGTTAACGCGGTGCTGCTGGAGGAAAACCTGTGCCAGGTGGCGGAGCTGGCCCTGCTGGGCCGGGAGCTGCCCGTGGACGTGCGCTTTATCCAGCTGATGCCCATCGGCTGGGGCGCCAAGGTGCAGGGCGTGCCGCCGGAGCGGGCGCTGGCCATCCTAAAGGAGCGGTGGCCCGACCTGCACCCGGTGCAGGAGCGCCGGGGCAACGGCCCCGCCAGCTACTTTGCCACGGAGGGGCTGAGGGGGCGGGTGGGCCTGATCGCCGCCCTGAGCCGCCGGTTCTGCGCCCAGTGCAACCGGGTGCGGCTCACCAGCACGGGGGGATTCAAGCCCTGCCTGTGCTATCGGGAGCGCTATGAGCTGGGGCTGCTGCTGCGGGGCGGCGCACCGGGAGAGGCCCTGGGCCAGGCTATGGCCCAGGCCATCCTGCAAAAGCCCTGGGGCCACTGCTTTGAAAAGGCGGATGCGGTAACCGAGGCGCTCACCATGGACCAGATCGGGGGCTGAGGGAGCCTGCCCGCCCCGGCGGAAGTCTGCTTCCGGAGGAGGAGCACCCGTCAGGCATGGGATGAGAAAATCCACCCCGGCGGAAATCTGCCTCCGGAGGACCAGCGCCCGTCAGGCGGGGGAAGCGAGAGTCCGCCCCGGCGTCAGGGTTTTTCCGAGGGCTGGGGGACTGGCTGGGAATCAGATGGGAGGATAACATGGGAAAAGTGATGGCGGTGTGCGTCAGCGGCAGGCGCGGGGTAGCCAAGAGCCCGGTGGACAGCGCCGTGTTTTTAAAGGACTGGGGCATTGAGGGGGACGCCCACGCCGGGCACTGGCACCGGCAGGTGAGCCTGTTGGGTGCGGACAAAATCCGGGCCTTCAACCGGCAGGGCGCAGGGGTAAACCCAGGGGATTTCGGGGAGAACCTGGTGGTGGAGGGCATCGGCTTGTCCCAGCTGCCGGTGGGCGCCCTGCTGCGCTGCGGGGAGGTGGTCCTGGAGATCACCCAAATCGGCAAGGATTGCCACAGCCACTGTCAGATTTATCAGCGGATGGGGGAGTGCATCATGCCCCGGGAAGGGGTGTTCGCCCGGGTGCTCTCTCCCGGCGTGATCCGGGTGGGGGACCAGATGGAAGTGGAGCGCCGCGCCCAGCCCTATCCCTGGCAGGCGGCGGTGATCACCCTCAGCGACCGGTGCGCCGCAGGGGAACGGCAGGACCTAAGCGGGCCCGCCGTGGCACAGCGGCTGAAGGAAGCGGGGTACCAGGTGGCGGAGCAGCTCTTGCTGCCCGACGGCGAGCAGGCCCTGAAGGAGCACCTGATCCGGTTGGCCGACCAGCGCCGGGTGGACCTGATCCTGACCACCGGCGGCACCGGGTTTGCGCCCCGGGACAGGACCCCTGAGGCCACGATGGCGGTGGCCCACCGGGACGCCCCCGGCATCGCCCAGGCCATCCGGGGGGCCTCCATGGCCATCACCCCTCGGGCCATGCTGTCCAGGGGGGTCAGCGTCATCCGGGGCGGCACGCTGATCGTCAACCTGCCCGGCAGCCCCAGGGCCTGCATGGAGTGCATGGACGTATTCCTGGAGGTATTGCCCCACGCCCTACAGCTGTTGCGGGGCCAGGGCGGGGACTGCGCCCGGCCCTAGCGGAGGCTGAACCGCGTTTTTTCGCCGGGCGGGGGCGCCCCCGGAAAGGGGACGGCGCCGCTTTCGCCCAGGGCGGGGCTTGGCGCAGGCCGGGCCCATTCATGACCATCTTACGTTACTGAGCGTGTAAAACCACGCTGGTAAAATACATGCCCTGAAATACGGGCCAAGGAGCGAGAGACCATGAAGACCTGGAAGAAGTACCTGACCTGGACGCTGGCTGCGGCGCTGGCCGTCAGCCTGACCCTTTGCGGCGGAGGCGCCGCCGCAGGGGCGGAGGAAAAGGTGGAGCTGATCGTGTTTGCGGCGGCCTCCATGACGGAGACCCTGGAGCAGATCAAGACCACCTACGAGGCCCAGAACCCCGGGGTGACCATCCTGTACAACTTCGATTCCTCGGGCACCCTGAAGACCCAGATTCAGGAGGGCGCCGGCTGCGATCTGTTCATCTCCGCCGGGCAAAAACAGATGGATCAGCTGGACATCCAGGCCAGCCCCCAGGTGAACCAGGAGGGGCTGGATTTTGTGGAGCCGGGCACCCGGCTGAACCTGCTGGAGAACAAGGTGGCCCTGGTGGTGCCCCAGGGCGGGGAGGGAACCCTGGATAGCTTTGACCAGCTGGCCCAGCGCCTGGCGGCGGGGGATATCCTGATGGCCATGGGCAACAGCGACGTGCCCGTGGGCCAGTACACCCAGAACATATTGGCCTACTACGGCCTGGACGAGGAAGCGCTGGCCAACGCCGGGGTCATCACCTACGGCACCAACGTGAAGGAGGTCACCACCCAGGTAGCCCAGGGCAGCGTGGACTGCGGCGTGGTGTACTGCACCGACGCCTTCAGCGCCGGGCTCACCGTGGTGGACACCGCCACCCAGGAGATGTGCGGCCAGGTGATCTACCCTGCGGCGGTGCTCAAGGTGAGCCGCAATCCCCAGCAGGCCCAGGCATTTTTGGACTACCTGACCACCCAGGAAGCCATGGCGGTATTTGAGGGCGTGGGCTTTTCCCCGGCGGAATAGGCCGCGCCGCTGAGACTGCCGCGCCCCGGCGGACCGCCGGGGCGCGGTGCGCCGTTGGAGGAAGGAGGGTGGCCATGGACCTGTATCCGCTGTTCAATTCGCTGCGCATCGCCGCCATCAGCAGCGTCATCGTGTTTTTCGGGGGCATCTTTTTCGCCTATTACGCGGCGCGGCTGCCCCGGTGGGTGAAGGGCTTGCTGGACGTGGCGCTGACGCTGCCCATGGTGCTGCCGCCTACGGTGTGCGGCTATTTTCTGCTGCTGGTCTTCGGCTTGAAGCGGCCGTTGGGCCAATTTCTGGCCCAATGGGGGATCAAGTTCGTGATGACCTGGTACGGCGGCATCCTGGCGGCGGTGGTGGTGGCCTTTCCCCTGATGTACCGCACCGCCCGGGGCGCTTTCGAGAGCTTCGACGAGACCTTGGCTTACGCCGGGCGCACCCTGGGGCTTTCGGACAGCTATATCTTCTGGCGGGTGCGTATGCCCGCCTGTAGGCAGGGCATTCTGGCGGGGGCGGTGCTGGCCTTTGCCCGGGCCCTGGGGGAGTACGGGGCCACCAGTATGCTCATCGGGTATACCCCGGGGCGCACCGCCACCATCGCCACCACGGTGTACCAGCTGTGGCGCACCAACGACGAGGGCGGGGCCATGGCGTGGGTGCTGATCAATCTGGCCATCAGCGCGGCGGTGCTGCTGGTGGTGAACATGCTGGAGCGAAAGCAGAAAAGGGCGGTGAAAGCATGAGCCTCTATGTGGACGTGGAAAAGCGGTTGGGGGACTTTCACCTGAAGATACAGTTTGAAACCCAGGGAGGCGTGCTGGGCCTGCTGGGGGCGTCGGGGTGCGGCAAGAGCTATACCCTCAAGTGCATCGCCGGCATCGAGACGCCGGACCGGGGCAAGATCGTGCTGGACGGCGTCACCCTGTACGACAGCGCCGCCAAGATCGACCTGAAGCCCCAGAAACGGCAGGTGGGGTACCTGTTTCAGCATTACGCCCTGTTCCCCAACATGACGGTGCGGCAGAACATCCTGTGCGCCTTGCGGGGCGAAAAGGACAGGGCCCGGCGGCAAGCCGCCCTGGAGGCCATGCTGGACGTGATGCAGCTGAGGGGCCTGGAAAACCACCGCCCCCATCAGCTGTCGGGAGGCCAGGCCCAACGGGCGGCGCTGGCCCGAATCTGGGTGAGCAAGCCCCGGCTGCTGATGCTGGACGAGCCCTTCAGCGCCCTGGACAGCCACCTGCGGGAAAAATTGCAAATCCAGATGCAGGAAATGCTGGCCCAGTTTCCGGGAGAGACGCTCATGGTGACCCATAGCCGGGACGAGGCGTACCGGCTGTGCCGCCGCATCGGGGTGATGGAGGAGGGACGGCTGCTGGCCGTAAAGGATACCAAGGCGCTCTTCGCCGACCCGGGCACCAGCTGCGCCGCAGCCCTCACCGGCTGCAAGAACATCGCCCCGGCGGTGAAGCGGGGCAGCCACCAGGTGGAGGTGCCCCAGTGGGGCCTATCCCTGACCACCGCCAAGGCGGTGGAAGACGGGATTACCGCCGTGGGCATACGGGCCCACTACTTCAACCCCAAGACCCCCAGCAACATGAACCGGGTGGCCTTTACTGGCGTCATGGAGGAGCCCTTTGAAACCACCTATTGCTTCCGGTGGGCCAATCAACAGCCCGGCACGGAGGACCTCTGGTGGCGCGTCCCCAAGGACCGGGTGGGGGGCGGATTGCCTCAAGAACTGGGCATCGCCCCCGCCAACGTGCTGCTGCTGTACGACAATCCCGCCGGGGCGTGAGGCCAAGCCGCCGGGCCGTTTCGCCGGAAAGGCGCAAGAAAACCGCCGGGAGGGCCCCAGCCCGGCGGAGGGGGATTTTTAGGGGCTGGAAAGGCTCCCGGAACCATGGCCGGAACCGGGCGGCCCGGCGGGGGGCTAGGGCGCTTGACGGCAGATGGCCTCCAGGGCCTCCAGGGCCGCGTCCACCTGGCCGGGGGTGTTCCACCAGCCGAAGGAGAAGCGAATGGTGCCCGTGGGGAAGGTGCCCAGGGTCTTGTGGGCGGAAGGGGCGCAGTGCAGCCCTACCCGGGTCATGATGCCGTAGCGGGCGTCCAGCTCGTAGGCGGCCTGGGCCAGCTCCCGGGTGAGCACCTGAAGGGACACCACCCCGGTGCGCGATTCTAAGCCCCTGGGGCCGAAAACCCGCAGCAGCCCCTGGGCCTCCAGGGGCGCCAGCCCCTGAAGGAAGCGCCCGGTGAGGGCCAATTCGTGCTCCCGTACCCGGTCCAGGCCGGTCTCCTGGAGCCACAACAGCCCTTCCCGCAGGCCCAGAATGCCCGGCAGGTTCAGGGTGCCCGCCTCGAAGCGGTCGGGCAGAAAGGCGGGCGCTTCCTCGCTGTGGCTCATGCTGCCGGTACCCCCGGAGAGCAGGGGCTCCAAGCGCCCTTCCATCCCCTCCGCCAGCAGAAAACCGCCGGTGCCCTGGGGCCCCAGCAGCCCCTTGTGGCCGGTGAAGGCCAGGGCGTCTATGGACATGGCCTGCATGTCCACGGGCCAGGTTCCGGCGGTCTGGGCGCTGTCCAGGATGAAGAGCAGGTGGTGAGCCCGGCAGAACGCGCCCACCTGGGCGGCGGGCATCAGGGCGCCGCATACGTTGCTGGCGTGGGTCATCACCACCGCCCGGGTGTTGGGCTGAAGGCAGGCCTCCAGGGCGCCGGGCAGCAGCGTCCCGCCGGCGCTGCAGGCGGCCCGGGAGAAGGAACAGCCCTGCTTTTCCAGCTGGACCAGGGGCCGCATCACCGCGTTGTGCTCCATGGAGGAGACGATGACGTGATCCCCCGGGCGCAGCAGCCCCTTGAGCAGCACGTTCAGGCTTTCGGTGACGTTCTTGGTGAACACCACGCTGCGGGGGTCCGGCCCGTGAAAGAGGCGGCAGAGCAGCTGCCGGGTCTCAAAGACCAGCTCCTCCACTTGATAGGCGCTGTCGTAACAGCCCCGGCCGATGTTGGCCCCCTGCTGGGTCATGTACCGGTAGACCGCTTGGGCTACCTGGGGCGGCTTGGGAAAGGTGGTGGCGGCATTGTCCAAATAGATCTTTTCCATGGCGGATTTCGCTCCTGAAAGGAAGGGTCTATTCATTGTAACATATTTGGGGCGGTTGTAAACGGCGAAGGGGACAAATTTTTCTCGGGGAGCGGGACAGATCTTGACGTTCCTGTAAAAATATATTAAAATAATACAAATTCACAAGAGGGGGTTACGCATCCTATGAACCTGAAGAAGGAAAGGGTTACGATCCTCATCGCGGGGCTGTGCATTGGCGCCATGAGCGTGGCGCTGGTGCTGCTGGGCAATCCGGCCAACATGGGCTTTTGCATCGCCTGCTTTATCCGGGATATCGCCGGAGCGCTGGGCCTCCATCAGGCGGCCAACGTGCAGTACCTGCGCCCGGAGATCCTGGGGCTGGTGCTGGGCAGCTTTATCATGTCCCTGGGGGCCAAGGAATTCGCGCCGCGAGGCGGAAGCAGCCCGCTGCTTCGGTTCCTGCTGGGGTTCTTCGTGATGATCGGGTGCCTGATGTTCCTGGGCTGCCCCTTCCGCATGATCCTGCGCCTGGCGGGGGGCGATGGAAACGCGCTGCTGGGCCTGGTAGGGTTTACGGCGGGTATCCTGGTGGGGGTCTTCTTCCTGAACAAGGGCTACTCCCTGAAGCGCACTTACCGGCAGGGCGTCCTGGAGGGCGCGGCCATGTCGGCGATTCAGCTGGCGCTGCTGGCGCTGCTGATCGCCGCGCCGTCCTTCATCTACTTTACCCAGGCGGGAGGCGGGCCCGGCGCCAACCACGCGCCCATAGCGGTGAGCCTGATCATCGGCCTGGTGGTGGGCGCACTGGCCCAGCGCACCCGGCTGTGCATGGTGGGAGGCATCCGGGACCTGGTTCTGTTCCGGGAATGGAAGCTTTTGCTGGGGTTCGGGGCCATACTGGTCAGCGCCTTTGTGGTGAACCTGGTATCGGGTCAGTTCGCCCCGGGCTTTGCCGGGCAGCCGGTAGCCCATACCGACGGGCTGTGGAACGCCCTGGGCATGATGCTGGTGGGCTACGGGTGCGTGCTGCTGGGCGGGTGCCCCCTGCGGCAGTTGGTGCTGTCCGGGGAGGGCAACGCGGACAGCGCCATCGCGGTGATCGGCCTGGCGGCGGGTGCGGCCTTCGCCCACAATTTCGGGCTGGCCTCCAGCGCCAACGGCCCCACCCAGGCGGGGAAAGCGGCGGTGCTCATCGGACTGGCGGTGGTCACCCTCATCGCGTGGACCAATACATTTACCGGAAAGAAGGAGAAATAATATGACGCAGCTAGACGCAAGAGGGCTTTCCTGCCCCGAGCCGGTGATCATGATCCGCAAGGCCATGCTGAAGGGGGACAGCGCGTATCAGATGGTGGTGGACAACCCCGCGTCCAAGGAAAACGTGACCCGCTATGCACAGCATCAGGGGTATCAGGTGCGGGTGGAGGAGAGGGACGGCGAGTACACGCTGACCATGACGAAGGGATGAACTGCATCGCTACGTGCTTTTCCCACTTCGGGGCCATACGGTTCAAGGGGCTGTGCCAGCAAAACCAGTGGCCGGCCCAGCTGCGGCCGGTGCCCCGGGATCTGAGCAGCAGCTGCGGCACCTGCGTGTGGTATCAGGGCGCTGTGCCCCGGCAGGTGCCGGAAGAGGTGGAGCAGATCGTGGAGATCGTGGGGCAGGGGTACCGGGTGTTATATCGGGCGGAGGGGAGTTAGGGCTATGGAGACGGAAGTCAAACTGACCAAGCTGGCCCGGTGCGCCGGGTGCGGGGCCAAGGTAGGGGCGGGAACGCTGTGCCGGATGCTGGAGGGCTTTGAAACCCACTACGACCCCAGGCTGATCGTGGGCTACGACAAGAGCGACGACGCCAGCGTATACCTGCTGGACGAGAACACCGCCCTGGTGCAGACCACGGACTTTTTCCCGCCCATCGTAGACGATCCCTTCCTGTACGGGCAGATCGCCGCCGCCAACGCCATGAGCGACATCTACGCCATGGGCGGGGAGCCCAAGCTGGCGCTGAACATCCTGTGCCTGCCGGAGAAGATGGAGAAGTCCACCGTACACCAGATCCTGCGGGGCGGCTACGCCAAGGCTTACGAGGCCGGGGCCATCATCACGGGGGGTCATACCATCCACGGGGCGGAACCCATCTATGGGCTGGCGGTGTCCGGGTTCGTGAGGCCGGACAAGGTGCTCACCAACAGCGGGGCCAAGCCGGGGGACGTACTGCTGCTGACTAAGCCCTTAGGCATTGGTATTTTGACCACAGCCTATAAGGCGGACATGATAGAACAGCCCTTGATGGACCTCTTGTGCCGGCAGATGGCCACGCTGAACAAGGCGGCACGGGACATCATGGTGGACTACCCGGTGAGCGCCTGCACCGACGTGACGGGCTTCGCCCTGCTGGGCCACAGCTACGAGATGGCGCAAGGGAGCGGGTGTACCATTCACCTGCGGGCCCAGGACATCCCCTATCACGGGGAAGCCTACGAGATGGCGGAGATGGGCTTTATTCCGGCGGGAGCCTACCGCAACCGGGACTACGCCCAGGCGGGGGTCAAGGTTGTGGGAGACGTGAGCCGGGCCATGGAGGACATCTGCTACGATCCCCAGACCAGCGGGGGCTTGCTCATCGCCCTTCCCCAGCGTTGCGCACAAGAATGCTTGGAGCGGATGCGGCAAGTCATTCCCCAGGCTGCCGCCATCGGCTATGTAACCCCACAAGAGGAGGCGGCGGTAGTCCTGGAATAGGACCAGTGCCAAGGGATAACCGGCATAGGGCACGGCGGCCGTCACGCCGCCGCGCCCTATGCCGCTTTTTTGCGCCATCCAGGGACCCCGCCACCCCGTTCGAGACCGTTTCCCCACCACCGCGCCAGCCAGGCGGCGGTTCCAAAGAGCGCCATCCCCCCATAGCCTGAAATACCGCAGCGGCTACCGCCGCAGCGCCGTTTCAGGCCGTTGTTTCAACTACGCGCCAGCGAGGAAGGCGGTTCCAAGGGGGGCCGTCCCCCCTTGGCGGGGGTCCAGGGGCGAGGAGTCCCTGGCGGGGGTCCGGGGGCAGCGCCCCCGGCGCCGAGTTGGCCGCTATCCCACCGGATTTTCCCGCTGCACCGCATCCCCTGTCCTCCGTCCTCCCGTCACCTGATTCCCGCCCATAGGCTTCCCCAAAAAGGGCGGATACAACAGAGGGGCCAAACCCGCATCCGCCCGGACGAGGAGCCTATGGGCGGCAGTAATTCCGGGCGGAGCCACAAGCCGCAGCAATGTGGCGGAGCCCACCTCCCGAATACCCTAAGAACTCCATTGCCGCCCAACGGCGGCAATGGGGAAAGCCAAAACATCGCATCCCCGATGACCCACCACCCCAAAAAGCAACGATAGAACGATACACTCCCCGCTTCCCACCACAGCAAAACCGGCGCTGCACCGGAACACCCAAAGCCACACTTATCGCGTCAGGGGGTCCCGGGGGGCAGAGCCCCCCGGGCGCGGTAAGGGCCGCCGCCGGATGGCGGCGGCCCTTACCGCGAGAGACGCCGGGAGTATGAATCACCGCCGGATGGCCCCTCCAGCAAAAGCCGGGGTAAGGCCGTTGCGGGGGGTCCGGGGGGCGGAGCCCCCCGGGCGCAGCAGGGCCGGGGCGTCTGGGCCGGACTCCGCCCGGCCCAGACACCGTGCTTCCAGGGCAAGGCGGCGTTTGTCCGCCGCCAGCTTTGGAGGGCGGGCTAACTGCGGCAACCCTGGCGATATTGGGATGGCGTCATTCGGGCCACGTTTTTAAACGCCTTGGCAAATTTCCCCTGGGTTTCGTAACCCAGCCGG
>DVHZ01000036.1 GCA_018711685.1 Candidatus Excrementavichristensenella intestinipullorum | reverse complement strand
CCGGCTGGGTTACGAAACCCAGGGGAAATTTGCCAAGGCGTTTAAAAACGTGGCCCGAATGACGCCATCCCAATATCGCCAGGGTTGCCGCAGTTAGCCCGCCCTCCAAAGCTGGCGGCGGACAAACGCCGTTTTGGCCCGGGAGCGGGGAGCCGGGGGGCGGAGCCCCCCGGGCGGCGGCCCTGTCGCGAAAACGCGGGGTTACGAACTACCGCCGGATAGCCCTCCGCAGCAAAAGCCGGGATAAACCAAAATAAGCCAGGGCATGGCCGTCGCGGGGGGCCCGGGGGGCGGAGCCCCCCGGGCGCTTCAAGGCCGCCGCCGAAGGGCGGCGGCCTTGAAGCCGGGGGCGGAAGTATAGACAAGCGTGCGCCCCGGCAGAGCCGGGGCGCGTCTGAATGTTCCTTTTCCGAAAGACCTTCCTTTACTTCTCGAAGGGATTCTCGGTGGGATAGAGCATCCCCTTGGGCTGGTTAAAGCTGATCTTGGTCACACCCAGCCACTTGAATATCTCGTACAGGTACTTGCCCACATCGCCGAAGGCCACTGCGCCATGATGGGGATAACCGTCCTCAATGAGCACATGGCGGTAGAAGCGGCTCATTTGGGGAATGCCGAACACGCCGATACCTCCGAAAGATTGGGTATCCACAGGCAGCACCTCGCCCTGGGCAATGTAGCACTTGAGGAGGGAATCCTTATCCGCCTGCAAGCGGAAGAAGGTGATGGGCCCGTCGACGATATCCCCTTCCAGGGTGCCCCGGGTAATGTCGGGCTCCTTGTCCGGCTCCAGGCCCCGGTGCATAATCAGCTGATATTTCATGGTGCCCTTCTTCAGGCGGCAGATGGGGGTGTTGCCGCAGTGGAAGCCCATGAACACCTCTTTGTCGGTATAGCCCAGCTTGCCCTCAATGGAGGCCTTGTACATGTCTGCGGGCACGGTGTTGTTGATATCCAACAGAGTAACCGGTGCGCCGGTGACGCAGGTGCCGATGTACTCGGACAGGGCGCCGTAGATATCCACTTCGCAGCCTACCGGAATGCCCCGGGCGGTGAGGCGGCTGTTCACATAGCAGGGCACAAAGCCGAACTGGGTCTGGAAGGCGGGCCAGCACTTGTTGGCCATGGCCACGTACTTGGCGGCGCCCTTGTTGGCTTCCGCCCAATCCAGCAGCGTCAGCTCATACTGGGCCAGCTTGGGCAGGATGCCGGGCATCTTGTTGCCCTCGCCCAGCTCCGCCTCCATATCGGCGATGACCTGAGGGATACGGGGATCGTCCTTGTGGGCGTTAAAGGCAGCAAACAGGTCCAGCTCGGAATTCTCCTGCACGTTGATGCCCAGCTTGAACAGGGGCGCGATGGGGGCGTTGCAGGCCAGGAAGTCGTAGGGACGGGGGCCGAAGGTGATGATCTTCAGGTCCCGCAGGCCCAACAGGGCCCGGGCGATGGGGTAGAAATCCCGAATCAGCCCCATCACGTGCTGGGCGTCGCCTACCGGATTCTCGGGGATGTAGGCCTTAAAGCCCCGCAGCTTGATGGAATAGCTGGCGTTGAGCATACCGCAATAGGCGTCGCCCCGGCGGCCGGACAGCACCGGGATATTCTCCTCGGCGGCGGCGCAGAACATGCAAGGCTGGCCAAAGCGCTCGGCCAAATAGGTTTCGGGGCCCTCGGGACCAAAATTGCCCAGGTACACCACCAGGGCGTTGCAGCCGGCCGCCTTGAGCTCTTCCAAAGCCTTTAGGGCGTGCTCCTCGTTTTCGATGGTGGTCTGGATCTCGGTGATCTCCACGCCGGCAGCCTGGCAGGCGGCCACAACCGCTTTGCGCCGCTCTATAGACAGATCGATGGGAAAGCAATCGCGGCTCACCGCCACAATGCCCAATTTAACCTCGGGGATATTGTTCATGGGAAATCCTCCTTTACCCAATGCGTTATTTTATATTATATCACAACTGTGATAGGGTTTCAACACCCAGCGCAGAAAAATCCCCGTTCAGGGCGGCGTGCGGCGCACTGGCTCAGCAGGTCATATTCCCTTTACGGGCTGGGCATACTGAGGCCATAAAAGAGGGAGGGCGAAGCATGGAGAAGGTACCCAACGAGCGGCTGCTGCGGTCTGCCCTGGGCCCAGGGCTGGCGGACAATGTAGCCGCGCTTCAAACCCTATTCAACGCGCCGTTGAACAAGGACCTAGTGGTACGCCGGTTCGAAACCTGCGGCTTTTCCGCCGCGCTGCTATATATCGAAGGCATGGCGGGCAGTCAGGCGCTGGGAGAGGGGGTGCTGCGGCCCTGTTTAACCGCCCCGCCGGCGCCGGAACTGCCCGCCCAGGAGCGGACAAACCACCTGGCGCAAGCGGTGCTCAGTCTAGCCGGAACGGCATCTTCCGACCTGATGAGCGAGCTGGTCCAGGCGCTGCTGGACGGCCAATCAGCGCTGTTGGCGGAGGGATGCGGCCAGGCGCTCATCCTGGAAACCCGGGGCTATGAGAAACGGGGGGTGGAGCGGCCCCAAAACGAGTCGGTGGTCATCGGCGCTCAGCAGGGCTTTGTGGAGAACCTGCGCACCAACATTACCCTGATTCGCCGGGTGGTGCGCTCCCCCATGCTGATTACCGAGATGTTGCAGGTGGGCTGCCAAATACCCAGCCAAGTGGCCCTGGTCTATTTGAAGGGCGTAGCCAGCCAACCCATCCTGGAGGAGGTGCGCCGGCGCATCCTTTCCCTGAAGGTGGATTATCTGGCCGACAGCGGCCAACTACAGGCGTTCATTGAGGATGCGCCCATGCAGCTGATCCCTCAAATGCTCCAGACCGAGCGGCCCGACCGGGCCGCCCATTGCGTGTGCGACGGGCAGATCGCCATCTTGATGGACAATTCCCCCTACGCCCTCATCGCCCCTATCACCTTTTTTCACCTGATTCACGCGGCGGACGACAACTATCTGCGCTGGCAGTACGCCACCTTTACCCGGCTGCTGCGCACCCTGGGTTTGTTGATGTCCCTATACCTGCCCGGGCTGTACGTAGCCCTCACCACCTTTCACCGCCAGGTAATCCCCCTGGACTTGCTCACCTCCATCGCCGAGTCCCGGGCCCGGGTACCCTTTCCCGTGCTGGTGGAGACCCTGATCCTGGAGCTGTCCTTTTTCATGATCAACGAGGCGGGCATTCGCATGTCCAGCCAGATCGGGTCGGCCCTGGGCATCGTAGGGGGACTGATCCTGGGCCAGGCGGCGGTGGCGGCGGACGTCATCAGCCCTATCCTCATCATCATCGTGGCCCTGTCGGGTTTGGGCAATTACGTGGCCCCCACCTATAGCTTGTCCATCGTGGTGGAAATCCTGCGGCTGAGCCTGGTGCTCATCGCCGCTTTGGCCGGACTTTATGGGATCGCCCTGCTTAGCTTCGTGTACTTGTGCGCCTTGTGCGCCGCCCAATCCTTGGGACAGCCCATGATGGCCCCCTTTGCGCCCTACCGCCCCCACAACCCGGACCTGCTGTTGCGTCTGCCCGCCTGGCTGCAAAAGCGGCGGCTGTTTCTAGCCAGCCGGGCCTCCTGGCTGAAACGGTGGCGGCCAGGCGACGCGCGAAGCTGGCGAAAGGGGGATAAAAAATAATGGATTACTTGCCTCAGCGCAGCGCGGCGGCCCTGGGCCTGATCGCCCTAAGCACCCGGCTGTTCTTCGCCATCGCCATAGACCTGCCCCAGCTACTCAACGCGGGGTGGCTGTGCGCCCTGGCCGCCTGCGCCCTCACCCTGCCCCTGGCGCTGTGCCTGGGTTTTCTGCAACAGCGATGGGCCGCGCCTCCCGCCAGCAAATGCACCGGCATCCCGGCCAGGATTTTTTGCGGGGCGCTGTGCCTGTTCTCCTTGCACGACTTGTGCTGCGTCATGCGCTTTTTTACCCTGTCCGCCAGCCATACCCTGTTGGAGGACGTGCGGCCCTGGCTGCTCACCCTGTTGCTGGCGGCCTGCGCCCTGCTGGGCTGCCTGGCCGGCGTGCGGGCGGTAGGCGGCGCGGCGCGGGTAGGATTATGGGTGATCGGGCTGATGCTGGCCATCACCGTCTTGGTGCAGCTCACTGCCCTGAATCCGGGCTGGCTGGCCCCTCTGCTGGGTCCCGGATTGCCGGTTCTTGCCCGTCCCCTGCCCCATCTAGCCGGGTTGATGACCGGGTTGACCGGGCTATGGCTGATGGGGGACGGCAAAGCCGGCAAAGCCTTCTCTCCCCCAGCGCTGGTAGGCTATATCGCCTTGGCCGCGGGGGGCTTGCTGGCCCTGTGGTCCATGCTGGCCCCCATGATGACCGGCGTGCCCGATACCCGTCTGTTCTATTTCGACCGGTTGCTCACCAACGGCCGGGTCACCGCTTCCCTCCAATTGGTGCTGCTCCTGGCCTGGTATGGGGGTATGCTCACCATGATGTCCTTCTCTACGGTGTGCTCCGCCCGGTTACTCACCCTCACCGTGCCTCCCCTGCCCTGGCCCTGGGCCGTATGCCTGTGCGTGCTGGGCGCCTTGGGCGCTACCGCCCTGTCCTTGGCCGACCGGCAGGTCATTCAATGGATCAACCTGGTGCGCTGGGTCCTGGTTACGCTGCCCATCCTGGGCGCGTCCCTGTTCCTGGCCATGCGGAGAAAAGGCGAAAGCCCCGCCCGGCCGGAAGCGAATCCGTCCCCCGTCTCGCCGGACCCGGCGGCGGAGCCGGCCCGGTTGGCTGGCAAAAGGAGGCCAGTCCCATGAAAAAGGCGCTTGCGGCAACGTTTTTGCTGCTATTATGCTTAGGCCTAGGGGGCTGCGGTCTGACCCAACAGCCGGAGCACCAGGCTTACGTGATCACCTTGGGAATCGATAGAGCCCAGAACGGACAGGTGGAGGTGTGGGTACAAGTTCCCTCCATCGGCGGCGGCGGCTCCTCGGAGGACAGCGGGTCCGGGGGCTCCAAATACGAAATGTTCTCCGCCCAGGGCGCCGACCTGTCCGATGCCTTGGACCTGCTGGCCGCCACCTTGCCCAGCCGCTTGCAGCTCACCCTGACCAAATCGGTGGTGGTGGCCGAGGCGGTGGCCCGCTCTCAGGATTTTAAACATATTCTGGATGACCTGGTGCTCTCCTACCACATCTACGATTCCGCCGCGGTGATCGTCACCCGAGGTACGGCTCGGGATTTTCTGGCGGCGCAAAAACCCTCCATCGGCATTCGCCTGTCCACCAGCGTGATGGCCGCCCTGGAGCAGTTCCGGCAAAGCGGCTACATCCCCTACAACACCCTGTACGACCTGTTCAGCGCCAACCACTCCATCTACTCCGATCCCGTGCTCATCCTGGCGGATACCGGTCCGGAGGACACGCAAGGTCAGGACGGCCAGGGGCAGGCTCCCGCCTCCGCCGGAGAGCCGCCGTCCCTGGACGGCCAGACGGCCCGCAATGGCGGGGGAACCGGGGAGGACGGACCCGTCTCCACCGCCCAGGACGCCTATCCGGGCACGCTGCCCCGCACCGGGCCTAACCTGAACCAGTATATGGGCTGCGCCCTGATGCGGGACGGACAAATGGTGGGGACGCTGGACGGCGTGAGCAGCCGCTGGCTATGCGTACTGCGGGGCGAGGTGGATTCGGTGAGTTATCTGGCTCAGGGTCAGGCGTTGGAACTGCGGGCCCAGGGTGCGCCTCAGGCGCATCTGGAGCTGGGCGAGCAATCGCTGGAAATCCAGATAGAACTGGCCCTTCGCGCTTATCCCCCCAGGCGCAACATTGACCTGGAGCAGGTGCGCCGCCGGGTAACCCAGGATATCACGCGCCTGTTCGCCCAATGCCAGCAGGCGGGGGTGGAGCCCCTGAATCTGGCCCAACGGGCGGCCCTGGGCTTTCCCACCGTGGACAGCTTTACCGCCTACGCTTTCCGGGAAAAATTTTGCCAAGCCGCCGTGGATGTGTCGGTAACGGTGGAATTGGGCCAGGAATGAGGCCAAGCCCCGGTTGGGGCTTGCAATCGTCACCTCAATCCTGTAAGATGGTGTCATGTCCGGAAGGAGGCGGCGGTATGGCCGGCAGGTTTGTGGTGGTGGGCGCGGGAGAGTGGTTCGGCGCGCCCAGGTTGGAGGCGGAAGATTTTCTGGTCGCGGCGGACGGGGGCTATCCCCATTTGCTGGCGGCGGGGTTGACTCCCCATCTGGTGATAGGGGATTTCGATTCGGCGCCGCCCCCGGCGGGACTGAAAACGCTGCGGCTGCCGGTGGTAAAGGACGATACCGACATGCTGGCCGCCCTGCGCCTGGGGCTGCGAGCGGGCTATACCCGCTTCGCCCTGTACGGCGGCACCGGCGGGCGTATAGACCACACGTTGGCCAACATCCAGTGCCTGCACTTTCTGGCCCAGCGGGGCGCCCGGGGCACCCTGTACGCCCGGGACGCCGCCCTCACCGCCATCCGCCGGGGCGGGCTGGCCTTTCCCCCCGGGCTCCAGGGCGCTTTTTCCGCCTTTTCCCTCACCAGCCGGTGCCGGGGCGTGACCATCCAGGGCATGAAATATACCTTGAAGGACGCGACCCTCAGCGCCGCCTTCCCCATCGGCGTGAGCAACCAGTTCACCGGCGGCCCCGCTCAGGTGTGGGTGCGCCAGGGCGTGCTGCTGGCGGTATATCCCCTGGAGGCCCAGCCCCAGGATCTCTCCGTGGAAGGAGCGTGAGCCATGGCCAATATACTGGATTACCTGCGCTGGAGAGGGGATCTGCACTGGCAGGCCAGCCCGCTGAACGACGTGGACCTGCTCATTCTGGCCCAGCTCTCCTACGTGAATTTCGACGCCCAGCTCGGCGGCGAGGGGCGCATGGACCAGCGGCGCTCCCTGGCCCAGACCTGCGCCCAACTCCTGCAGCAGGACCCGCAGGGCCAGGCGGTACACCAAACCAGCTATCTATGGGCGGGCAACCGGCAGCTTATGGAGCTGTTGTCCCTATGTACCCGGTTCACCGGGGTGGATATGGCCGGATACCAAAGCGAGCTGGATCACCAGGCCCAGACCCAGTTCGGCGCGGTGACCTATCCCTTGCCCCAAGGCGGGGCGGTAGTGGCTTTCCGGGGCACCGACGATTCCATCACCGGTTGGCGGGAAGATATGGCCCTGTCCTACGGAGATCCGGCTCCGGCCCAGCGCCGCTCCCTGCTCTACCTGGAAAAGGCCGCCCAGGCCTTTTTCGGTCCCCTATACCTGTGCGGCCATTCCAAGGGAGGCAATCTGGCGGTCTATGCCGCCGCCTGCGCCGGGCCCCAGGTTCAGCAGCGCATCCGGCGCATATGCAGTTTCGACGGACCCGGCCAGCAACAGGCCCTGGTACAAAGCCCCGGCTATCAACAAATCCGGACCCGGCTGCGGCTATACGTGCCCCACTTTTCTATCGTGGGCATGCTATTGGAGCACGAGGCCGCCTATCAGATCGTGGCCAGCGAAGGCGGCGCCATTACCCAGCACAACGCCTTTTCCTGGCAGGTGTTGGGTCCCGCCTTTGTATCCGAGGCCGCCCTCAGCCCCGAGAGCGAGGCGGCCAACCGAGTGCTGCGCCAGTGGATTCAGGGCATGGACGACCAGGCCCGCCGCCGCTTCAGCCAGGCGATATACGACCTGTTGGCCGCTACCCAGGCCGACACCCTGGGCCAGCTGGCCCAGACCCCTCTGCAATCCGCCCGGGCCGCCCTGCGGGAGCTGTACAACATGAATCCGGACGAAAAGCAAACCCTGCACACCGCCCTCAACGCCCTCATTACCCTGGCCCTGCGCAGCCTGCCCCTACCCTGGCGCCGCGATCCTCAGGACGGGGATGCCCCCCCACCCTCCTAGTCCTCCCCGCATCCTGGTCGCCTCCATGCACGCCGCTTCTCCTTAACCGCCGTCCTCCCCTCCGCCTCGCCCTAATCCAGAGGCTCCATCCCTATTTCTCCTCCGGCGCGGTTCTCCTGTAGACCGGCAGAAAACCATGCCGAACACAGGCAAATGTTAAGAGTGTATCCGATCATTGCAGACGAATGTTCAGGGAATTGAACCAATTTTGCCGGGAAAATCCTGTGTTTTCCCGGCAGTTTTTTTCTTTTCCTTATTGACAGCGGCTATAGAGCGTGTTATAATCTCCTTATATTGTAAAGGCTTTTTACGAATTCAGTGTGGGCGGCGGCGCCGCCGGGAAGTGCAGGTGGCTATGGAGAAAGACAAGAACGGGTACATCATCGAGATGCAGGGCATCTGCAAGCAGTTCCCCGGAGTGAAGGCCCTGGACAACGTGTCCTTTCGCCTGAAGGCGGGCCAGGTGATGGCGCTGCTGGGCGAAAACGGCGCGGGCAAGTCCACCCTGATGAAGATCCTGTCCGGGGTCTATCCCCGGGATGCGGGGTCCATCCGGGTATTCGGCCAGGAGATCGACACCATCTCGCCCAAGCGGGCCCAGGAATTGGGCATCGCCATCATCCACCAGGAGCTGAACCTGTGCCGTCACCTGTCGGTGGCGGAGAACATCTTCCTGGGCCGGGAGAAAGTGGGCGCCCTGCGCCGGCTGTCCCAGCGGGAGATGAACCGGGAAGCGGGCAAGATTCTGGACAACCTGCGCATCGACCTGAAGCCTACCACCATCGTGGGGGATCTTCAGGTATCCAAGCAGCAGATGGTGGAAATCGCCAAGGCGCTGTCCACCAACGCCCGGGTGCTGATCATGGACGAGCCCACCAGCGCCCTGACCTCCAAGGAGATTGAGGAGCTGTTCCGCATCATCCGCCAGCTGCGGGATGAGGGCCGGGGCATCGTGTACATCTCCCACCGTCTGGAGGAGCTGCAGCACATCGTGGATGACGTGACCATCCTGCGGGACGGTCAGTTTGTGGCGGAAATGCCCTTTGCCAGCGTAAGCCTCAACGAGATCATTTCCTATATGGTTGGCCGTGAAATCAAGGAAAAGTTCCCCCGGGTGAGCTGCCCGGTGGGGGAAACCATCTTCCAGGTGCGCCACCTCAACGCGGGGCGCATGGTGCGGGACGTGAGCCTGGAGCTGCGCAAGGGCGAGATCGTGGGCATTGCCGGGCTGATGGGCGCGGGGCGCACCGAGACCACCCGGGCTATTTTCGGCATCGACCGCAAGGAGTCCGGAGAGATCCTGCTGGAGGGCAAGCCTCTGACCATCAACCGGCCCATGGACGCCATCAAGGCGGGCGTGGTGCTGGTGCCGGAGGACCGCAAGCGGGACGGGCTGTGTACCAAGCTGTCCATTCGGGATAACATCGCTCTGCCCAATTTGGATATCGTTTGCGGTGCGCTGACCACGGTGAACAAGCGTCAGGTGAGCCGCATGACCCAGGGTGCGATTAAGGATCTTCAGATCAAGCTGCCCAACGACCTGGTGGACGCAGGCAGTTTGTCCGGCGGCAACCAGCAAAAAGTGGTGGTGGGCAAGTGGCTGGCCCGTCATTCCCGGGTGGTGATGTTCGACGAGCCCACCCGAGGCATCGACGTAGCGGCCAAGGTGGAGATCTACCACCTGATGAACAAGCTGAAGGAAGAGGGCATCGGGGTGCTGTTCGTCTCCAGCGAGCTTCCAGAGATTCTGGGCATATCCGACCGGATCATCGTGATGTGCGACGGGCGGGTAACCGGCGAGCTGGACGTAAAGGAGGCCACCCAGGAGCGCATTCTGGAGCTGGCCACCCGGTTCGAGAAGAAAATCCAAACGGCCTAAGCCGGACGAAAGGAGCAACCATCTATGGAACAAAAGCCCAACGTATTCAAAAGGGTATTCTCCATCCGAGGCATGGGCCAGGTCATCACCGTGTTCTGCGGCCTCATCGTGCTGTGCGGCGTGTTCAACGTGGTCAATCCCAACTTCCTAGGTTCCCGCAACGTGGCCAACCTGCTGCGCCAGTTCGCCCCATTCCTCATCGTGGGCATCGGCCAGTCCTTCGTGCTGATCACCGGCAACATCGACCTGTCCATCGGCTCGGTGCTGGGCATGAGCTGCATGACCAGCGCCACCCTGATGTGCAACGGCTGGCATCCCCTGGCCGCCTGCATCGTCACCATGGCGCTGTGCATCGCCACCGGCCTGATCAACGGCGTGCTGGTGGCCGGCTGTAAGCTGCCCCCCTTCATCGCCACCTTGGGTACCATGTCTGTGGCCCGGGGCATCGCCCAGATGGTCAACAACAACATGAACACCAACTCCATCGGCGATTTCGCCAAGGAGTTCCGGGATTTCTTCTACTACGGAAAGCTGCTGGACATTTACAACACCTTCTGGATCGCCGTGGTGGTGTGGCTGATCTTCAACTTCATCCTCAGCCAGACCCGCACCGGCCGGCACCTGTACGCCATCGGTTCCAACATCGAGGCGGCCAAGCTGTCCGGCGTCAGCGTGTTCTGGACCACCACCAAGGCCTACCTGGTCAGCGCGGCCTGCGCCGGCCTGGTGGGGCTCATCCAGTGCGCCACCACCGGCACCGGCACCATGGACGCCGGCCTGTCCTACGAGATGTACGCGGTAGCTGCCTCGGTTATCGGCGGCGTGAGTACCTTGGGCGGCCAGGGCATCCTGCTGGGCACCGTTGTGGGCGCAGGCGTGTGGAGCGTGCTGAGCAACGGCCTGCAGTTTGCCGGCGTGGCGGTGGGGCCCCGCAACGTGATCATCGGCGTCATCGTGGTGCTCAGCGTATTGGCCGACGTGGTGGCCCGCAGCGGCCGCTTCTCCAAGAAGCCCAAGGTCACCTGATTCCCTTTCCGATTTAAGGCGCTTGCGCTTTAGATAAAACAACGTAAGGAGGAACCAACTTTATGAAGAAATTGTTCGCCGTCGTCCTCTGTCTGGTGCTGGCCCTGGGTTGCACCGCCGCCATGGCCGAGAGCCATAAGGTGTATCTGATCACCATGGATCTGTTCGACGCTCACTGGGTGAGCGTGGACGAGGGCTGCCAGGCCGCCGTGGCCGAGCTGGCCGAGCAGGGCATCGACATTGAGTACGTGTGGAACGCGCCCACCCAGGGCAAGGATGACGCAGCCCAGATCGAGTGCATCAACAACGCCTACGCCGACAACGCCGAGGTCATCCTGCTGGCCTCCAACGGCCCCGACACCCAGGTAGCCACTCTGGAGGAGCTGCACAACGAGGGCGTCATCCTGATCTACGTGGACTCCCCCGCCAACTATGACGGCGCCATCCAGACCCTGGCCACCAACAACAAGAACGCCGGCGTGCTGGCTGGCGAGCAGATGCTGGCCGCGCTGGCCGATCAGGGCATCACCGAGGGCAAGATCGGTATCGTCAACGTGAACGCCGCCACCGCCTCCACCGCTCAGCGCGAGGAAGGCTTCCGGGAAGCTTTCGCCGGCAGCGCTTTCGAAATCCTTGAGACCCAGTACTCCAACGGCGACGCCACCCTGAGCCAGGAGATCGCCAACAACTTCATCACCGAGGGCGTGGTAGGCATCTTCGGCGCCAACGAGGGCTGCACCGTGGGCACCGGCAACGCCATCGCGGCCAACGGCGGCGGCGTTGTGGGCGTGGGCTTCGACAAGTCCGACGCCATCCTGAACCTGGTGGCCGACGGCAGCCTGCTGTGCACCATGGCCCAGAACCCCTACAACATGGGCTATGAGGGCATGATGACTGCGGCCAAGGCTCTCCAGGGCGAGACCGAGTTCGAAGACGTGGACACCGGCGTTTCCGTGCTGGACGCCGCCGCCTGCGCCGAGCTGCTGGGATAAGCCCACCCCCATCAAGTGAACAGACCTATGTGGGCGGCCAACTCGGCCGCCCACTCTTAAAGAGAAAGAGAGGCCGCCCCCATTTTTCTTGGGCCGGACGCCCCTCCGCCCCTCCGGGCGGCGGGCGGCATCCCCTGAGAAGCGGCGCCGGAGAGGAGGTGAACGCCGTGGATAGGCAGGGATTGGGGGTCAACGACGTAAAAAAGGAAAACCGGTGCCTGGTGCTGCGGGCCATCGTGGACACCCCCATGATCTCCCGAGGGGAATTGGCGCGCCGGACCGGCCTGAGTAAGATGAGCATGAGCAACATCATCGGCGAGCTCATGGGCTCAGGCATCGTTCGGGAGCTCGAAGCCGGCCGCTGCGCCCAGGGCGCTTTGGGACGCAGGCCCGGCTATCTGGACCTCACCGATACCTCGCCTTGCGTCATCGGCGTGTCCATCTCCCGCCACGACGTTCAGGTCACCGCCGGCGACCTGCGCACCCGTATCCTGCGCCGGGAAAAACGGCCCTACCCTGCCTCCATGGACCAGAACGCCCTAATCCGCCTTACCCTGGAGGCCATCCGCCAGGTGCGGCGGGACCTGGACCGGCCGGTGCTGGGCGTGGGAATCGCCGCCATTGGCCCGGTGAGCACCCAGCGGGGCACCATCCTCTCCCCCGCCAACTTTTTTGGGCTGCGGGACATTCCCATCGTGGGGGCGGTGGAGCGGGATACCGGCCTGCCGGTGTTCCTGGCCTCGGACAGCATGGCGTGCGCCCAGGGGGAAAAGCTGTTCGGCGAGGGCCGCGCCCATTCCAACTTCCTGTTCCTGCTCATCTGGGAGGGCATCGGCTGCGGCATCATCGTGGAGGACAAACCCTACGCCGGGGCCCGCGGGCTGGGGGGTGAGCTGGGACATACCTGCATCCGCTTCGACGGCCCCTCCTGCGCCTGCGGCAGTAAGGGCTGCCTGGAGCTGTACGCCAACGCCCAGCGCATGGCGCAGCGGGTGGGGCAAACCTTGTCCCAGCATCCCCTGCCCCCTGGCTGCGCCCTGGATTGGGCGGGCATCTGGCGGGCCGCCCTGGCCGGACACGCGGGCGCGCTGGACGCCTGCCGGGAGTACTGCGATTACCTGGCCTGCGCCCTGGTGAATATGGTCAACGTGTTCGACCCCGAGCTCATCTATCTGTGCCAGCAGGAGGACGAGTCCTACGGCGGGCTCATCCGGGATATGCTGGAGGAACGCATCCAGCGCTCCAGTTTGGCCCCCGACTGCCGCGCCGTGCCGGTGCGCTTCGCCACCTTCGGCCCCCAGGCCGCGGTGGTGGGCTCTCTGGCCATGGTGGTGGGCCAGGTGTTTAACGGCGCGCTGCCCTTTCAGCCGGACGGGGACTGAGTCCGCCCTGTCCCGGCCTCCTCCCTCAGCTGCGGCAGTGCGCATCCGCCGGGGCGACGCGGGGGGTGGGGGGGCCGG
>DVHZ01000035.1 GCA_018711685.1 Candidatus Excrementavichristensenella intestinipullorum | reverse complement strand
ATGCGCAGCACCTCCAGGCCGGCGATGCGTCCGGCATCCTTGGTGGCCTGACGCTGGGCGTCGGAGAAGTAAGCCGGCACGGTAATGACCGCCTGGGTCACGGTCTCCCCCAGATAGGCCTCGGCGTCGCTCTTCAGCTTTTGCAGAATCATGGCGCTGATCTCCTGGGGCGTATAGTTTTTGCCGTCGATGTTCACCCGATAGTCGGTGCCCATCTCCCGCTTAATGGAAATCACGGTGCGGTCCGGGTTGGTGACCGCTTGGCGCTTGGCCACCTGGCCGATGAGGCGCTCGCCGTTCTTGGCGAAAGCCACCACCGAGGGGGTGGTGCGGCTGCCTTCAGGGTTGGCGATGACGGTGGGCTCGGAGCCCTCCATCACGGCCACACAGGAATTGGTGGTGCCCAGATCGATACCGATAATCTTGCTCATAATGCGTATCCTCCTGAAAATTCAATCGTCCATATTATAACGGTTTGGTTTGTCTTGCTTATGGCTATTCGACGGCGACTTTCACCATCGCGTAGCGGATAATGCGCCCCCGGGCGCGGTATCCCTTCTCAAATACTTCCAGCACAGTGCCCGGCTCGCCTTCCTCGGCCCGCATCACCGCGTTGTGCAGCTCCGGGTCGAATTTTTCGCCCAGGGCGGGTACTTCCTCCAGGCCCAGCTTGCCGGCCGCTTCCATCAGCAGCTTTAAGGTCATCTTGACCCCGTCCAGCAAGCCGCCTTCGCCCTGCTGCTGGGCTGCCTGCACCGCCCGCTCCAGGTTGTCGATGGTGGGCAGCAGGGCGGTCAGCGCCTCCCGCACTCCATCGTCATAGGCGTCGGCGCGTACCTGTTGGTTGCGCCGCTTGAAGTTCTGGAAATCCGCTTGGGCCCGCTGGGCCATGGCCAGGTAGGCGTCCCGGTCCTTTACCGCCTGCTCCAGGGCGGCGCGCCACTCGTCCTCCGTGGCGGCGGGCGCTTCCTGGGCGGACTGCTCCTGGGGCTGCTCCCCGGTCTGGGGGGCTGTTTCTTCTCCCTGGGGAACGCTCTCCCCGGTTTCCTGGGCCTGGGTGATCTTCTCCTCGTCCAATGCTTACACCTCTATTTCTCAGACAGCATGTCGGTGATGGCTTTGCCCATATAGGACAGCACCGACATTACTTTGCCGTAATTCATGCGGGTTGGGCCGATAATGCCCATGGTGCCCGTGGAATGCCCCCCCACCCGGTAGGTAGCGGTGAGGATGGAGCACTCGCTCAGCTCCGGCAGGTCGTTCTCCGGGCCGATGCGGATGGAAAACTCCACGCTGCCCGCCTGGCGCAGCAGGGGGTACAGCTTTTCCTTGCACTCCAGTACCGACAGAAAGCTTCTGGCCTTCTCCACGTCGGAATACTCCGGGTAGGACAGCAGGTTGGTGGTGCCGCCCACCACCATCTGCTGGGATTCCCGCTGGGCGATGCGGTTCTCCAGCACGTCCAGCACCCCGGCCAGCAGCTTGCGGTTTTCCTTCAGGTCCCGGAACATGTCGGCGAACCGGGAGCGCACCTGGCTCATGGACAGGCCGTCCAGCTGCTCGGTGAGCATCTGGGACAGGGCGTACAGGTGATGAGGGTCCATCTCTTCGGGCACCCGCACCACCGCGTCCTTGATGATGCCCGCGTTGGTCACCACGATCATCAGGGCGGTGTTTTCGCTGATAGGCACCAGCTGCACCCGCCGTATGCGCAGCGTCTCCAACTGGGGCGCGGCTACCACTGCGGTGTAGTGGGTTATGTCGGACAGCACCTGGGCGGCGCTCTGCATCACCTGCTCCACCTGGCCCGCCCGGCTGTTCAGGTAACTGGAGATGCGCTGGGCGTCCTCCCGGCTCACCTCGTTCACCTTCAGCAGATGATCCACGTACAGCCGGTAGGCCTTGGGCGAGGGCACCCGCCCCGCCGAGGTATGGGGCTGGTCCAAATAGCCCAATTCCTCCAAGTCGCTCATTTCATTGCGAATGGTGGCCGGGGAAAATCCTACTCCCGCCTTGCGGGAGATGGTCCGGGACCCCACCGGCACGGCCGTCATGATATAGTCGTCGATGATGGCCTGCAAAATCATGAATTTGCGCTCGTCCAATTTCATCTTCCGACCCCTCCTTTCGGCCTGTTAGCACTCTAAATGGTCGAGTGCTAATCGCTGGGTATAGATTAGCACCATAGCCCCGCTTTGTCAATGGGGAAAATGAAAATATTATGTTAATGGTCAAGGATAGTCAATCCTCGTCCCTGGGGCGGCGACGTGGATGAAAAGGCGCCTTTTCCCAAAGAAAGGCAACGGCCTTATATTAAAGGAAGAAAGTGGGCGGGCGCTGGGAAAGGGGGCGCGGCGGGGCCCCAGGCGCGGGAGGCCCGCCCCAGCCCCACCCCGGGGGGAATCCTCGCCGCTGAAGCAGCACCGGCGGGTAGCGGGAGAAGGGCGAGCGATTGGCGCGGCGGGAGGGATGCTCCATCGGGCGATGGGGAGGGAAAAACGGACCCTGGGCGGGGAAATATTCTTTTTGCTTACCATTGATTATTTTGACATAATATGGTATAATTGCATGGTCAATTGGGGATCAAGTATGTTGAAAACTCCAATATGTAGAAGGACAAAAGAAGATAAATCGTGAAGAAGGGAATGTGGCGGCATGAGCGTAGGCATCACCATCAAGGATGCGGTCAAACGGTATGGCAGCAACACCATCATCAAGGACCTGTCCGTCAGCATCAAGGGGGGCGAATTGTTTACCCTGCTGGGCCCTTCCGGCTGCGGAAAAACCACGCTGCTGCGCATGATCGCAGGGTTCAACTCCATCGAGGGCGGCGACTTTTACTTTAACGACACCCGCATTAACGATCTGGATCCGGCCAAGCGCAACATCGGCATGGTGTTCCAGAACTACGCCATCTTTCCCCACATGTCGGTGCGCAGGAACGTAGAGTTCGGCCTGCGCAACCGAAACGTGCCCCGCAAGCAGATCGGGGCCCAGGCGGATAAATTCCTGAAACTCATGCAGATCGACGCCCTGGCCGACCGGATGCCGGAAAAGCTGTCCGGCGGCCAGCAACAGCGGGTAGCCCTGGCCCGGGCCCTGTGCATTGAGCCCGACGTGCTGCTGATGGACGAGCCCCTGTCCAACCTGGACGCCAAGCTGCGGGTGGAGATGCGCACCGTCATCAAGGAGATTCAAAACCACGTGGGCATCACCACCGTATACGTAACCCACGACCAGGAAGAGGCCATGGCCATCTCCGACCGCATCGCGGTGATGAACGAGGGCGTCATCCAGCACATCGGCACCCCCAAGGTGATCTACCAGCGCCCGGCCAATATCTTCGTGGCCACCTTCATCGGCCGGAGCAACCTGTTCAAGGGCCGGCTGGCGGTGGAAAACGGCCAAGCCAGCGTGGCCCTGCCCACCGGCTACCAGGTGAACATCGACACGGTGGCCCCCCAGAACATGGCCGCCCAAGAGGTGGTTTTGTGCGCCCGGCCCGAGGAGCTGCTGGTGCAGCGGGACAAAAGCGCCCCCGGCCTGGCCGCCGTGGTGGACGATTGCGTGTTCCTGGGGTTGAACACCCATTACTTCGTGCACCTGGACAGCGGGGAGCGGGCGGAGATCATTCAGGAATCCACCATCGATTCGGTCATCCAGCCGGGTACCCGGGTGAAGCTCAAGGTCAACACCCTCAAGGCCAACCTGTTCACCCAGGACGGCTCCCGCAACCTGCTCACCGGCGTGCATAACGACCTAGATGCCCTGGCAAAGGAGGGCTGATTCATGAGCGGAAAAAAGCGCCCAGAAATATGGAGCTATATCAGCTGGGGGTTTATCGCCCTGTTCGCCCTGATCCTGGTATACCCCATGTTCGGCATTCTCAAGCAATCGGTGTTCAACGAGGAGGGCGTGTTCACCCTGGAGCAATTCCAGAAGTTCTTCTCCCAGAAATACTACTCCGGCACCATCATCAACAGCTTTGAGGTGACGGTGGCGGTGACGGCGGTCACCCTGCTGCTGGGCATTCCCTTCGCCTACTTCTATTCCTTCTACCAAATCAAGGGGGCCAAGCTGCTGTTCGTGGTGTCCATCCTGTGCTGCATGTCCGCCCCCTTCATCGGGGCCTACAGCTGGATCATGCTGCTGGGCCGCAGCGGAGTCATCACCCAGTTCGTCAAGGACCTGACCGGGCTGCGCCTGGGCAGCATATACGGCTTCGGCGGCATCCTGCTGGTGCAGTCCCTCAAGTTCTTCCCCCTGGTGTTCGTGTACATGAACGGGGCCTTCAAATCCATCGACAATACCCTCATCGAGGCCTCGGCCAACATGGGCTGCACCGGCGTCAAGCGGTTCTTCACCGTGATCATGCAGCTGTCCATGCCCACCATCCTGGCAGCCTCCCTGCTGGTGTTCATGCGGGCCTTCGCCGATTTCGGCACGCCCCTGCTCATCGGCGAGGGCTTCCGCACTTTCCCGGTGGAAATCTACAACCAGTACCTGGGGGAGAATGGCACCAACCACAACTTCGCCGCCGCCATCTCGGTGATCGCCGTGGTGATCACCGCCCTGGTGTTCTTCCTGCAAAAGTGGGCCACGGGCAAGTACAACTTCTCCATCAGCGCCCTGCACCCCATCCAGAAGAAAAAGCCCAAGGGCGTGGGCGGCGTTCTGATGTACCTGTACTGCTACCTGCTGGTGGCCATCGCCTTTATGCCCCAGGTGTACATCATCTACCTGTCCTTCCGCAACTGCGACGGGGCGGTGTTCAAGCCCGGCTTCTCCCTGGGCAACTACGAGGCGGCGGTGAAAAAGCTGCTGGTCCGCTCCATCGACAACACCCTGCTGTTCGGCGTGATCTCCCTGGCGGTTATCATCCTGTTCTCCATCCTCATCGCCTACCTGGTGGTGCGCCGGCCCCGGCCCCTCAACCAGACCATCGATACCCTGTCCATGCTGCCCTACATCATGCCCGGCTCGGTCATCGGCATCGCCCTGGTCATCGCCTTTGGCAAAAAGCCCCTGGCCCTCACCGGCACCGCCCTCATCATGATCATGGCCCTGGTCATCCGCCGTATGCCCTACACCATACGCTCGGCCACGGCCACGCTGCAAAACATCCCCATCAGCACCGAGGAAGCCTCCATCAGCCTGGGCGCCAGCAAGCTCAAGACCTTTATCAAGGTCACCGCGCCCATGATGGGCAACGGCATCATGTCCGGCGCCATCCTCAGCTGGGTGGCCATCGTCACCGAGCTGTCCAGCGCCATCATCTTGTACAATAACCGCAACATCACCCTGACCATGTCGGCCTACGTGGCCATATCCCGGGGCAATTACGGCCTGGCCTCCGCCTTCTCCGCCATCCTGACCGTCCTCACCGCCCTGTCGCTGCTGCTGTATCTGGCGATCACCAAGTCCGAGGACATCAAGCTCTAGTGCCCAACGGGCGCAGCCCGTGCAAAAATCCATCATCTTAATCAAAGGAGGAACCATTTCATGAAAAAACTGCTGTCCGTCCTGCTGGCCTGCCTCATGCTGCTGTCCACCGGCGCCGCCCTGGCCGAAACCGTGGATATCGGCGATACCCTGGTGCTGTATAGCTCCATGACCGAGAACGACCTCAACAACCTGATCGACGGCTTCAACGCCATCTATCCGAATTGCTACGTGGAAGTGGTCAACGGCTCCGGCGGCGAGCTCACCGCCCGGATCACCGCCGAGAAGGACAACCCCCAGGGCGACGTGATGTGGGGCGCCCTGTCCAACGCCGACGGCCATACCTACGACGATATCTTCGCCGAGTACACCACCGAGTACGAGGCCGACCTGATCGACGACTACAAGTCCCACAACGGCCGCTATAACCTGGACCATCTGTCCACAGTGGTGTTTTGTGTGAATAAAGAACTGGAAGCCGAACTGGGCCTGGATATCCAGAGCTACGAGGATCTGCTGGATCCCAAACTGAAGGGCCTCATCGTGCTCTCCGACCCCAACTCCTCCTCCGCCGCCTGGAATAACCTGTGCAACATCTTCGCCGTGTTCGGCTACGACAGCCCGGAAGCCTGGGATTACATCGAGGCCCTGCTCAACAACGGCCTGGTGATTTCCACCTCCTCTTCCGTGTGCTTCAAGAGCGTGGATTCCGGCGAGTACGTGGTGGGCCTTACCTATGAGGACGGCGTATCCACCCTGCTCAAGTCCGGCTCCGACGCCATCCGCATGGTGTATCCCTCCAACGGCACCTCCGCGTCGGTGTTCGGCTGCGCCATCATCGAGGGCGCACCCCACATGGAGGCGGCCAAGGCCATGGTCAATTACCTGATGAGCCCCGAGGGCCAGAGCGAGCTGGGCACCGCCCTGGGCACCCTGCGCTTCACCAACTCCAAGGCCGTGTACACCACCCCCTACCTGCCCGCCACCGAAGAGGTAAAGTGGGTCGCCCGGGACGTGGAATGGCTTACCGAGCATAAGGAGGAAATGCTGGAGCACTGGAATGCCCTGTACGCTGAAATCCTGGGCTAATCCCTTCCCAGCCTTTCCCGTTTCCCCAAGGGGGCGGGGCCGCCGCGCCGGTGCGCGGCGGCCCCCGCCCTTTTGTTTCCCCCGCCGGATCAGGTCCGAGGCCATACGCTCTCCCGGTGCATGATGCGGCAGGGCAGCTCCACCCGCAGGCATTCCCGGTGCCCTCCCGCCATCCGGTCCTTGAGCAGCGCTACGGCCATGTGGGCCATATCCTCCCGGGGAATGCGCACGGTGGTGAGCATGGGCCGGGTCTCCTGGGCCTGATCGATGTCGTCGATGGCGATGACGCACACGCCCTTGCCCCGCCTGCCCTTGGCCGCCCGCAGCGCCCCCACGGCGCTGATGTCGTTGGCGCACAGCACGGCGGTGACCTCGTCCCCCGCCAACAGCTTTTCCATGGCCTGAAATCCGGCCTCCTCGCTCTGATCCGTGGGAAAGATCACCCGGTAATTCAGGGGCAAATTGTGGCGGATCAGGCTCTCGCAATAGCCCACGTACCGGCTCTCATAGGAGCAGTCCCCAATGTAGGCGATCTTCCGGTGGCCCAGCTCCAGCAGGTGCTCCACCGCCATGGCCGCCGCCTTGGCCCCGTCGCACACCACCTCGTCCACCTCGAAGTTCAGGGGATTGCGCCACAGCCCCACCGCGTTGCCGGTAACGGCCCGAATGGCCCCCAGCAGTTTCTCCGAGCAGCGGCCCAAGATGAGGAACCCCTCTGCGCCCTTGGCGGACAAATCGTCCCCCTCCCGCAGGATGCCGGCAAACTCCATTTCCTGGCCGTAGAGCTCCTTCTCCAGCGCCCGGTACAATTCCAGAAAAAAGGGGTCCGCGTCCAAGGCGTGGATGCGGGCCAGCACCACCGCCACCCGGGGCCGGGCCTGGAGCTGGCCGCCCCCGGATCGAAGCTGCCGCGCCGCCTGGTTGGGCTGATAGCCCAGCTGCTGGGCGGCGCGGAAAATAGCGTCCCGCACCGGCTGGGAGGCGCAGTTCTGGCCCGCCAGTACCCGGGATACCGTAGAGGGCGAAACGCCCACCATCTGGGCAATGCGCTTGAGGGACATGCTCTCCCCTCCTTATTAGCAAACGTTTTCGTAATTAAGCCTTGAAATTGCTGGGTAAATAGGGTATCCTATACACCGTTACGGGGATTATACCCCATTTATCCCCTGTTTGTCAAGCAAACGTTTGTCTTACGAAAAGGAGCGAAATCACCATGCGGCGATTTGTCAAGACGGCGGCCCTGTGCCTGGCCCTGGCCCTGTGCCTGAGCGGATGCGGCGGTCAGGAGGCCGCCCAGGAAGAGGAGACCCTGAGCCTCACCAACGTATCCTACGACCCCACCCGGGAGTTCTACGCGGCCTATAACGAAATGTTCATCGCCGGCTGGAAGGAAAAGACGGGCCAGACGGTGGAAATCACCCAGTCCCACGGCGGCTCGGGCTCCCAGGCCATATCGGTATCCCAGGGCCTGGAGGCGGACGTGGTCACCCTGGCCCTGGAGGCCGACGTGCAGGCGGTGGCCGACGCGGGGCTCATCGAAGAGGGCTGGCTGGACGAGTTCCCCCAGCAGAGCGCCCCCTATACCTCGGCCATCGTGTTCCTGGTGCGCAGCGGCAATCCCCAGAATATCCACGATTGGGACGACCTGGTCCGGGAGGGGGTTGGAGTCATCACCCCCAACCCCAAGACCTCCGGCGGCGCCCGGTGGAACTTCCTGGCCGCCTGGGCCTACGGCGAAATCGCCTATGACGGTGACCAGGCCCAGATCGAGGACCTGCTGACGCGCATCTATCAAAACGTGCTGGTGCTGGATTCGGGCGCCCGGGGCTCCACCACATCCTTTGTGGAGAACGGCCAGGGCGACGTGCTCATCGCCTGGGAGAACGAGGCCTACCTCACCCTCCAGGAATACCCGGAGGGCTACGAGATCGTCACCCCCAGCGTGTCCATCCTGTGCCAGCCCTCGGTGGCGGTGGTAGACGAGGTGGCCAATATGCGGGGCACCCAGGAACTGGCCGCCGCCTACCTGGAGGGCCTGTATTCCCCGGAGGCCCAGCACCTGGCGGCACAATACTACTACCGCCCCAGCGACCAGACCATCCTGCAGGAGTACGGCGACGTGTTCGACCTGAACATCCAGATGACCAACATCGAGCATTTTGGCGGCTGGGCCCAGGCCCAGGAGCGCTTCTTCGCCGACGGCGGCATCTTCGATCAGATCTACGAGAAATAAGGGAGGCCTTTCATGAACGCGAAAAAGCCATCCCGGCGAGCCATCCCCGGGTTTGGGGTAAGCCTGGGGGTGACGGTGACCCTGGTGAGCCTGGTGGTGCTGATCCCCCTGTGCTCCCTGGTGGTAAGCGCCGCCCAGCTGACCCCGGCCCAGTTCTGGGAAACCATCACCCGGGGCCGGGTGCTGAGCAGCTTTGAGGTAAGCCTGGTGTGCGCCCTGACGGCGGCGCTGATCAACCTGGCCATGGGCGTGCTGCTGGCCTGGGTGCTGGTGCGCTACGATTTTCCGGGCAAGCGCATTCTGGACGGGCTCATCGAGCTGCCCTTCGCCCTGCCCACCGCCATCGCCGGTATCACCCTTACCTCCCTCACCGTGGAGGGGGGCTGGATCGGCCGCATCTTCGCCCCCTTGGGCATCGATATCGCCTATACCCGGCTGGGCATTACGGTGGCGCTGATCTTCGTGGGCATCCCCTTCGTGGTGCGCTCGGTGCAGCCGGTTCTGGAAAAGCTGGAAGGCAGCTACGAGGAAGCGGCAGGACTGATGGGCGCCAGCCGGGGATATATCTTCCTGCACGTGATCTGGCCGGAGCTGCGCCCCGCAGCCCTCACCGGGTTCGGGCTGGCCCTGGCCCGAGGGCTGGGCGAGTACGGCAGCGTGGTGTTCATCGCGGGCAATAAGCCCTACTCCACGGAAATCGTACCGCTGATGATCATGAGCCAACTGCAGGAGTACGACTACGGCGAGGCCACCGCCATCGCCCTGGTGATGCTGGCCGTGGCCTTCCTCATCCTGCTGGCCATGAACGCCATACAGCTGCGCGCCGCCCGGCGCGCCGGCGGTTAGGAGGGGCCCATGGAACAACAGCGAACCCGCAAAAAGATCAACGGCCTGGTAGTGACCGCCATGGCCTTTGTGGCCCTGTTCCTGGTACTGCCCCTGATCTTCGTGGTGGTCCAGGCGCTGCGGGAAGGCGTATCGGCCTATGTCAGCTATATTACCGAGGAATACGCGGTGAAAGCGCTGATCCTCACCCTGCAAACCACCGTGGTGGCGGTAGCGGTGAACACGGTGTTCGGCCTGTTCGCCGCCTGGACGGTGACCAAATATACCTTCCGGGGCAGCAAGCTGCTCACCACCGCCATGGATCTGCCCCTGTCGGTGTCCCCGGTCATCGCCGGCCTGATCTTCATCCTCACCTTTGGCCGCTCCAGCCCCATCTATCCCTTCCTCACCCAGCACGGCATCAAAATCGTGTACGCGGTGCCCGGGATCATGATCGCCACCATCTTTACCACCTTCCCCTATATCTCCCGGGAACTGATCCCCGTGCTGTCGGCCCAGGGCCGGGACGAGGAGGAAGCGGCGGCGCTGATGGGGGCCGGCTGGCTGTCCATCTTCAAAAACGTGACCTTCCCCCACATCAAGTGGCCCCTCCTATACGGCATCGTACTGTGTACCGCCCGGGCCATGGGCGAGTTCGGGGCGGTGTCCATCCTGTCGGGACACCTGCGGGGCAAGACCAATACTCTGCCCCTGCATATCGAAATCCTGTACAACGAATTTCACTATACCCAGGCCTTCGCGGTGTCCTCCATCCTGGTGATGCTGGCGGTGCTGGTGCTCATCCTGCGCAGCGTCATCGAGCACAGGGGCCGGAAAAAGGAGATGTGAGCCATGTACGTGGAACTAAGGCATATCGATAAATCCTTCGGCGGCTTCAAGGCCTCCGACGACGTGAGTTTCGGCGTGGAGAAGGGGCGGCTGGTGGCCCTGCTGGGCCCCAGCGGCAGCGGCAAGACCACCATCCTGCGGATCATCGCGGGGCTGGAAAATCCGGACGCAGGGGAAATCGTCATCGACGGACAGGTGGTGAACCACCTGCCGGGCAGCCAGCGGGGCATCGGCTTCGTGTTCCAAAACTACGCCCTGTTTCGGCACATGACGGTGTTCGACAACATCGCCTTCGGGCTCAAGGTGCAAAAAAAGAGCCGGGCCCAGATCAAGGCACGAGTGGAGGAGCTGATTCAGCTCACCGGCCTGACCGGGCTGGAAAAGCGCTACCCCAACCAGCTCTCCGGCGGCCAGCGCCAGCGGGTAGCCTTTGCCCGCGCCCTGGCGCCCAATCCCCAGCTGCTGCTGCTGGACGAACCCTTCGCCGCCATCGATGCCAAGGTGCGCAAGGAACTGCGCCAGTGGCTCAAGGCCATGATCCGCAAAGTGGGCATCACCTCCATCTTCGTCACCCACGATCAGGACGAGGCGGTGGAGGTAGCGGACGAAATCATCATCACCAACCTGGGCAAGGTGGAGCAGATGGGCAGCCCGCTGGACATCTACAAAAACCCCCGCACCCCCTTTGTGGCCCAATTCATCGGAGAATCCTCCATTATCGAGCATTACGAACGCTTTAACGGCTTTCACCGGGTAGAGGGGCTGGACCAGGCAGTCGTGCGCCCCGAATTCGTGGAATGCTTCCGTCCCGATAACCAGAAGCTGTCCGGAGCCATGGAAGCGGTAGAAAAGGGCGTCATTGAGGAAATCTCCTTCCGGGGCAACCGGCTGGAGCTGACGCTCAACGTAAAGGGCGTTCCCCTCATCGCCCAGCGCTCCCTCGAGCGCCGGCCGGTGGAGTTAGGGGACGAGATGTACGTGCTGATCTACCGGATGTACGTATTCGACCAAGACAACGCCCATCTGCTGGAAAACGAGGAGCTGAAGAAGCTGCCTCCGGACAAGCTGCCCACAGCGCAGCAATAGCAAAAGGGGAGCCGGCGCTTTCGCACCGCCTCCCCTTATTCCTGTAGCATCCTCCGCCCATCCCACCGGCCTCCCGGGCCGCACCGCAGCCCCCACAACTCTCGACACCGCAGCGCCTTCCGCCGCCGCTCCGTTTCAGGCCGCTGCCCTACCCCCGCGCCAGCGAGGATGGCGGTTCCAAGGGGAGCGTCCCCTTGGCGGGGGTCCAGAGGCAAGGAGTCCCTGGCAGGGGCCTGGGGGCAGCGCCCCCGGCGCCGGGTCAGCAGTCGCCTGTTCCTTTTCCGAACCGCATCGCATCCCCTCACAGCCTGAAACACCGCAGCGCCTTCCGCCGCCGCTCCGTTTCAGGCCGTTGCCCCACCACCGCGCCAGCGCGCATGGCGGTTCCAAGGGGGGCCGTCCCCCCAGATCG
>DVHZ01000034.1 GCA_018711685.1 Candidatus Excrementavichristensenella intestinipullorum | reverse complement strand
GGGGGGTCCGGGGGGCGGAGCCCCCCGGCGGCCTGGGATGGAAGGCGGGGGCCAGGCATATGGTAAGAACGGGCAGGAAGGGAGGAGAACTGCGTTGAATGAAAACAAGCTGGCTCTGGTGGTGGGGATGGCGCGCAGCGGCGTCGCCGCAGCCCTGCTGCTGGCCGAAAAGGGATATACTTTGCGCTTGGCCGATCAAAAGGGAAAAGAACAGCTGGCCCAGGCCCTGGAGCCCTTAAAGGGGGTGAAGGGCGTGGAGTACCGCTTGGGCGAGCCGGCCCAGGATTTGCTGGAGGGGGTGGAGCTGGTGGTGATCAGCCCCGGCGTGCCCATCACCCATCCGGTGGTAAAGGGCGCCCAGGCGGCGGGCATTCCCTGCATTGGGGAGCTGGAGCTGGCCTCCCGGTGGGCCAAGGGGCGGCTGGTGGCCATCACGGGCACCAACGGCAAGACCACCACCAGCACCCTGACGGCGCAGATCTTCCAAAACGCGGGCAAGCTCACCCATCTGGTGGGCAATATCGGCCTGCCCTACGCCTCGGTGGCCCTGGAGACCCGGGAGGAGGACGTGACGGTATGCGAGGTATCCTCCTTCCAGCTGGAGAGCATCAGGCAATTCCGCCCCGACTACAGCGCCATTCTGAACATCACCCCGGACCACCTGAACCGCCACGGCACCATGGCGGAGTACATCCGCCTCAAGGGGCGCATCTTTGAAAACCAGCGGGGCGATCAGCCGGTGGCCCTCAACTACGACGATCCCATCCTGCGGGACATGGCCGCCGCCGCGCCCTGCCGGGTGGTGTGGTTTTCCCGCACCGGCAGGCCGCCTCAGGGCGCCTTCGTCCAGGACGGCATGATCGTATACGGCCAGGCCGGCCAGGCCCGCCCGGTATGCCCGGCGGACCAGGTGCGCATACCCGGCCCCCACAACCTGGAAAACGCCCTGGCGGCCACCGCCCTGGCCATGGAGGCCGGGGTGCCCGCCCCGGTGATCCGGCACACCCTGCGCACCTTCAAGGGGGTGGAGCACCGCCTGGAGACCGTGCGCCAGCTGGACGGGGTCACCTACATCAACGATTCCAAGGGCACCAATGTGGATTCCACCCTGAAGGCCATCGCCTCCATGACCGTGCCCACGGTGATGATCGCCGGCGGCTCCAGCAAGCAGGTGGATATGCTGCCCCTGGCCCAGGCCCTGGTGGGCAGCCAGGTATTCCACGTGGTGCTGTGCGGGGCCACCTCCCAGGAGATCGCCCAGGCCCTGGACCGGGCGGGCTACCGGGACTACAGCATGGCCGGGATGGACTTTGAAAAGGCGGTACACATGGCTCGGAGCCTGGCGGCGCCCGGGGGCAACGTGCTCTTGTCCCCTGCCTGCGCCAGCTTCGACCTGTTCAAGGATTACGAGCAGCGGGGCGACACCTTCAAGGCCATCGTGGGCGCTCTGAAGAGCGGCGCGCCCGATTGAAGGGCGCAGCGCTGCGCGGCGCCAAAGGCGCGGCCCGGGGGGCCGGCAAGAGGGGGCGGGACGCCGCCCTTACGGAAGAAGGAGCGGGGCGGTGGACCGCCCTGGAGTTGGGGCGAGAGGCCCGGCAGGCAGGCCCGGGCCTGGAGGCAGGAGGGGACGGGCGCGAACAGCGCCTGGCCCCGGAGGCTGGAAGGGCCGGGCCCAGGTTCCGCCTAGGCCGGAACGGGTGGGGGTTTGCCGCCGCCCTGGCGGGGCTGGTGGTCACCGGGCTCATCGTGCTCTACGCGGCCAGCTTTTACAACGCCCAGGACACCCAGGCCGGGCAATTCGCCGAGCTGTACAGCCAGCTGGCCGGGGTAGGGCTGGGGCTGGCCGCCCTGATCGCCGCCAGCCGGTTGGATTACAGGCTGCTGAAAAAGCCCTGGGTATGCGGCGGGCTAGCCGTCCTCAGCCTGGCGCTGCTGGCCCTGGTGCCCATTCCCGGCGTGGGGCGGATGGTGAACGGGTCCCGGCGCTGGCTGCGGTTGGGGCCGGTGGGCTTTCAGCCCTCGGAGCTGGCCAAGTACGCCATGGTGCTGTTCATGGCCCGGGCTCTCAGCCGCAGGGAGGCCAGGCTGGACCGGCTGGTGCGGGATATCGGGCCCCTGCTGGCCCTGCCCTGCATCATGTTCTTCCTCATCCTGCTCCAGCCCAACCTGTCCACCGCCGGGTCCATCCTCATCGTGGCCGCGGTGATGCTGCTGCTGGCCGGGGCGCGGTGGCGGCACTTGGGGGTATTGGGGGTGAGCGGGCTGGCCCTGGGCGCGTTTTACGCCCTGTCCGAGCCCTATCGCCGGGAGCGGCTGCTCTCCTTCCGGGACCCCTTCGCCAAGCTGTCCGACGAGGGGTATCAGCTGGCCCAATCCCTGCTGGCCTTTGGCTCCGGCGGCCTGTTCGGCATGGGTCTGGGCCAGGGCAGGCAAAAGTACGCCTTCCTGCCCTATCCCGAGTCCGATTTCATCTTCGCCGTGGTGGGGGAGGACCTGGGCCTGGCGGGCTGCCTGGCCATTCTGGCCCTGTTCCTGTGCCTCATCTATTTCGGGCTGCGCGTCGCCATGGCCTGTGAGGACCGGTTCGCCAGCCTGCTGGCGGGGGGCATTGTGGCCATGCTGGGGGTGCAGACGGTGATGAACGTGGCCGTGGTCATCGGGCTCATGCCCACCACCGGGCTGCCCCTGCCCTTTTTCAGCGCCGGGGGCACCTCCATCTCCATCGTCATGGCCGCCTGCGGCGTGGTGCTGGGCATTGCCCGGCGGCAGAACCTGTAAATGCCGCCGCCCGGCTGCCGGGCAGCGGCGGCGGAACCTGAAAAAACCGGGAAAGGAAGGCATGAAAGGGCCGGCGGGCGTTTCCGGCAAGGGAAAGGTGGTAGGAACAAAAAACGGGACAAACCAAATTTGAGGGGGACCATGCACGGCGGGCCGGGGACGGCATATGCTGGTAGCGTGGCCTTGAATCATGGGAGGTGTGTCCTGTGGACGTGTTTCGCATCACCGGCGGTTATCCCCTGCGGGGCAGGATCGGGGTGGGGGCGGCGAAGAACGCGGTGCTGCCCATCCTGGCGGCGGCCCTGCTGGCCGGGGGGCCCGTGGACATCCAGGGGTTTCCGGCGCTGAGCGACGCCCGGCACATGGTGGACATCCTGGAAACCCTGGGCTGCCGCTGCCGGGTGGGGGACGGCCAGGTCCATATCGATCCGGAGGGGGCCTGGGGCTGGGAGATGCCCCAGGAGCTGTCCAAAAAGCTGCGCAGTTCCATCTTCATGATGGGGCCCATGCTGGGCAGGTTCCGCAAGGCGGTGGCCACCTATCCGGGGGGCTGCGAGATCGGGCTGCGGCCCATCGACCTGCACCTGCGGGGGCTGGCCGCCCTGGGCGTCAAGGTGCGGGAGGCCCACGGCATGATCTACTGCGACGGGTCCGGGCTGCGGGGCGGCGAGGTACACCTGGACTTTCCCAGCGTAGGCGCTACGGAAAACCTGATGATGGCCGCCGTCACCGCGCCGGGGAATACGGTGATACATAACGCCGCCAGGGAGCCGGAGATCGGCGACCTGCAGCGCTTCCTCAACGCCCTGGGGGGCCGGGTGTCCGGCGCGGGCACCGGCCGGGTGCTGGTGCGGGGGGTGAGCAGCCTGGGCGGGGCCAGCTTCAGGCCCATGCCCGACCGCATTGTGGCCGGCACGCTGCTCATCGCCGGGGCCATTACCGGCGGCCAAGTGGCCGTAGAGGGAGCCCGTCCCGCCGATCTGGGGGCGGTGCTGGATAAGCTGCGCCAGGCCGGGTGCGGCCTGGAGGAGGAGGAGGACCGGGTGACCCTCACCGCCCCCGCCCGGCTCCGGCCGGTGGAGGTATCCACCCAGCCCTTTCCCGGCTTTCCCACGGACATGCAGGCCCAGATCATGGCCATGTGCTGCGTGGCTCAGGGGGCCAGCCTCATCGTGGAGAACGTGTTCGAGAACCGGTTCGCCCATGCCGCCCAGCTCAGGTGCATGGGCGCGGATATCTGGGCCAGCGGCCGGATGTGCCTGGTCCGGGGCGGCAAGCTCACCGGCGCCAAGGTGGCGGCCCGGGACCTGCGGGGCGGCGCGGCCCTGGTGCTGGCCGGGCTGGCCGCCGAGGGCGTCACCGAGGTGGAGGGCGCCGGCCTCATCGACCGGGGCTACGAGGGCCTGGAGCGCATGTTGGGCGGCCTGGGCGCCCGGGTGGAGCGGATATGAGCGCACCTCAGGCGCCATACTATGAGGAAACGGGGTCCGGTTTTTCGGGCCTGTGAGAAAGGGAATAGGCATACGAATGGCGGCGCGAAGGTTTCATCAAAAGAGAAAAAACAGGCCGGCGGCCATCGTCCTGGCCCTGGTGGCGGCGGTGGTCCTGGCGCTGCTGCTGGGCGGCCGGGTCTTTATCGTGCGGCGCATATCGGTGCAGGGCAATCAGCTCTTCACCGATCGGGCCATCGCCGATCAATCCGGCATTGATCTGGGCCAGAGCATCTTTTCCGTGGACCAGGACGCCATCTACAGCGCCTTCGCCGGCAATGGGGATATCGCTTTGGAGGGCGTGGCCGTGCATTGGCCCGATACGGTGGAGCTCACCGTGCGGGAAAGGCAGGGCCGCGCCTATATTTCCTATCTGGGCACCGCCCTGCTGGTGGACCAGGATATGGTGATCATGCGCCAGCTCAGCGACCTGCCCGCCGACGGAATGCCGGTAATCACCGGCGTCACCGTCACCGGATGCGCCGTGGGCCAGACCGTGATCAGCAATGTGGCCGGACAAATCCAGGCCGCCTCCCGGGTGCTCCAAGCCCTATGGAACTGCGGCCTCCAGCAGCAGGTATCCGAATTGAACCTGGCCGATCTGGATAACCTGTACCTGATTACCAACTCCGGCATGATGGTGGTGCTGGGCGACGAGAGCGCCATGGCGGACAAGCTGACCTGGATGCAGGCCGTCACCCAACAATTGGCCGCCGAGGGCGTGACCACCGGGTCGCTGGACGTGAGCAGCGGCACGTCGGCAATATATGCGCCATAGCCCGGGCCTGAACTTCGTTCAGGCCCGGGGGAATGAACCCGTTCCCGTCCCTGCGGGCCGGAAACGGCTTCATTCCGGGGCGGAACTCTGCGCTTCGCGCATAGCCCCGCCCATGGGGTGCGGGGGCCCGATTGCTAGGCGGCCTGCGGGCCGCCCCGGGCGCAATCGGGCTGCATGTGCTGATTTTCCGTCGTCGCCGCAGGCGGCTCCTTTGGGAAAATCCATTCGCACTGGCAAAGCCAGCACGAATGATTGAGATGGAGGGCTGGCCGCCCTCCATGCCTCCGGGCGAGTTAGTTTCAGGCTGACTCCCTGAACCTTCGGTTCATGGAGCCAGCCAAGGGGGTCGGCCTGGGGCTGAACTTCGTTCAGCCCCAGGCGGGGCGGCCTCTGCGCTTCGCGCATAGGCCGCCCCCTGGGGAACGGGGGCCCGATTGCTAAAATCGCTGCGGCGATTTCCGGGCGCAATCGGGCTGGCGGAAATGATTTTCCGTCGTCGCCGCAGGCGGCTCCTTTGG
>DVHZ01000033.1 GCA_018711685.1 Candidatus Excrementavichristensenella intestinipullorum | reverse complement strand
GCCCCCCGCCCCCCGAATCGCGCCCCGCCTTTTGCCTTTTTTCAACCAACCATTACTTGACAGGGTAGGAATGGGGTCCTATAATTAGTTTGCCTAATTAACTATGCCCTTAATTCGGCAAACTATCCCCGGCGATGGAGGAGTGGCCATGGACCCCTTTCTTTCCCTTCTCAACGATACGCTGATGGATACCTACCGGGCGATCTCCAAGGTGGAGCAGAGCATGATGCGCTCCATGAGCGGGGCGCGGCTCAGCGTCAGCGAAATTCACGTGCTGGAGTGCGTGGGCGGGGGAGGACCCCAGGGGCGGACGGTAAGCGACGTGGCCCAGGAACTGGAGATCACGCCGCCCTCGGCCACGGCCATGATCCAAAAGCTGGAGAAGAAGGGCTATCTCACCAAGCGCCCCAGCGCCCTGGACGGCAGGCGGGTACACGTGGAGCTGACCCGGGAGGGCCGGCGGGCCGAAACCGCCCACCGCTATTTCCACCGGCAGATGGCCCGGTCGGTGGCCGGCATCATGGACGAGGGGGAGCGGGCGGCGCTGATCAAGGGGCTGAGCAAGCTGGACAGTTTTCTGCGCTGGAAGGCGGAGGAAGCCACGCGGGGGAACGAGGAGAGCGGTTCATGAACATCTGCGGCACGGGCAGCAGCCTGCCCAAATTCGAGCTGGACAACCAGCGCCTGACCACCTTTTTGGATACCAGCGACGAGTGGATCACCACCCGCACGGGCATTCACACCCGGCGAGTCATCACCGACGAGACCCTGCTGGGCATGGGCCTGGAGGCGGGGGCCAAGGCGCTGGAGGACAGCGGCCTTGAGGCCAAGGACATCGATTTCATCCTGTGCTCCACGGTGCAGGCCGACACGGTGACCCCCTCTCTGGCCTGCCTGATTCAGGCGGGGCTGGGGGCCCAATGCGCCGGGGTGGACATCAACGGCGCCTGCGCCGGGTTCGTGTACGCCCTGGATCTGGCCGGCGCCCTGATCGACAGCGGCCGCGCCCGCCACGTGCTGGTGGTGTGCGCCGAGGCCATGAGCCGTCTGTGCGACTGGACCGACCGGTCCACCTGCGTGCTGTTCGGCGACGGGGCCGGGGCGGCAGTATGCGGCCCGGGGGAGGGCTACCTGCGCGCCCGGCTCACCAGCCGGGGGGATGGGGAGATCATGTACATGCGGCCCAATCCGGGCAACAGTCCCTTCGCCACGGCAGCCCAGCCCTACGCGCCCATGCACATGGCGGGCCAGGAGGTCTACAAGTTCGCCGTATCCACGGTGCCCAAGGATTTGCTGGCGCTGCTGGAGGGGGCGGGGCTCACCCCGGACCAGGTGGACCACTACCTGCTGCACCAGGCCAACAAGCGCATTCTGGACGCGGTGCGCACGCGGCTGCGCCAAGGCGAGGAAAAGTTCCCCAGCAATATTCACTGCCGGGGCAACACCTCCTCGGCAAGCCTGGCCATATTGCTGGACGAGCTGAACCGGGCCGGGCACTTCCGCAAGGGCGATCTGTTGGCCCTGAGCGCCTTTGGCGCGGGGCTGACCACCGGCTCTTGCCTGCTCAAGTGGACAAAAGAGTAACTCTTTTTCCAAATATAATGATGAAGATAGAAGACAACGGAGGGATATTTCCATGAACACGTTTGACAAGGTAGCCCAGATTCTGGCCGATTACAAGGGCATCGAGGTAGAGCAGATCAAGCCGGAGAGCACGTTCGCCGAGCTGAAGCTGGATTCCCTGGACGTGGCCGACCTGGCCATGAACCTGGAGGACGAGTTTGACGTGACCATCGAGCTGGACCAGTCCGTGAAGACCATGCAGGCGCTGGTGGACAAGATCGACGAGGCGAAGAAGGCATGATTTACACGCCGCTTTGCGATCGAATCGGCATTGAGAAGCCTATTTTCCAGGGTGGCATGGCCTGGGTCAGCGATTGCCACCTGGCCGCAGCCGTGTCCAACGCAGGGGGACTGGGCATTATCTCCGCCATGAACGCCGATGGAGAATACCTGCGCGGCCAGATCCGCGCCTGCCGGGAGATGACCGGCAAGCCCTTTGGGGTGAACGTGATGCTGATGAGCCCCCACGCGGCGGAGGTGGCCCGGGTGATCCTGGAGGAAAAGGTGCCCGTGGTGACCACCGGGGCGGGGCTGCCCGGCGTTTATATGAAGGAATGGGTGCCTGCGGGCATCAAGGTGGTGCCGGTGGTGCCCTCCGTGGCCATTGCCCGGCGGGTAGCCCGGGACGGAGCGGCGGCGGTGATCGCCGAGGGCTGCGAATCGGGAGGCCACATCGGCGAGCTGACCACCATGGTGCTGGTGCCCCAGGTGGTGGACGCGGTGGACGTGCCGGTGCTGGCCGCCGGCGGCATTGCCGACGGCCGGGGCGTGGCGGCGGCCCTCATGCTGGGCGCCCAGGGGGTGCAGTGCGGCACCTGCTTCCTCACCGCCCACGAGTGCAGGATCCACCAGAACTACAAGAACAAGGTGCTGGCCGCCCGGGACATCGACACCCAGGTCACCGGCCGGCGGCTGGGGCATCCGGTGCGGGCGCTGAAGAACCCCTTTACCCGCGCCTTTGGGGAGATGGAATACGACAGCTCCATCCCCAACGAGCAGATCGAGAAGTTCGGCACCGGCGCCCTGCGCAAGGCGGCGGTGGAGGGCGACCTGGAGCACGGCAGCTTCCTGGCCGGGCAGATCGCCGCCATGGTAAAGGAAGAGCGCCCCTGCCAGGTCATCATCGACGAGATGCTCAGCCAGGCGGAGCAATGCCTTTCGGAGGCCAATCGATGGGTAAAATAGCCTTTTTGTTCGCTGGGCAGGGCGCCCAGCATCCGGGGATGGGCCAGGCGCTGTACCAGGCCTCCCCTGCCGCCCGGCAGGCGCTGGATGCGAGCGAGCAGGTCCGGCCGGGCACCTTGAAGCAGTGCTTTCAGGGGCCGGAGGAGGAGCTCACCCTCACCCTGAACACCCAGCCCTGCCTGTTCGCGGTGGACTACGCCTGCGCGGCGGCGGCCCGGGAGCGGGGCATTGAGCCCGACTGCCTGGCCGGGTTTTCCCTGGGCGAGGTGGCCGCGGCGGCCTTTGGGGGCGTGTTCTCCTTTGAGGAAGGGATGCGCCTGGTCATGCGCCGGGCCCAACTGATGCAGGACTGCGCCCAGGCCCATCCCGGGGCCATGCTGGCGGTTTTGCGCCTGAGCCCCGCCCAGGTGGAGGAAATCTGCCGCCAGGCGGGCCAGGCCTATCCGGTGAACTACAATTGCCCGGGGCAGACCGTGGTGGCCTGCGCCCGGGAGGTGGCGGAGCAGGTGAGCCAACTGGCGGCGGCCCAGCGGGGCCGGGCGCTGCCCCTGAAGGTGAGCGGCGCCTTCCATTCCCCCTGGATGGAGGAGGCGGGCCGGGGCCTGGCCGCCTATCTGGCGGATATGACCCTGTCCCAGCCCAGCCTGCCCCTGTACGCCAACGCTACCGCCCAGCCCTACGGCCAGGACGGCCGGCAGGCCGCCGGGCTGCTGGCCCGGCAGGTCTATTCCCCGGTGCGCTGGCAGGATACCCTGGAGCGCATGGCCCAGGCGGGGGTGGATACCTTCGTGGAAGTGGGGGCGGGAACCACCCTGAGCGGGCTGGTGCGCAAGACGCTGCCCCAGGCGGCGGTGTACAACGTATCCGATCCCCAGAGCCTGGAACAAGCATGGGAGGGCATCGTCCATGGAGCTTAAAGGAAAAGTGGCCCTGGTGACCGGGGCCTCCCGGGGCATCGGCCGGGCCATCGCCCTGCGCCTGGCCCAGGCGGGGGCGGACATCGCCCTGATATACGCCTCCAACGGCCAGGCCGCCCAGGAGGCGGCGGGGCAGGTGGAGGCTTTGGGGGTTCGGGCCCTGGCGCTGCGGGCGGACGTGTCCGACTTCGCCCAGGCCCAGGCCGCCTACGCCCAGGTCAAAGAGGCCCTGGGCGCACCGGATATTCTGGTGAACAACGCAGGCATTACCCGGGACGGTTTGGCCATGCGCATGAGCCAGGCCGACTTCGACCGGGTGGTTCAGGTGAACCTGAACGGCGCCTTTTATCTGACCCGGGCGGCGCTGCCCGATTTCGTGCGCCGCCGCAGCGGCCGCATCATCAACATCACCTCGGTGTCGGGCCTGGACGGCAATCCGGGCCAGGCCAACTACGCCGCCTCCAAGGCGGGGCTGGTGGGCCTGACCAAGGCCCTGGCCCGGGAGGTGGCCCCCCGGGGCATCACCGTCAACGCGGTGGCTCCCGGCTTCGTGGACACCGACATGACCGCCGCCATGAACCCGGATACCCTGGCTCAGGCCCTCAAGCTGGTGCCCATGGGCCGGGCCGCCCAGCCCCAGGAGATCGCGGGCGCCGTGGCCTTTTTGGCCGGGCCCGACGCCGGGTACATCACCGGCCAGGTGCTGCGGGTAGACGGGGGCATGTAGCCCGGGACGAGAAGCCCCATGACGCCGGGGGATTCAGGCCCCGCCGCGCCGGGGACAGAAAGCCCATGATGCTGGGGAATTTAGGCCCCGCCGTGCCGGGGACAAAAAGCCCATGACGCTGGGATACAGACCCCATCCCGCCGGGGATGGAAAGCCCAGGGTGCGAAGGACCGCCCTGGTCCAGCCCCGGCGGCGCACCGGGCCCGGTGAGGGAAGCGGATTCCCGGGCCCCGGAGCGGTGGGCATCCCATACTTCCAAGGGGAGGAATGCTTGTGAAACGAGTGGTTATCACCGGAGTGGGCGCGGTAACGCCCATAGGCGGCGACGTAGCCGCCTTCTGGGACGGGCTGTGCCAGGGCCGGTGCGGCATAGGGCCCATCACCCGCTTCGACGCGGCGGGATTCAAAGTGGGCCTGGCGGCGGAGGTGAAGGACTTTTCGCCGGAACGCTACGGCATCGACCGGGGCGAGGCCCGGCGGATGGACCTGTATACCCAGTTTGCCATGGCGGCGGCGGCCCAGGCCGCCCAGGACAGCGGCGTGGAGGGCGCGTTCCAGCCCCAGCGGCTGGGGGTGTACGTGGGTAGCGGCATCGGCGGCATGACCACCTTCATGGCCGAGCACGAAAAGCTGCTCTCCCGGGGACCGGGGCGGGTATCCCCCCTGTTCATCCCCATGATGATCGCCAATATCGCCGCAGGCAATATCGCCATCCGGTACGGGGCCAAGGGGCCTTGCCTGCCGGTGGTCACCGCCTGCGCCACCTCCACCCACACCGTGGGGGAGGCCTACCGGGCCATCCGATACGGCTATGCCGACGGCATCCTGGCGGGGGGCGCGGAGGCCACCGTCAACGCCCTGGCGGTAGCCGGGTTCACCAACATGAAGGCCCTCACCGAGGCCCAGGACCCCCAGGCCGCTTCGCTGCCCTTCGACCGGCGGCGGGCCGGGTTCGTCATGGGGGAAGGCGCGGGCATCCTGGTGCTGGAGGAGCTGGAGCATGCCCTGAAGCGCGGCGCCAAGATCTACTGCGAGGTGGTGGGCTACGGCAACACCTGCGACGCCCATCACATCACCGCGCCGGACCCCCAGGCGGAGGGCGGCGCTCAGGCCATCGCCCTGGCCCTTCAGGAGGCCGGGGGCCTTGAGAGCCCGCTGTACATCAACGCCCACGGCACCGGCACCCCCCTCAACGACAGCGCCGAAACCCTGGCCATCAAGAAGGCATTGGGCGAGGATGGGGCCCGCCGGGCCTACATCAGCTCCACCAAGTCCATGACCGGCCACATGCTGGGCGCGGCGGGGGCGGTAGAGCTGATCGCCAGCGCCTTGGCCCTGAAGGAGGGGCTGCTGCCCCCCACCATCCACCTGGAGCAGCCCGACCCGGACTGCGACCTGAACTACCTGCCCGGAAGCGCCGCCCATCCCATCCAGTGCGCGGACGCCCTGTCGGTGTCCCTGGGCTTTGGCGGGCATAACGGCGCGGTGGCGCTGCGGAGGTATGCATGAACATCAAGCAGATACGGGAGCTGGCCCAAATCGTCAAGGAATGCGGGTTGACCGCGTTGGAGATCACCGAGGGGGAAACCCACATCCGCCTCAAGAGCGGAACTGGCGCGCCCCTGGGCACCGCTCTAGCCCAGGCCCCCGCTCCCGCCCCTGCGGCGGCGGAAGGGACCGGGAGCAAGCCCGATTCGCCCATCGACTTTAACAAGGTGTACGAGGTGAAGGCCAGCCTGGTGGGGGTGTTCTACGCCGCCCCCGCCCCCGACGCGCCCCCCTTCGTGTCGGTAGGCAGCAAGGTGAAAAAGGGCGACGTGCTGTGCATCATCGAGGCCATGAAGCTGATGAACGAAATCGTGGCCGACCGGGACGGAGAGGTGGCCGACGTGTGCGTGCGCACCGGCGAAGTGGTGGAATACGGCCAGACGCTGTTTAAGCTGTGCTGAAGGGATGGTAGAGCATGGAGGAGAATAAGAAGCGCTTCGACCGGGAGGCGCTGATGGACATATTGCCCCACCGGGGCCGGATGCTGCTGCTGGACAGCGCCTGGCTGGAGGCGGAGGACAGCGCCCAGGGCAGCTACCGGGTGCGGGGAGACGAGTGGTTCCTGGACGGCCACTTCCCCGGCAACCCGGTGGTACCCGGCGTGGTGCTGTGCGAGATCATGGCCCAGGCCAGCTGCCTGCTGCTGGGCCAGGCGCTAAAGGGCAAAAACGCCTATTACGCGGGCATCGACAAGATGCGCTTCCGCCGCCTGGTGCGCCCCGGCGACCAGGTAACGGTGCGCAGCCAGCTGGTGCGCCACAAGCTCTCGGTCTACGTGGTCAAGGCCGAGGCCTGGGTGGGCGAGGAACTGTGCGCCGGTGGCGAGTGTTCCTTCATCCTGACCTGAAGCCGGACCGCGCCTCAGCTATGCCCCCCATCATGGGTGGGGACCCAATCCCGCCGGACCCAGGGCGGGGCGCAATCCCATAAATTGCTGGACCGGGCGGGACTCCATAGGCCCCAGGGGCGGGACAATCCCCTCAGCCCCAGGGCGGGGCGCGATCCCATAAGCCCCAGGGGCGGTGCCCCGACCCAACGACGAGGTAGGAGGAAGCGGCGTGTTTCCCAAAATTCTGATTGCCAACCGGGGCGAAGTGGCCATTCGGGTCATTCGGGCCTGCAAGGAGATGGGCGTGTCCACGGTAGCGGTGTTTTCCGAAGCCGACCGGGACGCGCTGCACGTTTCCCTGGCCGACGAGAGCGTGTGCGTGGGTCCGGCGGCGGCGGCCCAGAGCTACCTGAACATGGAGTCGATACTGTCAGCGGCCATGGTCACCGGGGCTCAGGCCATCCATCCGGGCTACGGGCTGCTGTCGGAGAACCCCCGGTTCGCCCGGCTGTGCCAGCAGTGCCGCATCAAGTTCATCGGTCCCTCGGACCAGGTGATCGCCCGGATGGGGGACAAGGACGAGGCCCGGCGCACCATGGTGGAGGCCGGGGTGCCGGTGATTCCCGGCTCCGGGGTGATTGAGGACGAAAAGGACCTGGCGGAGCAGGCCCGGCGCATCGGCTTTCCCCTGCTGATCAAGGCCCGGGCAGGGGGCGGCGGCCGGGGCATTCGCCGGGTGGACGGCCCCGGGGAATTGGTCCGGGCCTATCAGGCGGCCTCCTCCGAGGCGCTGAGCGCCTTCGGCGACGGCAAAATGTACCTGGAAAAGCTGCTGGAAAACGTGAAGCACATCGAGGTGCAGCTGCTGTGCGACCAGCACGGCCATGTGGTCAGTTTGGGGGAGCGGGAATGCTCCATGCAGCGGCGCAACCAAAAGCTGATCGAGGAGAGCCCCTCTCCGGCGGTGGACCCGGCCCTGCGGGAAAAGATGCTGGAAGCGGCGGTGCGGGCGGCCAAGGCGGTGAACTACGAGGGCGTAGGCACGGTGGAATTCCTGCTCACCCAGGACAAGCAGTTCTACTTCATGGAGATGAACACCCGGCTGCAGGTGGAGCACCCGGTTACCGAGATGGTCACCGGCATCGACCTGGTGAAGTGGCAGATTCGGGTGGCGGCGGGCATCGAGCTGCCCTTTACCCAGCAGGACATTCACCTGCGGGGCCACGCCATCGAGTGCCGCATCAACGCGGAAAATCCCCAGGACCACTTTAAGCCCAGCTGCGGCCGCATCGCCCTGCTACACATCCCCGGCGGGCCCTGGGTGCGCTTCGATACCGCGCTGTACCAGGATTACGTGGTGCCGCCTTTTTACGATTCCATGATCGGCAAGCTGATCGTCCATGCCCCCACCCGGCCCGAGGCCATCCGCAAGATGCGGGCGGCCCTGTGCGAGATGGTGATCGAGGGCGTGGAGCACACCGGCTGGATGCAGGCCGATTTGACCGGCGAGCCCGCCTTTGAAGACGGCAGCTACACCACGAGTTTTTTGAACGGGCGGTGAGATAAATGCTACCCCGCAACCTATTTCGCAAACCCCACAACCAGCTGGAGGACCTGGAGGGCGCCACATCCGGCCATGTGCCCTCGGTGCCGGACCAGCTCTTCTCCAATTGCCCTTCCTGCCGGGCCATGCTGGCCCAGGACGATCTGCCCGCCAGCTGCTACGTGTGCCCCAAGTGCGGCCATCACCTGCGCCTGGGCGCCCGCAAGCGCCTGGCCCTGATCTGCGACCCGGACAGCTTTCAGGAGATGGACGCCGGGCTGGCCGGGGGCAATCCCCTGGATTTCCCCGATTATGCGGACAAGCTGGACAAGGCCCGCAAGGCCAGCGGCGAGGCCGAGGGCGTCATCACCGGCATAGGCAAGGTGGACGGCATCAGCGCCGCCCTGTTCGCCATGGAACCGGCCTTTATGATGGGCTCCATGGGCGCGGCGGTGGGCGAGAAGATCACCCGGCTGTTCGAGGCGGCCACCCGCCAAGGGCTGCCTGTGGTGGGCTTTACCGTATCCGGCGGGGCGCGGATGCAGGAGGGCATGATCTCCCTCATGCAGATGGCCAAGACCAGCGGCGCGGTGGGCCGCCACGGCCAGGCGGGCCTCTTGTACCTGGCGGTGCTTACCGATCCCACCACCGGCGGGGTCATGGCCTCCTTCGCCATGGAGGGGGATATCACCATCGCCGAGCCCGGCGCCCTGGTGGGCTTTGCCGGGCCCCGGGTCATCGAGCAGACCATCCGCCAGAAATTGCCCCAGGGCTTTCAGCGGGCGGAATTCCTGTTGGAAAAGGGGTTTGTGGACTTGATTTGCGACCGGCGGCAGCTGCGGGACACCCTGGCCCACCTGCTGCGGCTGCACGGAGGGGAGGCGCAGCGGTGAACGCATACGACAGAGTGCAGGCCGCCCGGGCCAAGGGGCGGCCCACCGCCAAGGCCTATATCGAGGCGCTGCTCCAGGGCTTTGTGGAGCTCCACGGCGACCGGCGCTACGGCGACGACCCGGCGGTGATCGGCGGCATCGGCTATCTGGCGGGCAAGCCGGTGACGGTGCTGGCCATCGAAAAAGGGGTGGACACCCAGGACAAGGTGCGCCGCAATTTCGGTTCGGCCCATCCCGAGGGCTACCGCAAGGCGCTGCGGCTGATGGAGCAGGCGGAGAAATTTCACCGTCCGGTGCTGTGCCTGGTGGATACCTCGGGGGCCTTCTGCGGTATCGGCGCCGAGGAGCGGGGCCAGGGCCAGGCCATCGCGGAAAACCTGAGCCGGCTGATGGAGCTGGCCGTCCCGGTGGTGTCGGTGGTGATCGGGGAGGGCGGCTCCGGCGGCGCTTTGGCCCTGGCCGTGGCCGACCAGGTATGGATGCTGGAAAACGCCTATTACTCGGTCATCTCTCCCGAGGGCGCGGCCAGCATTCTGTGGAAGGACGCGGGCAAGGCGGCCCAGGCGGCGGCCTGTTTAAAACTCACCGCCCAGGATCTGCGGGAGCTGGGCATCATCGAGGAGATAATCCCCGAAACCGATCCCTTCGGCTGGCTGAAAGAGGCGCTGCCCCGGACCTTTGAGCAATACTGCGCCATGAGCGCTCAGGCGCTTTTGGAGCACCGCTATCAGAAATTCCGCAAGATCGGAGGGCTTTCCGTATGATCGCCATCGTAACCGATTCCACGGCGTATCTGACCCACGAGGAGGCGGCACGGCTGGGCGTGGTGGTCGTGCCCATGAGCTATAGTTTGGAGGGCGGGGCCAGCATCAGCGAGGGCAATATCGAGGAAAACGACGACTGCGAACAGATGGTGAAGCGGTATATGGGCACCATCCATACCTCTCAGGCCGCCCTTTCCGCCTTTCACGCCACCTTCTCCCGGCTGCGCCGGGCGGGATTTGAGGTGCTGTGCCTGCCCATGTCCTCCCGCCTCAGCGGCACCTGCGCCAACGCGGTGCTGGCCGCCCGGGAACTGGGCGGGCCCATCCGGGTGGTGGACTCCCTGTCCACCTGCGCCGGGCTGTACCTGCTCATCCGCCGCGCCTGCGCCATGGTTCAGGCCGGGGAATCCCTGGAAAAGGTGGAGGCGGAGATGATCGCCTTGCGGGAAAAGGGCCGCACCTATTTCTCCGTGGACGACATGACCCCCCTGCGCCGCAGCGGACGGCTGGGCAACGTGAAGAGCTCCATCTCCACCATCCTCAACATCAAGCCCCTGCTGGCGGTGCGGGAGGGCGCCGTGGTATCCGTAGGCGTGGCTCGGGGCAAGATCGACCAGATGCGCCGCCTGACCAGCTTTGCCGAAGGAGCCCAGGGCTTATTGGTGGTGTCCCATTTTCTGGCCACCGAAGCGGCCGGCGACCTGGAAAAACAACTGCTCCAGCAGGGCCGGCAGGTGGAGTGCCGCCGGGTGGGCCCGGTGCTGGGCGCACATTTGGGCAGCGGCTGCATAGGCCTCAGTTGGCTGGCTACCTGACCGGAATCCCTGCCGTGCCCCGCCTGGTAGGCGGGGCACGGCTCTTTCATTGGGCGCGGCCCGTTGCCGGCGCGAGGGCAGAACCCCCGTCCGGCCGGAATTCCTCCCGCCCATATCCTTTCCCGGGGCTTGAAAAAAGGGTGAAAATGCAGTATGATAATAAATAACAGATAAATTGGGCAAAGGAGTGAACCGCATGACCATGGAGAAGAGCGCGTTCGGGCGTTTGCCGGACGGGCGGGAGGCGGCGCTGTATACCCTAACCAACAAAGCGGGGGCCAGCGTTTCCATTTCCGACTTGGGCGGCACCCTGGTATCCCTGAAGGTGCCGGACCGGGAGGGCAAGCTGACCGACGTATTGCTTGGGTACGGCCAGATTCAGGGCTACTACCCCAACAAGGGCTATTTGGGCGCCCTTATCGGTCGGGTGGGCAACCGGATCAACCGGGGCCAATGCCAGCTGGACGGGCGGGCGCTGCACCTGAACGCCAACTCCCACGGGCATCACCTCCACGGCGGGACCGAGGGTTTCGACCGCAAGCTGTGGAGCGCCACCATGCTGCCCGAGTCGGGCCAGCTGGTGCTGGAGTACGTAAGCCCCGACGGAGAGGAAAACTATCCCGGCACCCTGCGGGTCAAGGTGACCTACGCCTTCTCCGAGGACAACGCCCTGTCCATTCACTACGCCGCCCTGTGCGACCGGGACACCCTATGCAACCTGACCAACCACGCCTACTTCAACCTGGCGGGTGAGGGCAGCGGGGACGTATTGGACCATGAGATCATGATCGCCGCGGACCGGTTCACCGTGGTGGACCAGGACTGCATCCCTACCGGCGAGCTGCGCCCGGTGGACGGCACCCCCTTCGACCTGCGCAAGCCCATCCGTCTGGGCGACGGCCTGGCCCACCAGGCCAGCGACCAGCAGATGACCTGCGGCAACGGTTACGACCATAACTTCTGCCTCAACGGCGCGGGGCTGCGCCAGGTAGCCAGCGTATACGCCCCCAGCACCGGCATCCGCATGACGGTGGATACCGACCAGCCCGGGGTGCAGTTCTATACCGGCAACAGCCTGCAAGGGGTGAACGTGGCCAAATGCGGCCACATCTATGGCCAGCGGGAGGGACTGTGCCTGGAAACCCAGAACTATCCCGACGCCATCAACCACCCCAACTTCCCCTCCCCGGTGCTGCGCGCCGGCCGCCGCTACGACACCACCACCATCTATCGCTTTAGCGTATAACGCATGAAGATTATCGATTTGCTCAACAGCGGGCGGGGCACGCTCTCCTGCGAGTTGTTCCCGCCCAAGGCCCACCAGCCCCTGGCTGACGCCCTGCCTATCGTAAGGGAGACCGCCCGGCTGCGCCCCGCCTTTATCAGCGTCACCAACGGCGCGGCGGGGTCCACCGGCGGCCATACCCTGGAGGTGGCCCAGGCCGCCCAGGGGGAGGGCGTACCCGCCCTGGCCCACTTGGTGTGCATGGGCGCCGCCCGGTCCGCCATCGACCAGACGCTGGACCAGCTTCAAGCCGCCGGCATCCAAAACGTGCTGGCCCTGCGGGGGGACGTGCCCCCCGAGGGCCCGTCGGGGCAGTTCGCCCACGCCAGCCAGCTCACTGCCCACATCCTGTCCCGGGGGGATTTCTGCGTGGGCGGCGCGTGTTATCCGGAAGGGCACCCCGAATCTCCCTGCATGGACAAGGACCTGGACTATTTGAGGCACAAGGTGGACAGCGGCTGCGCCTTTCTCACCACCCAGATGTTCTTCGACAATAATATATTGTACAACTTCATGTTTCGCCTGCTGAAAAAGGGCGTGGACGTGCCGGTGGTGGCGGGGATCATGCCGGTGACCAACGCCCGGCAGATCGGCCGCATCGTGAAGCTGTCGGGCACCAGCCTGCCGGCCCGGTTCCGGGCCATCGTGGACCGGTTCCAGGACAATCCGGCGGCCATGGCCCAGGCGGGCATCGCCTATGCCACCGACCAGATCATCGACCTGGTGGCCAACGGCGTCTCCCACATCCACCTGTACACCATGAACAAGCCCATGATTGCAGGCGGGATCATGAAGAACCTGTCGGAGATCTTTCCGTGCGCCTGATAGACGAGGCCGCCCGGCTGATGGGCATGGGCCCAGGGCCCTGGCCCGAACCGGCAGAGCAGGCCCTTCGGGAAGCGGTGGCCCTGGCGGAGGCCCCGCCCTTCCATAGCCTTACCCGGCCCTGCGCCTTCTCCTTTCAGGGGGAGGCGCTGTTGGTGGACGGCGTGCCGGTTCCCGGCCGCGGCCTGGCCCGGCACCTGGCCGGCTGCCGTCAGGGCGTGCTCATCGGCGGCACCCTGGGGGTCCAGGGCGACCTGCTGCTCAAGCGCCAATCCCTGGCGGGGCTCACCCAGGGCGCGGCGGCCCAAGCCGCCCTCAGCGCCCGGCTGGAGTGGGAGCTGGACCGGCTGTGCCAAAGCCTGACGCCCCCGGCCCCCGGCCTAAGCCTCACCAGCCGTTTCAGTCCCGGCTATGGGGACCTTCCCCTATCCTTTCAGCCCTTTCTCATGGAGCGGCTGGAAATGGGCCGCCTGGGGGTACGCCTGACCTCGGGGCTGATGATGGCGCCGTCCAAATCGGTGACCGCGGTAGCAGGTTGGCACTGCGGACCGCCCTCATCCCGGCGCAAGTGCGCCGCTTGCCCCAATCTAGCCTGTCCCTATCGCGACGAGGAGGCGGACCATGAAATTTCTTGAACACCTGAAGGCGGGCCTTACCTACTTCGACGGCGCCATGGGCACCCAGCTGATGGCCCGGGGGCTGGGCCCCGGCCAGGCCCCGGAGAGCTGGAACCTGTCCCATCCCCAGCAAGTGCTGGCCATTCACCGGGATTACCTGGCGGCGGGCTGCCAGGTAATCAGCTCCAACACCTTTGGCGCCCATCCCCTCAAGTGGGAAAACGCCCCCCAGCTGGTGCAGGCGGGGTTGTCCATCGCCCGCCAGGCGGTGGACGGTTGGGAGGGGCCTGCCTGGGTAGCCCTGGACATGGGCCCTACCGGAAGGCTGATGCGTCCCTTCGGCGACCTGGATTTTGAAAGCGCCTACCGCTCCTTCGCCGGCATGGTGCAGGCGGGCAGGGATCAGGCCGACCTGATCCTCATCGAAACCCTGTCCGACCTGTTCGAGGCCAAGGCGGCCATCCTGGCGGCCAAGGAAAACGCGGATCTCCCCGTGGTGGTCACCCTGTCCCTGGACGAAAAGGGCATGCTGCTCACCGGCGGGGACATCCCCGCCCTGGTGGCCCTGCTGGAGGGGCTGGGGGTGGACGCCCTGGGCCTGAACTGCGGCTTGGGCCCGGCGGAAATGCTGAAGCTGCTGCCTCAGCTGTACGAGATCGCTTCCCTGCCCATCGTGCTGTGCCCCAACGCGGGGCTGCCGGTGTCGGTGGACGGCAAGGCGGTGTACAAGCTGTCCCCCCAGGACTTCGCCCTGGCCATGGAGCAGCTGCTGCGGGGCGGCGCCCGGGGCCTGGGCGGCTGCTGCGGCACCACGCCGGAGCATTTGCGCCAGTGCGTGGCGCGCACCCAACATGAGTCTCCCCTGCCGGTGCATTCCCGCCGCCGGGGCTGGGTGTCCTCCTATGCCCGGGCGGTAGACCTGGCCCAGGGTCCCTATCTGGTGGGCGAGCGGCTCAATCCCACCGGCAAGCCCCGGATGAAAGAGGCGCTGAAAAATCAGGACATGGATTATCTGCTGCTGGAAGCGGTGCGCCAGGTGGAAGCCGGGGCCGCCATTCTGGACGTAAACGTGGGCCTGCCCGGCATCGACGAGGCCCAGGCCATGGCCCAGGCGGTGCAGGCGCTGCAAGGGGTGGTGGACGCGCCCCTTCAGCTGGACAGCGCCGATCCCCAAGCCCTGGAGCGGGGCCTGCGGCTGTACGCCGGATGCGCCCTGATCAATTCGGTGAACGGCAAGCCCGAGTCCATGGCCCGGGTATTCCCCCTGGCCCAGAAGTACGGGGCCTGCGTGGTGGCCCTGACCCTGGATGAATCGGGCATTCCCCCCACCGCCCAGGGCCGGCTGGAGGTGGCCCGGCGCATCATCCAGGAGGCCGGGCGCTACGGCATCGGCCCGGAGCGCATCGCCGTGGATCCCCTGTGCCTGGCGGTGAGCGCCGTGGAGGGCGGAGCCCAGGCCACGCTGGAGGCCCTGGCCCAGCTGCGGGCCATGGGGGTAGCCACCAATTTGGGGGTGTCCAACGTATCCTTCGGCCTGCCCCAGCGCCCCCGGATGAACGCCGCCTTCCTGGCCATGGCCCTGTGCCAGGGCCTGGACCTGGCCATCGTCAATCCCCTCAGCGCCGATATGATGGACGCCTGGTTTACCGCCCAGGCCCTATTGGGCCGGGACGCGGGCTGCGCCGGGTACATCGCCCGGTTCGCCCAGGACGCCCCGGAAAAGCGCACCATCCCGGACAGCGCCCCTTCCGGCCAAGCCGCCCCCGGCGGGGGCGCGGTTCCCGGCCAGGCCCCGGCTGCCGGTGGAGCCGCCGGTTCAAAGGGCGGCATCCAGGGCGATATGAGCCTGGAGGAAGCGGTGGTGCGGGGGCTGAAGGGCCAGGCCGCGGCTTTGGCCAAGGAGATGCTGGCCCACATGGCCCCCATGGACATCATCAACCAAGGGCTGGTCCCCGCCCTGGACCGGGTGGGCGCGGCCTTTGAGCAGGGCAAGATGTTTTTACCCCAGCTGCTGATGAGCGCCGACGCGGCCAGCGCCGGTTTCGAGGCGCTCAAGGCCGCCCTGGCCCAGCAGGGCACGGGCGCCCAGGACCAGGGCAAGGTGGTGCTGGCCACGGTGCAGGGGGATATCCACGACATCGGCAAAAATATCGTCAAGGCGCTGCTGGAGAACTACGGCTTTCAGGTGATCGACCTGGGCCGGGACGTACCCCCGGAGCGGGTGGTTCAGGCGGCCAAAGAGCAGGGTGCCCGACTGGTGGGCCTGTCCGCCCTGATGACCACCACCCTGGAGGCCATGGGCCAGACCATCCGCCAGCTGCGCCAGGCGGGAGATTTCCAGGTGGTGGTGGGCGGCGCGGTGCTTACCCCGGATTTCGCCCAACAGTTGGGCGCGGATTGCTACGCCCGGGACGCCATGCAGACCGTGCGCTATGCCCAGCAGGTCTATCAAGGGGCGCCCTGACGCCCGTTGCCAAGTGCGCCCGGCCAAGGATTGCCTCCTTTGCCGGGCGCACTTTTTCATCTGTTTTGCTGGTTTCCGTTCCCGCAGGGGACTTTTTTCCCCTTCTCCGTTTCCATAGGGAGCTTCCGGTCCGAGGGGCTTCCCCTTCTTTTTCCGTTCCCGTGGGGAGCTTCCCATCTCAAGAGGGGGCGTCGGGAAAGCGCTCCGGCCATGGTTCTATCTGCCTGGCGGCTCTCCGGTCAGGCCAGGGGCATATCCCGGTCGAACAGGCTCATCTGGCGGGCGGTGGCCCCTTGCCAAGCCCGGTCCATCCGGTCAAAGGCCTGGGGCGTGATCTCCCCCATGGGGGTGGCGCCCTTGGCCAACAGGGCCTGGCTGTCGGGGCTGGCCGGGTCGTCCCAGGCGTAGAGGAAATCTACCCACCGCCGCTGCAGGGCCTGGCAGACCCCCTGATAGGCGGCGCTCCTGCCCTGGTCTACCCCGAACACGAAGGCGGCGTGGGCCAGGGCGTACAGGCACTTGTTGCGCTCCAGGGCGTGGCTGACGGTGTGGGGCGCGTCGGGATGAATGAGGGCCAGGGCCGCGCCGGAGCGGTCCCCAAGGCAGGCGGCCATATCCGCTTCCTCCACCCGGCCGGCCAGGCCGCCGGACACCACTTCCAGGGTACGCCCGCCCTGACGCCGGGCCTCGTCCTGAGCGGCTCGGGAAAGCCCCGGTGCGCCGTCGGTGATGATGGTATAACCCTTTTCCACCGCCATACGGGCCAGCGCCCGCACCCGTTCCTCCTGGCCCTGGCCGCCCTTGCCCCCCAGGATGGCCACGGCGTCCTGGCGGAACAGCTCGGGCCGCCCGGCCACGTAAACCATGGGCGGCGCTTTATCCCCCAGCCGCTGCCGCAGCCGGACGGGATACAGGGCCTGTCCCCAGGTGATCACCTGAATGCCCTGCTGAGCGAAGCGCTCCAGGCACATGGACAGGGGCAGCACCCGGCCCAGCAGCACGCACAGCCGGTAGGCCTCCCCCTCGCTGAGCCCCAGGCGCATCATCATGCCGGACATGTCCATGCCCATCAGTTCCCCCATGGCCATCCCCTGGTCCCGCACCTGGGCGTGGAGGGCGTGCCACTCCCCGGTGGACAAGGGCCGCACCAGTTCCTCCCGCTGGGGGGTGATCTGGCTCATCAGCAGCATGGTGGCAAAGGAATCGTCGTTGTGCGTCATCAAAAAACTACATTTCCTTCCTGTGGCTGTACAGATGCATCAGTTCCTCCTGGGCGTTGAGGGGCTTGGCCCCTGCCTTGCTCAGGCGGGTATAGTGGCCGTCGCACTGCAATTGGCTGGCCTTTATGTTGTCCCGCCACTGCAGCTTGAGCACCTCCATCACCTGGGCCTTGAGCTGGCCCTTCTCCACTGGGAACAGCAGTTCTACCCGCCGGTTCAGGTTGCGGGGCATCCAGTCGGCGCTGGAGAGATAGACCTCGCTCTGCCCGTCGTTGTGGAATTGATAGATGCGGCTGTGCTCCAGGAACCGGCCTACGATGCTGCGCACCTGGATGTTCTCGCTGACGCCGGGCAGCCCCGGCCGCAGGCAGCAGATACCCCGCACGATCAGGCGGATCTTCACCCCGGCGCAGGAGGCCCGGTACAGGGCGGCGATGATCTCCTCGTCCACCAGGGAATTCATCTTGGCGACGATCTCCCCCCGCTTGCCCGCCAAGGCGTTGCGGGTCTCCCGCTGGATCAGCTCCATGAATTTGGGCCGCATATCCCGGGGCGCACTGACCAGCTTGCCCATGGGGGGCAGGCTGGAAAAGCCGGTGAGCATGTTGAAGAAGGCGGAGGCGTCGGCGCCGATCTGCCGGTCGCAGGTGAACAGGCCGTGGTCGGTGTAGATCTTGGCGGTGACGTCGTTGTAGTTGCCGGTGCCCAGGTGGACATAGCGGCGGATGCCCTCCTCCTCGGAGCGCACCACCAGGGTGATCTTGCAGTGGGTCTTCAGCCCCGCCATGCCGTAAATCACGTGGGCCCCCGCCCGCTCCAGCCGGCGGCCCCAGTGGATGTTGTTTTCCTCGTCGAACCGGGCCTTCAGCTCCAGCAGCACCGTCACCTGCTTGCCCGCGTCGGCGGCCTCCGCCAGGGCGGCGATGATGGGCGAATCGCCGCTGACCCGGTATAGTGTCTGCTTGATGGCCAGCACCTTGGAGTCCCGGGCGGCCTGGCGCACGAAGCGCACCACCGGCTCGAAGCTGTCGTAGGGATGGTACAGCAGCAAATCCCCTTCCCGAATGCGGTCGAACATGCTCTGCCCCTCGGCCAGGGTCAGGGCGCGGGGGGTGTAGGGCGGATACTTCAGGTCCTCAAAGCCGGGCAGGCCGTACAGGTACTTCATGAAGAAGTCCAGGTTGATGGGCCCGTGGATGGGATAGGCGTCGCCTCCCTCCAGCTCCAAAGCGTCCTCCAGCACCTTCACCAGCCGGGCATCGGCCCGGTAGTCGATCTCCAGGCGCACCGCAAAGCCCCAGCGCCGCTGGCGCAGGCCCTTCTCCACCTCCTTGAGCAGGTCCTCCACCTCGTCCTCGTCCAGGGAGAAGTCGGCGTTGCGGGTGATGCGGTAGGGATGGCAGCACAGCACCTTGCGCCCAGGGAACAGCTTGTCGATGTTGCGGGTGATCACCTGCTCCAGCAGCACCACGCTGATGCCGTCGGTTTCAGGCAGTTGCACCACCCGGCTCAGGCCGCTGGGCACCTGCACCGTGGCGAAGGAGGGGCCTTCCTCCTCCCCCTCGTCGATGAGCAAGCCCAGATTCAGGCTCTTGTTCAGGATCAGGGGAAAGGGGCGGCGGGAGTCCACCGCCATGGGGGTGAGCACCGGGTACACCTGCTCCTCAAAATACTTGTCCACAAAGGCGGCCTGCTCCGGGGTCAGGTTCTTCATGCTCTTGACCCGGATGCCCGCCTTGTCCAAAGAGGGCAGGATTTCCTTGCGCAGGGCATCGTACATGCTGCGCACCATCACCCGCACCCGGGCGGTGATGGCGGATATCTGCTGCCGGGGCGTCATCCCCGCCAGGTCGGGCCGGGTGTAGCCCGCGTCGATCTGGTCCCACAGGGAGGCCACCCGAATCATGAAAAACTCGTCCAGATTGCTGGACACGATGGACAAAAACTTCATCCGCTCAAAGGGCGGGTTCTGCTGGGAAACCGCCTCGTCCAACACCCGCTGGTTGAACTCCAGCCAGCTCAGCTCCCGGTTAATGCAGTGCTCCGGCTTTAGGTCCGCCGTTCCCTCAAAGATGGCCGTTGGCTGCTGATCCATACCTTTCCCCCCGCTCTTCTATGGCCGGGCTGCCGCCCAGTTTACCCCAATTATACCATGCCCCCGCCCCCTGGGCAAGGCTTTTCCCCCATCCCGCCCTTTTCTTGCCCAATCCTTTCCCCCCGCCCCAAAAGGCGCGCCTCCAGCTCCGCCGCCCATCCCGTCCTCCGCCATGCCCGCCTAGGCCGCCCATCCACCCCTCTCCCGCCCTCCAGGCCCGGTTCGAACCGCCTTCTCCGTTCCCACGCCGGGGTGTTGCGTCTCCGGCCAAAATATGTTAAAATTAGCTAGGTTTGTCCGGCCCCGCCCTGTGTCCTGGGCCGGACCCCCATCAAAGGCGGGAGGCGTTCTTATGGCAAAAAACTACCGGGCCCAGTTGGTGGGCGTGTTCGGCTGCCCCGTGGATGAAAACCCCACCATCGCCATGCAGGAGGCCGCTTTTCAGGCGGCTGGGCTCAATTGGCGCTACCTAACCCTTCTGGTCAAGCCGGAGGACCTGGGCGACGCCTTCAAGGGGCTGCGGGCCATGAACTTCGCGGGCATCAACCTGACCGTTCCCCACAAGGTGGAGGCCCTGAAGTACGTGGACGAGCTCAGCGAGGAGGTCAAACTCATCGGGGCCACCAACACGGTGGTCAACCGGGGCGGACGGCTGGTAGCCTATAACACCGACGGCAAGGGCTTTGTGGAGGGGCTGCGCCAGCGGGGCGTGGACCTGACGGGCAAGCGCATCGTCATGCTGGGGGCTGGCGGCGCGGCCCGGGCCATCGGCGTGGAGTGCGCCCTGGCAGGCGCTGCCGAGATCGTCATCATCAATCGCTCGGCCAGCCGGGGCGAAACCCTGGCCAGCCTGCTCAACGAAAAGACCGAGTGCCGGGCTTCCTTCATCCCCTGGGAGGGTTCCGCCCATATCCCCCCCTGCGACATCCTCATCAATTCCACCAGCGTGGGCCTGTATCCCGACCCCTCCTGCCCCGACGTGGTCTACGAGGACATCGGCCCGGATATGATCGTCCAGGACGTAATCCCCAACCCGGCGGACACCCTGTTCCTCCGCCGCGCCCGCCAGCAGGGCGCCCAGACCTTCGACGGCCTGAGCATGTTGGTGTGCCAGGGCGCCATCGGCTACAAGCTGTGGACCGGCCAGGACGCCCCCGTTCCCGTCATGCTTCAAGCCCTGGAAAAGGAGAACCAGTAACAGAGCCGCTTCCTTTCCCATCCTGGGAATTGCTTCCATATCGCCCCGCCTGGGTTGACAGACGGGGCCTTTTATTGTTACAATCCTGTTGAAATATATTTCAAATTCATTTCAACAGGAGGGATGTTCATGAAGCGATGGCTATCGATTGCCCTGGCGCTCTGCCTGGCGCTGGGTGCGGTAAACGCCAGCGCCCAGGGCGGCTATGCGGGGCGCAGCGGACGGTACGTGTTCGGCCAGGAACCCAGCCTGGCGCAAATGGAGGCGGAGCTCATCCGCCAGGTCAACCAGGAGCGGGCCAAGTACGGCCTGGGTGCCCTCAGCCAATCCAGCGCCCTCAGCCAGGCGGCCCAAACCCGGGGACAGGAGATTCGCCAGTCGTTCAGCCATACCCGGCCCGACGGCTCCAGCTGGCGCACCGTGTCCACAGCGGCCCGGGGCGAAAACATTGCCCGGGGCCAGCAGAGCGTGGACAAGGTAATGGCGGCCTGGATGACCTCTCAGGGACACCGCGCCAACATCCTGCGCTCCAGCTACCGGTCCATCGGGGTGAGCGTGCAGCGGGAGGGCAACGTGCTGTACTGGGTGCAGCTCTTCGGCTGACCCCCGGCAGGGCTGAGCCACCATCCGGCCCGTCCCGGCGGGGAGCGCGCCCCCGCCTAAAAAAGCCGCCCGGCCGCCTGGCAGCCGGGCGGCTTTTTTAGGCGTTCCGGACCCCTGCGGAGCGTAACCCTTCCATGGCCCCGCTCATAGTCTATCACGGAATCCCCTTGAAAGGAGCTATGAACGTGGCCTACGTAATCAACCCAACCGGCCGTTCCCGCAGAAGGCGGTGCGGATGCGGCTGCGGCGGCTGCCATGGCGGGCCCTGGGCCTACGAGCCCTCCCCCTACTGCCGCAACGTCATCTACAACGGGCCCTGTCCGCCCGATCCCGATAGCCCATGCCAGCCGCCCCTTCCTCCGCCGCCTCCGGACCCGCCCTGCTATACCTCTCCCATGGGCCCCATGGCGTGCGCCTACTATGCTCAGCTGGGCAGCCTGACCGTACCCAACGCGGGGGGCGTACTGCCCCTGAACACCATTGAGCAGGGTAACCAAGGCGTCTTCCTGAACAACGACGGACAGATCACCATTCTGCGCCCCGGCACGTACCGGGCCCAGTTTGCCCTGTCCATCCCGCCGGGAGCCGCCGTCAACACCACCCTATCCATGACCCTGAACGGGGTTCCCCTGCCCGACGCCTCGGTAGGGGTCTCCGGCGGCTCAGGCAACGCCTGCCTGTTCGCCTGCTTCCAGGTCACCCAGCCCGGGGCGGTGCTGGCGATCACCTCCAGCGCCCCCTTCTCCATCGCGGACAACGGCTGCGGCACCCTGGCCAGCCTGAACATTACTCAAACCGGTCCCCTGTGCGGATAGATGAAAAGCCCGGCCCCCGGCCGGGCTTTATCCCTGTCGCTTCTCCCGGCCCTGCGCATCCGACTCGTCCTATCCACCCGCCGCGTCCCAGAAAGCCCCATGCCGCCAGCCAAACAGCACCACTCTTCCCCCCACCGCACCGCTTTAGACGGTTTCCCCCCATTCCGCACCAACGAGACGGCAGTTTCAAAGGGAGCCATCCCTCCTTGACGGGACCCCAGGAGCGAGACACCCCTGACTCGGCCCAAGAGCAGCGCCCCGGCGCAACCAGCCACCCACCCCACCACCGCAGCGGCTACCGCCACCACCCCACCCAAGGCCGTTGCCCCACCTACGCGCCAGCGCGGATGGCGGTTCCAAGGGGGGCCATCCCCCCTTGGCGGGGGTCCAGGGGCGAGGATATTTCCAACTCAAAGTATGTATTTTGATCCGGACGCTGCAAAGGATGTCACAGATGCCTTAGCAGAAAACATGCATTTTTATGGTAATAAACTA
>DVHZ01000032.1 GCA_018711685.1 Candidatus Excrementavichristensenella intestinipullorum | reverse complement strand
ATGGGGGAATGCGATGGGGCGCGAAAATTCGCCCGGTGGGGTGGTTGACTCGGCCCCGGAAGCGCTGTCCTCCGCCAAGGGGACGCCCCCCTTGGAACCGCCATCCTCGCTGGCGCGTAGGTGAAACAACGGCCTGGTGTGGGGCGGTGGTGGTGGGCGCTACGCTGTTGGGGCTATGGGGGAATGCGATGGGGCGCGAAAATTCGCCCGGTGGGGTGGTTGACTCGGCCCCGGAAGCGCTGTCCTCCGCCAAGGGGACGCCCCCCTGGGCACCGCCATCCTCGCTGGCGCGTAGGTGAAACAACGGCCTGGTGTGGGGTGGTGGTGGTGGGCGCTACGCTGTTGGGGCTATGGGGATGCGATGGGGCGCGAAAATTCGCCCGATGGCGTGCTGCCCCTGGGCCCCTATGATGGCCCCGAACGGCGCGTAGCGCCCCCACGCAAAAGCAGCCCCAGCCCCTGGCAGGGGCTAGAGCTGCTTCACCGCGTTTCCTTCTTTATTTCCGCTTCAGGAAGCTGGGCACGTCCGGCGAGAAGCTGCGCCGGGGTTGGCTCTTCTCCTCCTCAAACGCGTCGTCCTGGTAAACCCGCTCCCGGGGCCGCTCCGGCTGGGGCGCGCTCTGGGGCTCGTAGCTGGACGGCTGGCGGAAGGTGAATCCTCCCTGATCGTCCAGATAGCTGCGCCGGGGCTCACGCCGCTCGCCGCCGAAAATGGGCGATACCTCCGCCGGGTCGCTCACGTGAATGGGCGCCGGGCGCTCCCGCTGGGTCTGCTCCGGCTGAACCGCCGCCTGGGGCTGGGCCTTCTCTTCCTTCTTCTCCGGCGTGCCGAAGGGCGTCTTTTCGAACCCGGTGGCGATCACCGTGATGTGCACCTCGTCGGTCAGGTTCTCGTCGATGCCCGCGCCAAAGATGATGTTGGCCTCCGGGTCCGCCGCCTGGGTGATGAGCTGCGCCGCCTCGTTGATGTCGATGATGGAGGTGTCCTCGCCCCCGGTGATGTTGATGAGCACTGCCCGGGCGCCGTCGATGCTGGTCTCCAGCATGGGGCTGGAGATGGCCTGCTTGGCCGCGTCCACCATCCGGTTCTCGCCCTTGCCGATGCCGATGCCCATGTGGGCCAGGCCCCTGGACTCCATCACCGAGCGCACGTCGGCAAAGTCCAGATTGATGAGGGAGGGCACCGCGATCAGGTCGGAAATGCCCTGAATGCCCTGGCGCAGGGTATCGTCGGCGATGCGGAAGGCGTCGTTCATGGTGGTGCCCTTGGTGACCACCTGAAGCAGCCTGTCGTTGGGCACCACCACCAGGGTGTCCACGTTGATCTTCAATTGCTCGATGCCGTATTCCGCGTTGCGCATGCGCTGCCGGCCCTCGAAGAGGAAGGGCTTGGAGACCACGCCGATGGTGAGAATGCCCTGGCTGCGGGCTACCTCGGCGATCACCGGCGCTGCGCCGGTGCCCGTGCCGCCGCCCATGCCGCAGGTGACGAACACCAGGTCCGCGCCCTTGATGGCCTGGCCCAGCTCCTCCCGGCTCTCCTCCGCCGCCTGCTGGCCCACCTGGGGCTTGGCGCCGGCGCCCAGGCCCTTGGTCACCTTCTCGCCGATCTGGATCTTGGTGGGGGCCTTGCTCAGGGCCAACGCCTGCTTATCGGTGTTCACCGCGATGAACTCCACGCCTTTCAGGCCCGCCTCCACCATGCGGTTCACCGCATTGGTGCCCGCGCCGCCTACGCCAACCACCTTTATGGAAGCAAAATCCGTGTTGCCAACTTCAAACTCTAGCACAAGGCATCCCCCTCGCCAAATTGAATTTTATTTCTTGAACAGGCCCCGCAGCCCTCCGGCCAGCCGGCCGGGCAGGGAGTCCTCCTGGGCGGTGCGCTGCTCGATGGAGTCAAATACCAGGTCCACCAGCCCCAGGGCGCTGGCGAACACCGGACTGTTCAGTTTGGCCGCTTTGGCCATGGACACCTTCACCGGCCTGCCCAGCCGTCCGGCCAGATACTCCCGACCGCCCCGCATCATGGCGATGCCGCCGCCGGTGATGAACACCTGGCTGCGGGCGCTGAGCCGGGCCTCGCACTCCTTCAGGGCCAGGTCGATGAGGCTGGCCAGCTCGTTGACGCTCTGCTCCACGGCGGACTGCACGAAGGCGCGGGGGAAGGTGAGCCTGCGGCCGGTTCCCTCGTCCACCACCTCCGGATCGCCTGCGGGGTCGAACTCGTCGGGCATGAAGATGTACTCCCGCTTGATCTGCTCCGCCGCCCGCATGGGGATTTCCAGCTCCGTGGCCAAATCGGCGGTGATATGGCCGCCGCCCATGGGCAGCACCGCGTGGTACACCATGGCGTCGCCCTCGATGACGGAGAACTCGGTGTTCAGGTACCCGATGTCGATGAGGGCGGCCACCCGGTCCCGCTCCTCCAGGGAAAGCAGCAGCATGCTCTCCCCCATGGAGGGGGACAAGAAGCCCAGCACGCCGATGCCCATGCCCACCAGCAGCCCGGTAACCTCCTCGATAAAGGCGGGGTCGGCCAGCACGAAGGAGACGCTGGCGCCCAGCTCGCGGCCCTTCAGGCCCACCGGGGACATGGTCTTTTTCCCGCCGTCCACCTCGAACCAGGCGGGGCTGCGGTGGATCACCACGCCGCCCTGACGGGCCAGGTCCAGCTTGTCCGCGGCGGCGTCCTCCACCAGGCTCACGTCGCCGTCGGTGACCCGGCTGTCCGGCGCGTTCACCGGCACCGTAGCCTGGGCGTTCAGCACCCGGATATACTCGCAGGGCACCCCCACGTATACTTCCCGGATGCGGGTTTTCCCTTCCAATTCGGCGGCGCTGATGGAGTTGCGCACCGCCTGGGCCAGCTTCTCCGGCGCGTTCCACGCGCCGTTCAAATACCCCTCGTAGGGCACGGTGCCCGACCCGATGATATCGCAGCGGTTGAACCCGCCGCTCTCGGCCAGAAGCGTGACGATCTTGGACGTGCCAAAATCTATCGCCGCGGCTACGCTCTTCATCCTCGTCCATCGCCTGCCTTGTCTTCTCTCGGTTAATACCTGCTCCTGTCCATACTACCCATTATTATACATGTTTTCCGGGAAAAAGAAAAGGGCTTTTCTTGCATATACCGGGAAAACCACGCAAATTCTCGTTAATCTGACGTTTTTTCCCACGTCCAAGTTCCCTTCTCTCGCCCCGCCCCCGCAACAGGGGGTCCGGGGGGCCTTGCCCCCCGATGCAGGGGGTCCGGGGGGCGCAGCT
>DVHZ01000031.1 GCA_018711685.1 Candidatus Excrementavichristensenella intestinipullorum | reverse complement strand
CTTCGCGGCGGGGGCCGGCGCCCTTTTCGATTTTTTGCTTGACAGCATCCCGGCCTACTGCTAAAATATGAAATTGGTTATCAATTTCAATTTCGGAGGGGATCGGTTGTGAGAGTTGCCGTGGCGATGGTGTTGGTCCTGGCGTTGGCCCTGGGCCTGGGGGGCTGTGCGCCCCAAGGGGGAGAGATGGAGGGCGAGGGCATTTCCGCCGCGCAAGGGCAGCGGGAGGAGGGGCAGGACAGCGCCGCCGCCGGCGGCAATATAGAGGAAGGCGGGGATAGCGCCGCCGGGGAAAAGGGGACGGAAGGCGGCGGCCAGGGGCTGAAGGTGGTGGCCACCATCTTTCCCCCCTACGATTTTGCCCGGGCGCTGACCGAGGGGACGGGGGCCCAGGTGACCATGCTGATCAAGCCCGGCGTGGAGAGCCACAGCTTCGACCCCACCCCGGAGGACATTCTGACCATCGCAGAGGCGGACCTGTTTTTGTGCATCGGGGGCCACGACGAGGCCTGGGTGGACACGGTGCTGGAGGGGCAGGACCGGGGCCCGGGCCGGGTGGTCAAGCTGATCGGCTGCGTGGAGACGCTGCCCCAGGCGGGGCAAGGGGAACACGGCCATGAGGAGGGCCGGGGCATCGACGAGCACATATGGACCTCGGTGGGCAACGCCCGGCAGATGGCCCAGGCCATCTGCCAGGCCCTGGAGGCGGCGGACCCGGAGGGGGCCCAGGCCTACCGGGCCAACTATGAGGACTACGCCGCTCAACTGGAGGCGCTGGACCAGGCCTTTCAGGCGGTGGTGGACGGAGGCGTACGGCGGGAAGTGGTGTTTGGGGACCGGTTTCCCTTCCGATATTTCGCCCAGGATTACGGCCTGACCTGGTATTCCGCCTTTGCGGGCTGCTCCGGGGAGGGGGAGCCCAGCGCGGCGGACATCGCCTTTTTGATCGATAAAATTCAGCAGGACGGCATTCCGGTGGTGTACCACATCGAGCAGGGCAGCCTGCGCACCGCCCAGACCATCGCCCAGGAGGCGGGGGTGGAGACGGTGCTGATGCACAGCTGCCATAACCTGACGGTGGAGGAGCTGGAGCGGGGGGAGACTTACCTGAGCCTGATGGAGGGGAACCTACAGGCCCTGGCCCAGGGGCTGAACTGAGGAGGGGGAAAAACATGGCCCGGGACTACAATACCCGGCAGAAGGCGCTGGTCTTGCAGGCGCTGATGGACATGGGGGAGCGGGCAGTAACGGTGGAGGAACTGATGGAAGGGCTGCGCCGGAAGGACAGCCGGGTGGGCCGGGCCACGGTATACCGCCAGCTGGACCGGCTGGTGGAGGCGGGCAAGGCCCGCACCCTGCCGGGGCCCGAGGGGGCGCTGTACCAATACGTGGACGACGCCAGCGCCTGCGCCCATCACCTGCACTTTCGCTGCCAGCGGTGCGGGCGGCTGTACCACGTGGAGTGCGAATGCCTGCAGGCGCTGAGCGGGCACCTGCGCCAGGAACATCAATTCGCCCTGGACCCGGGCAGCACGGTGCTCCAGGGCATCTGCGGCGATTGCGGGAAGGAGAAGGAATATGGCGCTGTTGACCCTTGACCACGTGACGTTGGGCTACGAAAACCTGATCGCGGCCCAGGACATCTCCGCCCAGGTGGACGTGGGCGACTATCTGGTGGTGGTGGGCGAAAACGGCTCGGGCAAATCCACTTTGGTCAAGGGGATGCTGGGGCTGCTCACCCCCCGGAAGGGGACCATTTCCATGGGGGACGGGCTCAAAAAGAACCAGATCGGCTACATGCCCCAGCAGACCGCCGCCCAGCGGGACTTTCCCGCCTCGGTGGGGGAGGTGGTGCTGTCCGGGTGCCTGAACCGCCGGGGGCTCAAGCCCTTCTACGGCCGGGCGGAAAAGGAGCGGGCGGAGCAGGCCATGGGCCTTTTGTCCATCCAGGACCTGAAAAACCACTGCTACCGGGAGCTGTCCGGCGGCCAACAGCAGCGGGTGCTGCTGGCCCGGGCGCTGTGCGCCACGGAAAAATTGCTCCTGCTGGACGAGCCCACCGCCGGGCTGGACCCCTTGGCCTCCCAGGAGCTGTACGCCATCATCCGCTCCCTCAACCGCCGGCGGGGGGTGGCCATCGTCATGGTGTCCCACGACGTGAACGCCGCCCTTAACGACGCCCGAAAGGTGCTGTGCATGCACCGCACCCTGGCCTTTTTCGGCAGCGTGGAGGAGTACGTCAAAAGCGACTGCGGCCGGTTCTGGCGGGGCGGCGGCCACGCGGAGGAAGAAAGCTGGGTTCGGGACGGCGGCCAGGGAGATGCGCCCTGCGGCTGCGGGGAAGATGGATGCGACCACGGGGATAAAAGCTGCGGCTGAAGGGAACGCGGCCTGGATTGCGGGGAAAAGGCCTGCGCTGTCCCAGCGCCGGCCGGCGCGGCGGCACACGGGACGGATACGCCCAGCGCCGGAAAAATCCAAATGCCGCCGCTGAAAAAAGACCAAAGTTTGTTTTAAAAAAATGGGTCCTGACCGGTACATATTCCGGCAGGGGAGACGAGGAATTCTTGGGAGGACAGGGCGGCGCCGCCTAAAAGGGAGACGGCTTGAGCAGCTGCGAGAACCAGAAAAAAAGACCGAAGTTTGTCGATGCCCAGGCCGGGCCCCCTGGGGCTGAGCCGCCCCGGAAGCCGGGAGCGGCCCGGAGCACGGGCCCGGGCCTGGCCCGGGGCGGCGGGGAAAACCAGAAAAAAGACCGAAGTCTGTAGACCCGGAGAGCGGGTCGGGCATGGGGGAAGGGGTAGAAAGAGCGATGCTGGCGGAAATGCTTTCCTATGGTTTTATGGTGCGGGCGCTGGCGGTGGGGGCGCTGGTGTCCCTGTGCGCGGCGCTGTTGGGGGTATCCCTGGTGCTGAAGCGGTATTCCATGATCGGCGACGGGCTGTCCCACGTAGGGTTTGGGGCGCTGTCGGTGGCCCTGGCCATGAACTGGTCGCCCCTGAGGGTGTCCATTCCGGTGGTGGTGGCGGCGGCCTTTCTGCTGCTGCGCCTCAGCGAGAACCAGCGGGTGAAGGGGGATTCGGCCATCGCCCTGATCTCCACCACCGCCATGGCCCTGGGGGTGATCGCCACCAGCTTGACCACGGGGATGAACGTGGACGTGTACAGCTACATGTTCGGCTCCATCCTGGCCATGAGCTGGGAGGACGTGTACCTGTCGGTGGGGCTGTGCGCCTGCGTGCTGGCGCTGTTCGTGATCTTTTATAATAAGATATTCGCCGTCACCTTCGACGAGAGCTTTGCCCGGGCCACGGGCACCCATACCGGCCGGTACAACATGCTCATCGCCCTGCTTACCGCCGTCACCGTGGTGCTGGGGATGCGCATGATGGGCACGCTGCTGATCTCCAGCCTGATTATCTTCCCGGCCCTGACCGCCATGGGGGTGTTCAAGCGGTTTTTCAGCGTGATTTTGTGCGCCGCGGCGGTGTCGGTGGCCTGCTTCGCCGGGGGCATGGCGGCCTCCTACGCCCTGTCCATCCCGGCGGGGGCCAGCGTGGTGGCGGCCAACGCCCTGTGCTTCGGCCTGAGCCGCCTGGCGGGCCTGGCCCTGGGAAGGGGGCGGAGCTGATGGAGGGCCGGAAGCGCAACCCGGTTTTCCCGGCTGCGGAAGCGTTGGCCCCGGCGGCCGGGCCTAAGAGGGCTCCGGGGATGATCGAAAAAGCCGCGCCGGAGAGGGCTCCGGGGATGATCGAAAAGGCCGGGCCGGAGGGCGTTCCGGGGGCGGTGTGGGTCCAGCAGGCCGGGCAGGCCCCAGGGCCTTTTTCAGCCGGGGCAGCGGTGATCTACATCACCGGCGGGGCCCGCAGCGGCAAATCCACCCTGGCGGAGGCCATAGCGAAGGGCTGGGACAGGGCGCTGTACATCGCCACCGCCCGGGCGCTGGACCCGGAAATGGTCCAGCGGGTGGCCGCCCACCGGGCCCGGCGTCCGGCCCACTGGCGCACCTTCGAGGGGTGCCGGGGGCTGGCGGAGGCGGTGGAGGGCTGGCAGGGCGGGGTGCTGCTGGACTGCGTAACCAATCTTTTGACAAATTTGATGCTGGATATGCCGGTGGATTGGGAACACCCCCGGCCCGAATTCGTCCAAGAAGCGCAGGGATTGGCCCTGGCCGAGCTGGAGGGGCTCATGGGGGCCGTCCGGCGGCAGGGCAATCCCCTGGTGCTGGTGTCCAACGAGGTGGGCCTGGGGCTGGTGCCCGACTATCCCCTGGGCCGGGCCTTCCGGGACGGGGCGGGCTGGGTGAACCAGCGGCTGGCCCAGCTGGCGGATCAGGTCTATTTCTGCGTGTCCGGCATCCCCCTGCGGCTGAAATAGGCGGCGGCGCGGGCTGAATTCGTGGCAAAAACCAGGAAAAACTGGACCCGAAAGGGGCGCGGCGGGACCGGGCGGTTAAGCTCGTATTTACAACCGGGGCGAAATAAGCTATAATGAAAGGGAAAAGGAATCTTCCCGAACGCGGAGAGGAGGCAGGGCCTGTGGAACTGTGGAGCCTTGTGGCCAGCAACGTGCCGGCCCTTTTGTGCATGATCGTGGGGGTAATCCTGGTGATCGTGGAGATGGTGCTGCCCGGCTTCGGCATCCCCGGCATCACCGGCATCGTGCTGCTGATCCTGGGCATCCTGGTCACCGGGGGCACGGTGGGGCAAATGCTGGCCCTGGCGGGCATCGCCCTGGTGCTGCTGCTCATCGCCTTGCCCTTCTGCCTGCGGGGCATCGCCAAGGGCAAGCTGGACAAGACGCCGGTGGTGCTGGACGCGGTAAGCGTGGCCAAGCCCGCAGGCGTCAAGCTGGAAAACTTGACGGGCAAGACGGGGGTGACCCACACCATGCTGCGGCCTGCGGGCATCGCGGTGGTGGAGGGGGAAAAGCTGAACGTGGTGTCCAACGGGGAGTTCATCCCCCAAGGCGTCCAGGTGCGGGTGGACCGGGTAGAGGGCAACCGCATCGTGGTATCCCCGGTGGAAAAAGGCTAAAAGGCCTGGCCGGAACGGGGCCTGGGGAGCCTGAAAGGGCCGTCCGCCGGGAAGGTCCGGCGGGTATGTAGGAGCAGGAAAGGAATCCCCGGGCCGGGCGGCGGGATAGAGAAGACGAAAGGAGCGGCGGCATGAGACGAAGCCGAAAAAGGATGTTGGCCTTGGCCCTGGCGCTGCTGATGACGCCGGTATTTCCGGCCTGGGCCCAGGCGCCGGACCCCGCCCAGGTATGGGGCTGTCAGATTGTCCTGGAGGGGCTGAGGGCGGAAATCAACGGCTTTGATCCCCTGGAGGTGGATCTGCGGGCAGTAGCCGACTATGCCCAGCAGGAGGAAGGCCCGTGGCTGGTCCGGTTCAGCCTGGGGGAAGGGAGCGGCGCGCTGAAGGGCGTGGCCGGCATGGAGGACCCGGAGGGGCCGGTGCGGCTGAAGCTGGAGGGGCTGTCCATGGCCCTGGAGGCGGACCTGGCCGACCTGTTCCGGGGCGGCGACCATGCGGGCATGGAGGACTTTTTGACCCAGCAGCAGGGCATCGCCGATAGCCTGGAGCGCTATTTCCAGGGCATGGAGATGCTGGCCGGGGACCCCCAGGCCCACATCCAGAGCGTGGAAGGGGCCCTGACGCTGGCCGCCCAGGAAGGGCTGGGCCAGGAAGCGGGGCAGGAGCCGGCGGAGATCGCGGGGCGGCAGCTTCAGGCCCAGCGCTTCGATTTCCAGGGCGGGACGGGGGACTTTGTCCGGGTGATGGAGCTGGCCGTGGCGGAGGACCCCCGGCTGGAGCAGGTGCGCCAGGCGATGGTGGCCCTGATCAACGGCCTGGACGGGATGGACTACCAGGAGATGGAGGACTATTTCCGGGAGGTCTATCCCCAGGGCCGCATCCAGGGCAGCCGGTGGGACAGCCTGGACGGGCGGGGCCTGCGCCTGGAGTATACCATCAACAGCGCCCAGCCCCAAGGCGCGGTGGACGCCCTGGTGGAGACCCGCCAGACGGAGCAGTTCCACTGGGGAGAAGAGGGCTTTGCCAACCGGATTGAGGTGGCCCGCCGGACCGGCCAGGAGGACATGTCCGCTCAGATGAACATGAACAGCGGCTGGCCCATCGGCACGGCGGACATCGAGATGGGCTTCCTGCTGGCCTACCAGCCCCACTACCCGGAGGAATGGCGCCAGGACCCCTACTTCTGGGCCGTGGAGCAGGCGCAGCTCGCCCTGGACCTGGCCTCCTCGGAGGAGCGGGCCCATGTCAAGGCCGCCATCAACCAGCAATGGACCGACGGCACCACCCAGGAAATCGGGCTGGGCTTCCAGGTCCGGTACCCCGAGCCGGAGCAGATGGAGGGGCAGCTATTCCTGGATATGGCCATGGATGACCCGGTGCTCCAGGACATGGAGCAGCACTACGCCATGAACCTGACCGCCCAGGAGGCGCCCTGGCTCCAGGAGGCCTGGGAAGAGCTGTGGGAGGGGGAGGCCCTGAATCCCTTTGGGGAGCTGACCCGCCAGCAGCAGGAGAAGCTGAGCATGGAGATCAACGCCCTCTCCCTGCGCTTTACCGGTATGCTGCTCCAGACCCCCGGAATGGCCCAGGTGATGGCCCGGATCAACGCCTGGTACGCCCAGCAGCTACAGGCCTATTTCCAGGACATGGAGACGGATGGGGCTTGGTATCCCACCCTATAGCGCCGGCGTCCATGGAGACCCGAAGCCCTGTTCCGGGGCCGGAAAGGATACTTCCAGGCGCCGGACGGGCGCAGAGAATACGAGCGTAAGCTCCCGTTGGGAGCCCGCGATAGAAACGCAGGAGGATTGTATCATGAAGAAACTGTTCGCTTGGCTGGTGGTATTTGCCCTTTGCCTGACGCCCCTGGGCGCCTGGGCGGAGCAGGTGGGGATGGACCGGCTGTACACTCTGTCCATCGGCAATTTTAGCTTTGCCCTGAACGGGCAAGAGGAGCAGAACATTCCCATCACCCTGGCGGCCCAGGCCGGGGCCGCCCAGGACGGCAGCTTTGTGCTGACCCTGGGAGCCAGCGGCGAGGAAGTCTCCATTGGAAAGCTCACCCTGGTAGGCAAGGATCAGAAATTGGCGGCCTATCTGGACGGCACCAGCAACGCCTACGCCATCACCCGGGAGGAGGGTGCCCAGCTGGTGGACGAGGTATACAACATGGTGCAGCTCAACGGGGAAGCCATGGGCCTGCCGGAGGTCCAGCAGCAGCAGGCTGTTGCCATGCTGAGCACCCTGGCCGCCCTGCTGTCCGGGGAGGACCTGGACGCCGTCCTGGCCTCCCTGGGCCTGTCCCCGGACCTGATGGAAACCATGCGCCAGCTCTATGAAGTAAACCAGATGAGCCTGGAGGAGATGGAGGCGCTGAACCAGCGTATCAGCGAAAAGGCGCTGCCCCTCATCGGCGTGGATCTGGAGGCGCCCACCTATGAGGAGGAAGGGGAAATCCTGGGGGAGACCATGCCCCTGAAGGGCTACGCCTTCTCCCTGGACGGCCAGGATTTGGGCAAAATCTATGAATTGCTGGGAGAGGAAATCCCCGGCTACGGCCAGGCGATGGACCTGTGGCTGAGCCTGATGAGCACCAGCCTGACCGCCAGCGGCTATCCCCTGGAGACCAGCGGCGATAAGCTCACCTTTGGCGATCTGTTCCAGAGCCTGGGCATCAAGATGGAAGGCGTCATCTGGATGGACGAGGACCAGTGCCACGCCAAGGTGGACATGGTGATGGAAGAAACCGTGCCCGCGGGCCAGGAGAGCTATACCATTGCCTTCCCCCTCCTGATGGAGGTCTATGAGAAGGCGGAGGACGGGGCCCGCAGCGCCAAGAGCCGGGTGTACATGGACCTGTCCCAGACCCTGGCGGTGGAGGGGGAGGAACAGTCCATCGACGGCTTCGTGGAGATGACCATGGACATGAACCAGGGCTCGGACGGCGCCGGCATGGATATGCAGATGGACATGGATATGCGGATGGACGCAGATGGCGAATTCGTGGAGATGACCATGGACATGGCCCAGGGCCCGGACGGCGCCAGCATGGATATGAAGATGGACATGGACGTGGACGGCGAGCAGGCCAGCGTGGCCCTCACCGGCAGCAGCGCGGCGGATGAGGACGGCGCCCAGCGCTTCCAGGGCCAGATGAGCGCCCAGAGCGGCGGCGTGGAGGTCGCCCTGTCCACCGACGGCTTCTACCGGCTGGGCGAGGACGGCGGCGAGGACATGGAGTTCAACCTGACCCTGGGCCAGGACGGCCAGCAGGTGGTGGCGCTGAACGCGGCCTATACCGGCCAGATGAGCAAGGGGGACGGCGTGTATGAGCGGGGCGGACGGGCTACCCTGGACGTGGACGCCGCCTCCGGAGAGAGCGTCAGCCTGGGCGTGGACCTGAACTACAGGCACGAGCCCCTCACCCAGGAGATGCTGGAGGCCCTGGACGGCCTGCCCACGGTGAGCGTCATTCAGCTGTTCACCGACCAGCAGGCCCAGATGACCGCCATGATCGACCTGCAGACCGCCATGTATTCCGCCCTGGGCGGCATCATGCAGATTCCCGGTATGCTGGAGATGATGGAAATAACGGATACCACCGATGTGGTGAGCATGGCCTAAATGAAATGCCGGGCCGGGGGCGGAGCGACTCCGCCCCCGGCCATGGCGGTTACGGGGCGGAATCGGGTATCTTCCGGCCCGGGCGGCTTGTGGAACGGCTGGCTGACCCTACCCGGCGGCAGGCTTTTCCCCCATCGCTGAAGGCGAGTTCCCGGCAAAGGGACCATGGATAAACAACGAGAAGGGGAGATTGACATGAAGAAATGGGCGGCGTGGCTGCTGGCGTTGATGCTGTGGGTATCCCCCCTGGCAGCCGGGGCGGAGCCGGTGGAGGAGGACAAGCTGTACATCCTGTACCTGGGCAATCCCTTCTTTAGCCTGAACGAAGAGGCGGAGCAGAGCGTCGACCTGGCCCTCATCCTCCGGGGAGGGGTTAGCCGGGACGGGCGGTATATCCTGACCTTGAGCGCAGAGGGGGAGAATCCCCTGGCCCAGATCGTCCTGACGGGGGACGGCCAGCAGGTGACCGGCTATCTGGGCGGCATGAGCAGCGCTTACTCCATCACCTATGAAGAGCTGGCCCAACTGCTGGATCAGGCGCGTCTCATGGTGCAGCTGAGCGGCCAGAGCCTGGGCCTGGCCCCGGAGGACCAGCAGAGGGCCGCCCATGTGCTGGAGGCGCTGGCTCAAGCCCTGAGGACCGGGGATGGGGACGCGCTGCTGGACGCCCTGGCGCCCTATGCCGCCCTCGACGGAAAGGGCGGGGTTCAGCAGATCCGGCAGTTGCTGCCCCTGGAGGACTGGGAAGCGGTCAACGGGCAGATCAGGGAGAAGAAGGACCAACTGCTGGGCATCGACCTGGACGCCCCCGACAGCCAACAGGAGATGGAAGTGCTGGGGAAAACCGTGCCCATGAAGGGCTACGCCGTCGCCTTGGACGGCCAGGATATCGGCCGGATCGCCGATACCCTGGCGGAGATATCCCCCGCCTATGCCGGATTGGTGGAGAACCTGCGCCAGAAACAGGCCGCCAGCCTGCTCGCCGGGGGCTATCCCCTGTCGGAGGATGAAACCGGCAGCCTGGGCAGCATGTACCAGGCCCTGGGCGCCGCCGTAGAAGGCATGTACTGGCTGGACCAGGACCAGCGCTGCATGAAGGGCGACCTGAACGTTTCCCTGAATATCCCCATGGAGGACGGGAGCCTCGCCCGGATGACCTGCCCCATGACGGTGGAGAGCTACGAGGTGGAGGAAGGGGATACCCGCCAGACCAAGATGTTCCTGGGCGCAGACCTGAGCCAGGCCAGTGTGGAGGGCCTGGGCAACGCGGGCCTTTCGGGCCTGTTGGAACTTGCCATGGACCTGAAGGGGGACGCCCTGGGCGGGGATTTGGACCTGCAGGCGAAGGTGCAGATGGGTGAAATGGACAGGGGCCTGGGCATTACGGGCAGCGTCGCCAGCCAGGATGGCCTTCAGCGGGTCCGGGGCCAGATCAGCGTTCAGGACGGCAATGTGACCGGCAGCCTGGGGGTCGATGGGAGCTACCTGCTGGGGGAGAACGGCGCGGAGGTATTGATGCTTTTCCTGGACCTGGCCGAGAACGGGCAAAAAGCGCTGAGCCTGGGCCTGACCTATGGGGGATGGATCATCCAGGAAGAGGACACGTATCAGCGGGGCGGCCCGGTATACGTGGAAATGCTCGCCCAAGACCAGAGACTGGCGCTGGGATTGGAAGCGTTCTACGCCCATGAGCCCCTGACGGAAGAACGATTGGAGATGCTGGATGCAGTGCCCGTCATACCGGTGACCCAGCTCTTGACCGACCAGGAAGCCCTGGCCGCCGCCGCCGCCGAAGCCCAGGGCGTGGCGATGAGCGCCATGGCGGAACTGATGCAGGCGGCGGACCTGTCCGCGCTGACGGAGATGGCATAACCTAAGGGCCGGGGGCGAAGCCTTCGCCCCCGGCCCGGGCCCCGGATGCTCCCGGGGCGGGCGGTCCATAGGCGGCGGGTAAGATGGCCGCCAGGGCAAAGCCCATATTGGCGCGTAGGATTTGGACTATAATTTAAGGAGGAAACGTCTATGCCAGATTCAGCCCTCGGAATGATCTTCTTGATTATCGCCATTGTACTGCTGCTCATCTTCTTCTTTACCTTTGTGCCCATCAGCCTGTGGATTTCCACCATCGCGTCGGGGGTCAAGGTGTCCATGGCCTCCCTGGTGGGCATGCGGTTCCGGCGGATCAATCCCTCCCGCATCGTGCTGCCCCTGATCAAGGCCACCAAGGCGGGCCTGAAGGTGGACATGAACGAGATGGAAGCCCACCTGCTGGCGGGGGGCAACGTGGACCGGGTGATCAACGCCCTCATCGCCGCCCAGTCGGCCAATATCCCCCTGGACTTCGACGACTGCCGGGCCATCGACCTGGCGGGCCGGGATGTGCTCCAGGCGGTGCAGATGTCGGTCAACCCCAAGGTGATCGAGACGCCGGTGGTGGCCGCCATCGCCAAGGACGGCATCGAGCTGCGGGCCAAGGCCCGGGTGACCGTGCGGGCCAACATCGAGCGGCTGGTGGGCGGCGCAGGAGAGGAGACCATCATCGCCCGGGTGGGCGAGGGCATCGTCACCACCGTGGGCTCCAGCGAAAACCACAAGGAAGTGCTGGAAAACCCGGACCTGATCAGCCGCACCGTGCTGGCCAAGGGCCTGGACGCGGGCACCGCCTTTGAAATCCTGTCCATCGATATCGCCGATGTGGACGTGGGCCGCAACGTGGGCGCCCAGCTGCAGATGGACCAGGCCGAGGCCGACCGGCGCATCGCCCAGGCCAAGGCCGAGGAGCGCCGGGCCATGGCCGTGGCCCGGGAGCAGGAGATGAAGGCCAGCGTCCAGGAGATGCGGGCCAAGGTGGTGGAGGCCGAGGCCGAAGTGCCCAAGGCCATGGCCAAGGCCCTCACCGAAGGCAAGCTGGGCGTCATGGACTACTACCAGATGCAGAACGTGATCTCCGATACCCGGATGCGGGAATCCATCGCCGAAACCGGCGCCCCCGCCGCGCCGTCAGGCGAGGACGGCGGACGGCCCCGCCACGCATAAGGAAGTGATGCCATGGAAAGCATAATCCTGGTGGCTATCCTGTACGCCATCATCAGCTTGGTGGGCAAAAGAGGGAAAAAGAAAAAGGCCGCCCCGGGCAGGGAAAGGCCGGCTCAGCCCGCCCAGGTAAAGCCCGCCCAGGTAAAGCCGGTCCAGGCCAAGCCCGCCCAGGTAAAGCCCGCCCAGGTAAAGCCGGTTCAGGAAAGACCCGCCCCGGCCCGGCCTACCCTGAGGCCGGACCTGGCGGATGAGGCGGGGTGCGTGGGCGGGTCCATTGCCCACACCCAGCACGAGGGCACGCCGGCGTCGGGCACGGCGGATGGGGAGGGCTGCCTGGGGGGCTCCTTGCCCCACACCCAGCACGAAGGAGGGGCCCGCCGGGCCCCGGTCCCCGAGGCGAGGGAGGAGGCCGTCCCCCGGCGGCACAGCCTCACCCCGGAGGACATGCGCGCCGCCGTGGTGATGGCGGAAATCTTGAACCGGCCCGTAAGCCTGCGGGGGCGGGCCATGGGCGGAAGAAGGGCCTGGTAGCAGCAGACCAGCCGCCCGCCCCTGCCAGGCCCCAGGGGCGGGCGGAGACGTCCACCAAACCAGCCCGGACGCCGGGAGCCTGGAGAGGCTGCCGGAACCGTGGCGGGGAGATCGTCAAACCGGCCTGGAAGTCGAGGACCTGGTGAGCGGCTGACACCATGGCGGGGAGATGCTCAAACCGGCCCGGAAGCTGGAGGCTGGGAAAAGGAGGAAAAAGATACCCATGATATCCACTCGCGACGCGGAGCTGGTGCTTTCCGCCGCCCTGGAGAAGGGCGGCGATTTTGCTGAGCTCTATCTGGAAGACAAAATTTCCAACAACATCAGCCTGGTGGGGGGCAGCATCGACAGCGCCACCACCAACCGGGGCCATGGCGCGGGCATCCGGGTGTATACCGGGCTGAACAGCGTGTACGTACACACCAACCTGACCCACCGGGAAGGGCTGCTGAAGGCGGCGGAGCAGGCGGCGGAGGCGGTGGGCCGGGCCCGGGAGACCGGCCGGGACATCCACATCGCCGCCCAGCCCTTCGCTCCGGCCCTGGGGCAGGCTGCCATACTGCCCCGGGATGTGGCGGGAAGCCGCAAGGCGGACATCCTGCAAAGCGCCTACGGGGCGGCCAAGGGCCGGGACCAGGCCATCAGCCAGGTGAAGTGCCAGCTGATGGACGTGGACAAGCAGGTGTGGGTGTTCAATAGCCAGGGGCTCAACGCCCAGGACCACCGGGTGCGCACCCGGCTGGCGGTGCAGGCGGTGGCCTCGGGAGAGGGCGAAAACCAGGTGGGCTTTGAGGGGCCCGGCGCGGGAACCGGCTACGAGCTGTTTGACCGGGTGGACCCGGCGGCGGCGGGCCGGGCGGCGGCGGATACCGCCCTGACCATGCTGAAGGCGGGCCAGTGCCCGGCGGGAGAGATGCCGGTGGTGATCGCCGGGGGATTCGGCGGGGTCATCTTCCACGAGGCCTGCGGCCATTCCCTGGAGGCCACCGCGGTGGCCCTGGGCAACAGCGAGTTCTGCGGCAAGCTGGGCCAAGCCATCGCCTCGCCGGTGGTGACCGCCATAGACGACGGGTCCATCCCGGGGGCGTGGGGCTCCATCGCCATGGACGACGAGGGCACCCCCAGCGGCAAGCTGGTGCTCATCGAAAAGGGCATCCTGAAAAACTACATGGTGGACCGGCTCAACAGCCGGCGCATGGGCATGGCCCCCACCGGCAGCGCCCGGCGGCAATCCTACGCCTTCGCCCCCACCTCCCGGATGCGCAATACCTACATCGCCGCCGGGGAGGACGACGAGAAGGAGATGATCGCCACCATGGGGGAGGGCCTGTTCGCCCGGAAAATGGGGGGCGGCTCGGTGAACCCGGTGACGGGGGAATTCAACTTCGCCGTGGCGGAGGGCTATTGGGTGAAGGACGGCAAGATCCAGCGGCCTGTGCGGGGCGCTACCCTGGTGGGCCGGGGCGCCCAGGTGCTCCAGCGCATCGACCGGGTGGGCCGGGAAATGACCCTGGCGGAGGGCATGTGCGGCTCTGTCAGCGGGTCGATCCCGGTGTGCGTAGGGCAGCCCACCATCCGGGTGAGCCGCATGACGGTGGGAGGACGTGAGTAATATGAACACACAGGCGTTTATCGATCAACTGCTGGACCTGGCCCATCGGGCGGGATTCCAGGCGGCGGAGGCCTACCTGACCCATGGCGACGCCTTCGAGGCCACGGTGCATCAGGGGCAGATCAATACCTACGACGTGTCCAGCCGCCTGGGCCTGGGCTTCCGGGGGCTGTACCAGGGCAGAATGGGCTACGCCTCCACCCAGGTGCTGGACGAGCAGGCGGCCGGGCAGCTGGTGGAGGGGGCCATGACCAATGCCCGGCTGATGGAGAGCGGCGAGGAGGAGAGCCTGTACCCCGGCGGGGACAGCTATCCCCAGGTGGAGGGGCTGAACCCGGCCCTGGAGCAGGTGAGCGCCGGGACCAAGCTGGCCAAGGTGCTGGCCCTGGAAAAGGCGGCGCTGGCCCTGGACCCCCGGGTGGACCAGCTCAGCGACTGCGGGCTGTTCACCAGCCGGGGCGGGCGGCGCATGGTGAATACCCTGGGCCTGGACGTGGCCCATGAGAGCAACAGCTGCGGCATGTACCTGTCGGCGGTGGCCCGGCAGGGGGACAAGAGCAGCGCGGCTACCAAATTCCGCCTGGGCATGGACTTTGAGGCGCTGAACGTGGAAGAACTGGCCCGGGAAGCGGTGGAGGAGGCGGTGGCCGGGCTGGAGGGCGGGCCCATCCCCTCGGGGAGCTATCCGGTGGCCCTGCGCAACGACGTGGCGGCGGAGATCCTGGCGGCCTTTACCGGGGCCTTCAGCGCCGACGCCGCCCAAAAGGGCCTGTCCCTGCTGAAAGGCCGGGAGGGCGAGATGATCGCCGCGCCCTGCCTCACCCTGATGGACGACCCGCTGCTGGCGGGGGGCCTGGCCTCCACCCCCTTCGACGGGGAGGGCGTGGCCCACTTCGCCAACGCGGTGATCCGGGAGGGCAGGCTGAACACCCTGCTGCACAACCGCAAGACCGCCCGCAAGCAGGGCTGCGCCACCACGGGCAACGCGGCCCGGGGCTCCTACAGCGGATCGGTGCAGGTGGGCCCCACCAACTTCTTCTTCGCGCCGGGCCCCGGAGACCGGCAAGCCCTGCTGGCTCAGATGGACCGGGGCCTGCTGATCACCCAGGTGCAGGGGCTGCACTCGGGGGCCAACCCGGTGACCGGGGATTTCTCCCTGGGGGCCAGGGGCTTCCGGGTGGAAAAAGGGAAAACGGCGGAGCCGGTCTCAGGGATCACGGTAGCGGGCAACTTCTTCCACATGCTCAAGAGCACCTGCCTGGCGGCGGAGGACCTGTACTTCGGAACCTCCAGCATCGGCAGCCCCACCCTGTGGGTAGGGGAACTCAAGGTGGCGGGGACCTAAGGCGCTTCAGCGCCGCATCCCCACGGCCTGAAACGGCGCAGCGGCTAACGCCGCCGCGCCGTTTCAGGCCGTTACGGGATGCGGTTCTTTGCAAAGAGCTGGGCTTGGCGGCTCAGTCGGCAGGCCGCAGCCCACGCAGAGCCTCTTCCGTTGGCGTTACGTATAGCGTGCGCTGATGCGTGTAAATCACAAAACCAGGCTTGGCCCCCGCCGGCTTTTTGACGTACTTGCGCAGGGTGTAGTCCACCGGAACCTGGGAGGAGCTGCCGCCTCTGGAGTAGCGCGCCGCCAGTAAGGCCGCCTCCCGTAAGGTGACCGGATCGGGATCCGGACCCACGATCACCACGTGGGAACCCGGCATGTCCTTGGCGTGAAGCCAGGTCTCCTCCGGCTCCGCAGTCTGCGTCACCCGGTCGTTTTGCAGGTTGTTCCGCCCTACCAGAATGTGACGCCCACTGCTGGACAGCATGTGCAGGGGCTTGGATGGAGGCAGCTTCTTCATCTGACGCCGGTTGTGATTGGCCCGCACATAACCCTGCTTCTCCAGCTCCTCCCGAATCTCGTTGAGGGCGGCCTCCTCCTCGCAGGCGTCTAAATTGAATAGCTGCCCCTCCAGGTAATCCAGCTCTTCCCGGGTCAGCCGGCTTTGCTCCGCCGCCAGTACCTGGGCGGTGCGCGCTTTCTGGTATAGCTTGAAGTAGCGCTGCGCGTTCTGGGCAGGGGAAAGCTTTTCGTCCAGGGCCACCTCAATGGGCCCGCAGGCCGGGTCGTAATAGTTGGTGAGGGTCACCGACTTTTGCCCTTTGCGGGCCATGCCCTGGGCCGCGGTGAGCAGCTCCCCCTTCACCCGGTATTCTTCCATGCGCTGGCTTCCCTCCAGGGCCTCCAATTGAAGGGCCAGCTTTTTTTCGCATCGGGCTATGTTGCTCCGCAGTACCCGGCGCAGGGCGGCAGATTTCTGCTGAATGCGCTCGGCCAGGTCCCGGGCCCGGTAAAACGCGTCCAGGGCCGAGGACAGGTCGGGGAAATCCCGGCGCTCGAGGCACCGGTACTGCTCATAGGGGAAAGGCGTTACGTCCAGGGGCGCCCCGTCCTGGGCCAGGACGATGCAGGGCTGGGGCGGGATGGGCTGGGCCAGCAGGGCGCATACCCGCTCCGCCAGCAGGGCAGCGGTCTGGGCGTCTACAGCGGCCTCCTCGTCCCCGGCCGCCCGCAGGGCCAGCTCCTGGGCGGTCTGCCGGGAAAGGCCGCTCACCGTCTGGCTCAGCGCCCGGCTGAGAAGGCCCGGATGCTGGGCCAAGGCCCCCGCTAACGCCTGGGCGTCCAGGGCGTCAAAGGGCAGCTTGCCCTGAATGGGCGGCCTTTCGTAGGGCAGGCCGGGCAGCACTTCCCGCACCCGGCTGATTTCATAGGTCACGTGGCGGGCGCTGTCGATGATGCGCCCGTCGGGCGCCACGAGGATGAGGTTGGAGTGCTTCCCCATGAACTCGCATACCAGGCGCAGCGTGCGCTGGTCGCCCAGCTCGGACAGGTTTTCCACCCATATTTCCACGATGCGGTCCCCGCCCGCCTGGCGGACGGCGATGACCCGGCCGCCCCCCAGGTGCTTGCGCAGCAGCATGCAGAACATAGGCGGCTCCAGGGGACTGCTCTTGCGCTGTCCGGTAAAGTGAAGGCGGGCGGTGCCCGCGTTGGCGCTGATGAGCAGCAGGTGATTCTGACCGCCCGCCCGTATGGCGATCTGCAGCTCGTCCCGTTCCGGCTGGGCGATCTTGTCCACACGCCCCCCTTCCAGGGCGTCGGAGAGTTCCCGGGCCAGATAGCCCAGCATAAGGCCGTCCAAGGGCATATCCTTTCCTCCCTACGGTTGACTTGCGGCGCGCCCCGAGGGCCTACGCCTGACAGTGACCGGCCAGCCAGTCCGCCGCATGGCCGATCAGCACGGCGATGGGGCAATTCTGTAGCCCCACCACCACGTTGTTGCAGTGATTCATGGGGATCAGCAGTTTCACGGCGCTGCTTTGGGCCACGGCCAGGGCCATGGCTGGCGTCATTTCCCCCAGAAAGGCATCCGCCACCAGGATGCCGATGGGCCCGGCGATGACCCGGGCGCTGCGGCAGGCCACGATCAGGGGATTTTCGCCGGTAGCGCCCCGATCGGCCCCGGCTTTAAGCATCACGCTGGTGGCGGTGGCGTTGGTGCCGATGGCGGTAATGCCCAAGGGCAGCTGACGCCGGCGCACCTCCTCGATGAGGCTCTGGCCGATACGGCCGCCCTGGCCGTCCACAACCAGGATCTCCTTCATATCCATTTTGACCTCCCCTTGCGCGGCGGCAAAGTGCGCCGCTGTTTCAGGCATTATGGTACGGCAAAACACGCCATCCGTCAAGGGCATATTGCGCAATGAACCCGCCGCCCTGGGAAGGGAAGCCTGCGCCGGTCCGGGGAGGGGCCCGTGCCAAGGCACGGGCCC
>DVHZ01000030.1 GCA_018711685.1 Candidatus Excrementavichristensenella intestinipullorum | reverse complement strand
ACATTCCGGGGCCGGGGGGCATTCCGGAGCCGGAGGACATTCCGGAGCCGGAGGGCATTCCGGAGCCGGGGGGCATTCCGGAGCCGGAGGGCATTCCGGAGCCGGGGGGCATTCCGGAGCCGGAGGACATTCCGGAGCCGGAGGACATTCCGGAGCCGGAGGGCATTCCGGAGCCGGAGGGCATTCCGGAGCCGGGGGGCATTCCGGAGCCGGAGGACATTCCGGGGCCGGAGGACATTCCGGGGCCGGGGGGCATTCCGGAGCCGGGGGGCATTCCGGAGCCGGAGGACATTCCGGGGCCGGGGGACACGGAGGACACGGAGGACACTCGGGCTTGGGCTCGGGCTTGGGCTCGGGCTTGGGCTCGGGCTCGGGCTCGGGCTCCGGTTCGGGCTCGGGTTCCGGCTGGGGCGGCTGCACATCCATAAAGACCTGGGGCCGGGACTCGGCCATGGCCGGGGCGGCCGGGGCCTGCTGGCCGGCAGCGGCGGCCGGTTCAGCGGTGGATGCAGGGGCCTCCGCCTGGGCCGGGGGCGAATCGGTTTGCTCCGGGCTGTCGGAAGCGGCGGCCTGGTCCCCGTCGCAGCAGCAGGCGGCGCCGGAACCGGCCTGGGATGCGGTTTCGGTCTGGGCCTGGCCGGTGGAGTCGGCCTTGCGGTAGGGCTGGGTAGCGGTTCGGGCGGCGGCCTCCCAATCTATCTCCCGGGAGCCGTTGACCAAGCCGCTGAGCACCATTTCCGGTTCGCCGCCATCGTCCACCAAGACCACCAGGGTATACTGGTTCAGGTCCAGGCCCTGCAGGTTGCGGGGGTCGAAGGTGGCGTTGAGGCCGGCCTGGCCCCGGCTGTCGGCGGTAAGCGCGCCCAGCTTATAGGCGGTGAAGCCCTGGGGGCCCTGGGCCAGCAGCAGGGCGTGGAGCCTGCCCCGGGGGGCGCCCTGCACGGTGAAGCGCATGGAACCCTGCAAGGTGCGCCGCTCCAGGCGCACATGGCCGCTCATGCCCCGCCGCAGCGGGCGCAGCAGGATCAACGAGCGGCGAAAATCGTTTCTCTGCATAGACAAATCCCCTCCCGTCCCTTGAGCCTATGACCGGGCCGGGGCGCATATGCCCTGAAATGGGTGCAAAAAGGCTAATTTTGCGGTCCCGTCGCCGGACGGGGACGGCCCGCCCCAGGGAGAAGGCCGGTATGCCGGGCCGGGGGGCGGCGCGGGGCGCCCATGGGGCCGGGCAGGCGGGGAAATGGCGGAAAGATGATTGGGGCGCGGCGAAGGCATGGACTGGCGGAAAAGGGAGGTGTGCCGTGAAGTATTATACCAAGGCCCGGTTGGAGGCGTGGGCGGCCCTGTGGGTGCGCATCAACGAAGGGATCAGGCGGGGAGAGCCCCAGGAGGAAAACAGGCGGCGGGCCGGGGCCTGGATGAAGGCTTGGGATGAGGCGTACCGCAGGGACAGGGCCCAGGCCGGCCTTCCCCAGCAATTTGCCTTTCAGTATACCACCATGCACGATTGCCTGATCCGGCGCGTCCACTGGGCGGGGCAGAATTTGACGATGGATTTTGACATCGACGGAGGATTGACCGACGTGTTCAGGCTGACCTTCGTAGAGGCCCAGGTCAAGGCGTTTCGCTTCAGGCCCCCTATGGATTGGCAGTTTACGGAGCTGTACTTTGAAGAAGGCTGGTACGATATCCAGTTTTTGACCCAGCACAGCTTTACCGCCTATCAGGAAAACCGCATTCTGGCTAAGGACGTATGGATGGAGCGGGACCCGTTGTACGTACAGCGGCAGGTGGAGCGGTACAAGAGGCGGCGAAAGGAGCTGGAAAAGCTGAGGCGGCGGTATGCGGAATGGGCCGGCGGGGGAGAGGACCAGGGGAAAGCCAGGCCGCCGGAGGGGTAAAGGGGCGGCCAATCCCTTGGCGGGCCGCCTTTGCCGCGCTTCTGGGGCCCGGACGCGCACAGGCCCGGAGCGGTCCTCAGGGGAGAACGGGGTTTCCCGGCGCGGCGGCCCGGAGCGGGGCCTAGGGGAGAGCGGGATTTCCCGGCGCGGCGGTCCGGAGCGGGGCCTAGGGGAGAGTGGGGTTTCCCGGCGCGGCGGTCCGGCGGTCAGAATCTGAAATAGATGAAGGGATTATAGGTACCTGCGGCTAGGGTGAGCAGGCACAGCAGCAGCGCGGATGGGACCAGCAGGGCCTGGGCGACGGCCTGGGCCCGGCAAGGCAGGCGGAAAAACAGGCGGCGGGGCCAGGGGGTAGCGCCCAGGCAGCCGGCCGCCAGGGCCAGCCCGGCCCGGGGGGTGAAACGGGTCAGGATGCCCGGGCCGCCGGATACCATGGCGCTCAGGTAGCGCAGGGCGTGCTCCAGGGTATCCGCCCGGAACAGCACCCATCCCACCAGCACCAGGAGCATGGTCAGCAGCCAATCGAGGGCCGGGACCGGACCGCTTCGCCTGGGCAGCAGCGCCTGGGCGGCGCGGAGGACGCCGTAATACAGCCCCCACAGGATAAAGGTCCAGCCCGCGCCGTGCCACAGCCCGGTGACCAGAAACACCGCCAGCAGGTTGAGCGCCTGCCGCCCCCGGCTCACCCGGTTACCCCCCAGGGGGATATACAGGTAATCCCGCAGACACCCCGACAGGGAGATGTGCCAGCGGGTCCAGAACTCCTTTACCGAGCGGGAGACGTAGGGGTAGCGGAAATTCTCCGGATAGGAAAAGCCGAACATGCGGCCCAGGCCGATGGCTATATCGGAATAACCGGAAAAATCGAAATAGATTTGCAGGGCGTAGGCCGCCGCGCCCAGCCAGGCCCCCGCCATGGGGGGCGCGGCCAGGGAAAAGGCCTGGTCCGCCAAGGGCGCCGCCAGATTGGCGATGAGCACCTTCTTGGCCAGCCCTGCCGCGAAACGGGAGAGGCCCTGGGCAAAACCGGACAGGGTTTCCCGGCGATCTTCGATTTGCCGCGCCACCTCCTGGTAGCGCAAAATGGGCCCGGCGATCAGCTGGGGGAACATGCTGATATACAGCGCCACCGCACTCCAGCGGCGCTGGCAGGGCACGCCGTCCCGGTATACGTCTATCACATAGGACAGGGCTTGAAAGGTATAAAAGGAAATTCCGATGGGCAGCGCCGGTTGGATGAACGCAATGCGCCAGCCGGTCAACCCGTTCAGGCAATCCACCAGAAAACCGGCGTACTTGAAAAAGCCCAGCAGCCCCAGGTTTACCGCCAGGGCGGCGGCCAGCAGGCCCCGGCGCAAAGGCTTGGAGGCGGTCCGGCCAAGGGCCAGCCCCGCCCCCCAATTGAAGGTGATGGAAAAGAGCATCAAGGCCACGTAAACCGGCTCGCCCCAGGCGTAAAACAGCAGGCTGAAGGCCAGCAGCCATCCGTTGCGCCAGCGCCGGGGCAGCAAATAGTACACCGCCAACGCCAGGGGCAGCGCACAGCACAAAAAGGTCATGGAGCTAAAGACCATCCATTTCCTCCTTCATTTCCATGCGCATCCGCCGCAGCATTTCGTAGTCGTCCTCCTCGTTCTCCCATTCCTCCCCGCCGCCGGATTGGGCCCAGGCATCGGGCTCGGGGAGAATGGGCGCTTCCAGCAGGTACTCCCGCAGGTTGCGCTGGGCGATGAGCAGCACCACGTCGTCGCAGGGAGGGACCACCTCAAAGGGGATTTCCCAGCGAAAGGCGCTTTCCCCGTAGGCCTGGGCCAGATAGGGGGCCACCCCGGTGCCGAAGGAATCCCGCAGCACCAGCAGAGCACCCTGGCCCTGCCCTTCCACCCGCACGTAGCGCTGGCTGTAATCGGCCTGGGGCAGCGGCTCCTGGGGCGTCAGGCAAGGGGCGGACTCCCCCAGCGCGCCGGTCAATCCCATCAGCCGGGCCAAATCGCCCTGGGCGTACTGCGCCTCCCCGGCGGCGCTGCAGGGGACGATGGGGCCCGCCCCCGTGGCGTCCAGGATGGCGCGGGCAGCGGCGTAGGCCCCCAGCTGGTTCCAATGGGTGTCGGTGCGGTAATATACCTGGCCCTGCCGGGCCGCCTCCTCCAGCGGCGTTACCAGGTCCACCCAGGTGAGGGGCAGGTCCCGGCAAACCGCCTCCAGCAGGCGGATGTTCCCGGCCCCCGGGTCCCGGGGATAGGGGTCGGGCATGCCGTCGGGGTAGATGGTGGCCTTGTTGGGGGCGATGGCCACGTAGAGATGGGCGCCCTGCTCTTCCAGCCCCTGGGCCAGCAGGGACAAATGCTCCCCCATCAGGGCCAGCTCCTCCGGGGATAACCGGCCCTCCCCGGTGTAGTCGGGCAGGGTGTCCGCGTAATAGAGGAAGCCGTTTTTACCCACGATCACCTGGTCGTTGGGGCTGGTGGCCAGCAGGCGGTAATTGAGCAGGGCGTTCAGCCGCACCAGGGGCTCCCGGAAGGCGAAGCGATGGCACAGCCAGTCCTCGAACTGCTGGGCAAAGCCAGCGTTGAGCCCTCCCTCCGGGGCCGTCAGGGCGGGAAAGGGGACCGGCTCGTCCCCGCTGTCCCCCCCGGAAGCGCCGCTCCAGGGCATGGCCAACACCGGCAGGGTCAACAGGACCAGGCAGAGGCAGAGCCAGCCCAGGCGCAGCTTTTTCACGGCTAAATGTCCTTGAGCAGGGTAATCTTGGTGATCTTCTGGGTCTTGGCGCTGGTGTTTACCGTCATGCGGTAGGCGCCCCGGGTGTACTTGTAGGTGGCGCCGGATTTCTTGTATCCGGTTCCGTACAGGGAAACCATCTTGCTCACCTTATCCCCCACCCGAAGCCCGGCGATGGTGGGCACCGTCTTCTTGGACAGGATGATGGTGATGATCTGCTCCGCGCCGCCCTTCTTGGATTGCAGCGTCTCCACCTTCACCCCGCGGGACTTGAAGGTGTACATGTAGGAATTGGTGCCCGCGGTGCAGCCGTCGTACTTTTTGCGGGTGTACTTGCCCAGGCTCTTCTTCCAGCCGGTGGAGGTGCTGCCGATCCGGTAGGTGCCCCGGTAGCGTATGCCCGCGTCGGTGGAACTGAAGGAATCGGCGCAAACCGCCGCGGCGGAAAGCAGCAGGCTGACGGCGATAAGCAGCGCGCCTGCCCAAGCCAACCTTCTCCTGGTACGAATCTCCATAAAGACCCCTCCTCAATATGCTCTATCCCTTAAAACCCCTGAACCGAGACCTTCCGGGGCTTTAATGCCTTGCGCAGCGACGAGAGCTTGGCCCCGTCGCAGATATATACCGTGGTGCCCACGGGACAGTGGTCGTAGATCCACTTGGCGTCGCTCACCTTGAGGCGGATGCAGCCCAACGATTGCCGGGTGCCCAGCTGGGCCACGCTGTGGCGCACCACGGTCTTGCCGGCGTGATACAGCGGGGAATGGAAGTAGTAGCCGCTGCGGTACACCGAGGGATAGCGCACATAGACCCCGGTGGGATAGCGGTGCCACTCGTTTTTCTTGTTGATGAGGGAAAAAGTTCCCTCCGGCGTGCGCTGGTACACCCGGCCGGTGGAGCAGATCATGTGCCGCAAGGGCAGGGTATAGGCCCCGGACGCATCCCGCACGTATGCCGTGACCACCTGGGCCCGCTTGTTCACCAACAGCAGGATGCCCGAGGGGCTCTGCACGTCGTCGGGGGGCAGCACGTTGGCGGGCATGCCGCTGAACAGGGTGGCCGCCTCGGACAGCGCCCCCGCCCGCTGGCCGTACAGCGGCTGCACCTTGTAGGCCTGCACCGCGGTGGGCAGGCGCTGGTCGGGGTAATAGGTCTGGGTGGTCTGGCCCAGCAGCTCATACTGGCCCTGGGGCAGTATGGCCCGGTACACCCGGTAGCCCGTGGCCCCCACCGAGGCCGCCCAGGTGACGTTCAGGCGGTCGGTGGGGCCGGTCAGGTATTCCTCCTCGCAGATCACCTGCACGTTGCTCACCGGCGCGTACACCGAAACGGCGCCGCTGACGCCGCTGCCATAAGGGCCGTACAGGGAAACCACCCGGAAATAACGGGTGGAGCCGCCGTGGTCCGGGATGTCCATGTGGGTTTGCTGGGTGGGAAGGCCCAGCGCCTGCCAGGGCCCGGAAGCGCTGTCGGAGGCCTGCACCTGATAGGCTGTGGCGAAATCCGCCTTTTGCCACTGAAGCCGGAATCCCTCCTGGGCCTGGTGAACGGCCAGCCCCTTCACCCCGGGGATGGCCCCTACCACATTGGAGGGCTGGCCCCGCTTGCTGCCGGTCATGGGGCATACCTGGTAGAAAACCCCTTTATCCTGAAATTTCTGGACAAAGGTGCAATTCTTGGTATAGGCTATCCGCTTAAAATTGCCCGTGGGCTTGGCCGCCCGATATATCCCGTACCGCGTGGCCCCCTCCACCGGCGTCCAACTGAGGCAGACATTTTTTGCCTCCAACCGCAGGGACAAGGCGGCCTGCTCCCCTTCTTCCAACGCGGCGGCGCTCATGCCGCCCAAGACGGCCAACGCGATCAGCAGGCACGCTATCCAACCCATGACCCTGGCGCTCATAATCCCTACCCCCTTATCCAGCAGCGGGACATTTTTCTGTTCGGAAGAACAAAACATACAATACAAATGGACTTTACCATAATTTACGTATGTTGTCAATTGAATTTTGGGAAGTATATAAGAATTTCGATAAATTTTGTAACTCGTATATATTTTTGCATAAGAAGATATACATATAGGCGGAATGGAGGAGGCGGAAAAGGGGCGCGCCTTGCCGGTGGGGAAAAGGTGTGCTAAAATATCCCCATAGAGGCCGGTAAAACGACGGTCAACCCATGGAGGTGAAGGGCCGTGAGGGAGCCGGAGGGATACGCCCGGGTGCGGCTGAATTTGTACGAAAAGGAGGGGGGGCACGGGCCATTACGACCTGTCCCTGTACGGGAAATTTGGCTTTACCCTCTCCTACGGCCACTATAAGCGGGGCGCTTGCTTCACCCTATGCCCCTTGGGGGCCTGGACAAAGTACGATCCCCGGGAATACACCTACCACTACATCGACTTTCTGGTGCCAACGGACCAGCTGAGGGACTACATGGAGCAGTGGTTCTGCAAAAAGGCCCAGGGGCGGCTGCTGGAGGCGGGGGAGGATTTTCGCAGATACGCCGTGGCCCTGAAGGGCTTTAAGCGCTACGACGCCAAGGGCGGGATAAACTGCCTTACTTTTTTCGACCTATTTCTACGAGAGCTTCAAATTGATATCCTCAGCGCCATCGCTTGCCGACCGGTGGAGGAGACCCATGTGTCCAGGGTAATTCGGCTGGAGAGGATTGCTCCCTATCTGAACAACCAGGACGCCCCCATATCCGTAGAAACCGGGTTCTCTCCCGGGACGGGGCAGAACAAGCCGGTGGGCTGGGACAGGAGATTGCGGGGAACCTGCACAGACGGATAGCGCAGCAGGTTCCCGGGCGCAGGCGAGTGGAGAAAGACGGATGATATTGTGGCCCTGGAGGCAAGACGCCATTTTTTGCTGGCGACAGATGCTATGGAATTTTGGCCATTCTCCGGCGCTGAAAAATGCCCCGCGCCCCACCGGGCCCGGCGCGCCGCAGGCGCGCCG
>DVHZ01000029.1 GCA_018711685.1 Candidatus Excrementavichristensenella intestinipullorum | reverse complement strand
GCCTGGTCCGCCTGTGTATGGGAAGGAGCGGAAGCGGCCGTCATAGGTTCCTTTTCGGGGAGAGGCTGTTGGGCGTCCTGAGAGGCCGCCTCCGGTTCCGGATTGACGGCTAATCCCACGTCCACCGATAGAGCGGCGGATTCCGCTCCATCGCTTTCCGTCCCGTGGCGGGCGTCCTTTTCCCTACGGCTTCGGGCCTGCTTGAGTTTGGCGCCCAGACCCGCCACTGTGCCGCCCAGCCGCTTGAGCACCGCCGCCGCATCGGCGAAGGGGGTGTCTATCTGCCGGGCGTCTTCGTTCAGCTCCTCATCCTCCAGGGGCAGCTCATCTTCCATCTCGTCCTGCACGGCGTGGGTGTGCTGAGGCGGAAGGTCCACCGCCTGAGGCAATTCCTCCTGGGGGGCTGCCTCCTGAGAGGGCGCTTCCTGGGAAGGCCGCTGACGGCTGGGGATAGCCGCGGCGGGGGCCTGGTCCTGAACCAGGGTTTCCTCCTCCACCTCGCCGCTCCGGCCGCCAAATCCGGAGACAGCCTGCTTCAGGCCGCCCAATAGACCGCGGCCTTTGGCCTTCTCTTCGGGCTCGGGTTCAGGGGCCTGGGGGGGTTGGGGCGCTTGCCCACCCCGAGCCAGGCGCGCCGCCTCGTAGCGCCGCTTATACTCGTAGTAATCCATCTGAGGACGACGATTATTGGCCATATCAACCCGCCTCTCTAATTGAAAGAACCGCATATATAGCTCTATTATACGCTTTTTTTGTTCGCCTGTAAAGCAAAATGCGCTACTCCCAGGCATTTCCGGAATCTTATCCTTGTCCGGTTCGGGGGGAAGCGGGGGAAAGTCCCTCCTCCGGGGCAAGAAGGACGGTACGGGCCAGCTTGCGGTATTGGCTGGGGGATACCCCCGCCGCCCGCTTAAATACCTTGGTAAAATAGTTGTAGTCGGCCATGCCCACCCGGCCGGCCACGTCCCGGACCGGGGCGTCGGAGTGGGTGAGCAGGTGGCGGGCCATGTCCACCCGGCGCTGGGTCACCAGCTTCATCAGCGTCATGCCTGGCTGGATGGCTGCGGCCACCTGGCACAGCTTGCTGCGGCTCATGCCCAGGGCCTTGGCCACGCCGTCCAAGGTGAGGGGAGAGGAATAGTGGATGGATACGTAGGAACGCAGGCGTTGCTGATCGGTCTGGGCGTTCATGTCTCCGTGGACCAGGGACAAATTGCCCACGCAGGCCCCCAACACGGCCACGAAGGCCTTGATCTGCCGGGCGGAAACCCGGGGCACCTGGTAAAAGGCCCGCTCCAGAGCGGGCATGTCGTGGTACCAGGCGCACTTTTTTTGGACGATGGCCCACTGTTTGTCCATGGGGGAATCGTCCACAATTTGGCCGAACAGGATTACCGCTACGATGGCGCCGTGCTCCACCACCGGCACTGCGGTATCCACCAGGCCCGCGTGGCAGCGGTACTGGATGGGGCGGCCCAGCTGGCCGAAGGCGGTGATGGCCCGCCGGTCGCAGGTGAGGCAGCGCCGGTAGCCCTCTTCCGTATCGCAGATCAGGTCGCAAAAAGCGGTGCGCTTCTTGGCCGCATACCATTCCGTGCCGTCCAGGTCGTGGAGCGACAGGCGGAAGCTGGTGATGGTGTGCAGGTCCTCCAGCAGCTCGCTGAGCCGGGCCACATAGGGCGTGCCCTCCATAATAACGCCTCCTTTTAACTGATTATAGCATAATCGAAGCGATAATGGAATATTTTACGATTATTAGCGACGATATTTCTATGTTTAAATTACGAAATTGGATATAATGTAGATAATCCGGCACATGGATTGTGCAGAGAATGGAAACGATAAAACGGAGGTTAGTACCATGAAGAAGGCGATATCCCTGGTTGTGCTGTTGGCCTTATCCCTGTCCCTGGCGGTGGGGGCCGCAGCGGACCATATCGTGTACTGGTCCATGTGGGAGTCTACCGAGGCCCAGGGCCAGGTGATTCAGAAGGCCATCGACCAGTTCGTGGCGGACACCGGCCATACGGTGGACGTGCAGTTCAAAGGCCGCACTGGCCAGCGGGAGGGCCTGCAGCCGGCGCTGGACGCGGGCACGGTGATCGACCTGTTTGACGAGGACATCGACCGGGTCAACACCACCTGGATCGCCTACCTGGCGGACCTGGAGGAGCTGGCCGCGGCCAAGGACTACGAGGCCACCGCCAACGCGGGGCTGATCGCCGCCTGCCGCGAGGTGGCGGGAGGCACCCTGAAGTCGGTTCCCTACCAGCCCAACGTGTTCAACTTCTTCTACAACCAGAGCATCTTTGATCAGGCGGGGATCACCCAGGTGCCCACCACCTGGCCGGAGCTGCTGGACGCCTGTGAGAAGATCAAGAACGCCGGCTACATCCCCATCACCTGCGACGACGCCTACATTATGTGCATGCTGGGCTACCACCTGGCCCGCCTGGTGGGCGAGGAAGGCGTGCGGGACATCGTGATGAACGGCAACTGGGCGGAGAACCCTGCGGTGCTTCAGGCGGCTCAGGCCTATGAGGAGCTGGCCTCCAAGGGCTACCTCTCCCCCACCATCGGCTCCAGCGTATGGCCCATGAACCAGAATGGCGAGCTGGCCCTGGGCATCGCGGCCATGTACCTGAACGGCTCCTGGCTGCCCAACGAGGTGAAGGAGATGACCGGTCCGGACTTCGTGTGGGGCTGCTTCTCCTACCCGGCCCTGGAGGGCGGCGTGACCGGCACCGAGGCGGCCAATTACGGCGCCCAGGTGTTCGCCATCAACGACAAGAGCGAAGTGAAGGAAGCCGCCTTCGACCTCATCTGCTACATCACCAAGGGCCAGTTCGACGCCATGATGGCCGAGGAATCGGTGGGCATCCCGGCGGATACCACCAACACCCAGTGGCCCGCCATGCTGGCCGGGGTGCAGCCGGTGCTGGAGAGCCTGACCACCCGGTACAGCTGGGCGGCGGGCATTGAGAGCAACGTGAACATGACCCCCATCATCAAGGAGAACTTCCAGAAGCTGTGCGGCGGCCAGCTGACGGCGCAGGAGTTCGTGGACGCTATGGAGGCGGCCAGCAACTAATCCATCCCACCTAAGCACAGGCGCGGGGCGCGAACTGCGCATCCCGCGCCTGTTCATCCATGGGGCGCGCCGCGCCCACCGCGCCGGGCGCCGTCCGGCGGGGCGACAGAAGGGGGAAAAGCCATGAAGAAAAACCGTACCATGGTGGTGGTATTTCTGGCCCCGGCGCTGATCTTTTTCTGCGCCGTGTTCGTTTATCCCATCCTGCGTACCCTGGTCATGAGCGCCTTTCACGTGGAGAACGTGACCAGCTCCCTCAACCAGTGGCGTTACGTGGGCTTTGACAACTATCAGGAACTGATGGGCACCAGCCTGTTCCGCATCTCCATGTGGAACCTGGTGCGCATCTGGGCTGTGGGCGGCGTGGCGGTGATGGCCCTGGCGCTGCTGCTGGCGGTGATCCTCAACAGCGGCATCCGCTTTAAGAAGTTCTTCCGGGCGGTCATCTATATGCCCAACATCATCAGCGCCGTGGCCCTGGCCACCATGTGGCTGCAATACGTGTACAATCCCAGGTTCGGCCTGCTCACCACCTTCTTTAACAGTATCGGCCTTACCTCCCTGGCGTCGGTGCAGTGGACCGACACCGTCCACAAGTTCTGGGCGCTGCTGGGGGCCTACTGCTTCGGCATGGTGGGCTACCACATGCTGATCTTCTCCAGCGGCATCGAAAAGATTCCGGCGGAGTACTACGAAGCCTCCACCATCGACGGGGCCGGCCAGCTGGGCCAATTCCTGCACATCACCTGCCCGCTCCTCAAGGGCGTGACCAAGACCAACATCACCATGTGGTCCATCACCTCGGTGGGGTTCTTCGTGTGGAGCCAGCTGTTTTCCACCGTCACCGCCGATACCCAGACCATCACCCCCATGGTGTACCTGTACACCCTGGTATTCGGCGCGGGCAACACCGTCACCGAGCGCAACGCCGGCATGGGCGCGGCGGTGGGCGTGGTGCTGTGCCTGTGCGTGGTGGCCGTGTTCCTGATCGTCAACTGGGCGATCAAGGACGACGACCTGGAATTTTAGGAGGTGCAGCCATGAGCAGCCAACATCACCGCGCCCACGTCAATTGGAAAAAGGAAGCGCGCCTGATCCCGGGATACCTGCTGATTATCCTGTGGGTGGCCTTTACCGTGGTGCTGCTGGGCTGGGTCTTTGCCGCCAGCCTGTCCACCACCAAGGATATCTTCATGGGCAACGCCCTGAAGTTTCCCACCGGCCTGCATTTTGAAAATTACGCCAAGGCCTGGTCCAGCCAGAACGTGAGCACCTTCTTCCTCAACTCCCTGGGCTATGCCAGCATTTCCACCGTGCTGCTGATCCTGGTGGCGGCCCCGGCGGCCTATGTGCTCAGCCGGTTCAAGTTCTTCATGAACCGGCCCATCCAGTCCAGCTTCGTGGCGGCCATGGGCGTGCCCATGGTGATGATCATCCTGCCCCTGTTCGGGGTGGTGAGCCAGATGCAGCTGCTCAAGCAGGACTGGACGGTGCGGGTGCTGATGGTGTTTTTGTACATCGGCATCAACGTGCCCTACACCACCATCTTCCTGCTGAGCTTCTTCACCAACCTATCCCGCTCCTATGAGGAAGCGGCGGCCATCGACGGCTGCCCGCCCATGAGCACCTTTTGGAAGATCATGTTGCCCCTGGCCCAGCCCGGCGTGATCACCGTGTCCATCTTCAACTTCATCAACATCTGGAACGAGTACTTCATGTCCCTGATTTTCGCCAGTTCCGACCGGGTCCGGCCCGTGGCGGTGGGCCTGTACGGCATGATTAACGCCATGAAGTATACCGGCGACTGGGCGGGCATGTTCGCCTCGGTAATCATCGTGTTCCTGCCCACCTTCATCCTGTTCATCTTCCTGTCGGAGCGCATCATCAAGGGCGTCACCGGCGGCGGCGTAAAGGGATAGGGCATGGGCGCGCCAACACATCCAGACAGGAGCGGAGAGAAACCCATGATGCTTCAAGCACAACGTTTTCAGCTGGACGCCCCGCCGGTAAGCTGCCAGCGCTACGGCAGCGGGCACATCAACGAAACCTACCTGGTGGTCACCGGCAGCGGGCGGCGCTACATCCTGCAAAAGATCAACCACGCCATATTCCAGGACGTGCCCGCCCTCATGGCCAATATCGCCCGGGTCACCCGTCACCTGCGCAAGGCGGATCCCCGGCCCCGCCATGTGCTCACCCTGGTGCCTACCCTGACGGGCGAGGATTTTCTTCATGAGCCCGGGGCGGGCTATTTCCGGGTGTACGACTTCGTGGAGGACAGCCTTTGCCTGGACCGGGCGGAGAGCCCGGCGGATTTCGCCGCCAGCGCCCAGGCCTTCGGCCACTTCCAAAGGATGCTGGCCGGCTTCGACGCCGCCGCCCTCAGCGAAACCATCCCCCGGTTCCACGATACCCCCAACCGCTTCCGCCTGCTGCGCCAGGCCATCCAGCAGGATGCCCTGGGCCGTCTCAAGACATGCAGGCGGGAGGCGGACTTTGCCCTGGGCCTGGAGGCGGAGGCCGCCCGGATGCAGGACATGGGCCGGCGGGGCCAACTGCCCCTGCGGGTCACCCACAACGACACCAAGCTGAACAACGTGCTGCTGGACGCCGCCACCCGCCAGCCCCTGTGCGTCATCGACCTGGACACGGTCATGCCCGGCCTGGCCGGCAACGACTTTGGGGATTCCATCCGCTTTGGCGCCAGCACCGCTGCGGAGGACGAGACCGACCTGGACAAGGTGACGTTATCCCTGCCCCTGTACCAGGCCTATACCGCCGCCTACCTGGCCGCCTGCGGCCAGGGTCTTACCCCTCTGGAGCGGGAAACTCTGCCCCTGGGGGCCAAGCTGATGACCTTGGAATGCGGCGTGCGCTTTCTCACCGATTACCTCCAGGGGGATACCTACTTCCGGGTACACCGCCCCGGCCACAACCTGGACCGCTGCCGTACCCAGTTCAAACTGGTGGCCGACATGCAGGCCAAGTGGGACCACATGCGCCGGGCGGTTCAGGGTTGACAAACGCCCCATAGGGGCATACACTGAATGAGGTCAAGCCTGCGCATCGCCTGCCGGGGCCCGGCCCCGGTAGGCCGGAGCCGCGAGGAGGTTCGGGAGCGAAGGGCTGCGGGGGCCTTGACCGGCCCGGGGCGAAGCGGCAGGGCCGCGCCCCGGGGGAATATAGCTGCAAAGGAGCGTTACCATGCACAAGCCCACACTGGTGATTATGGCCGCAGGGCTGGGCAGCCGCTTTGGCGGCCTGAAGCAGATCACCCCGGTGGACGCCGAGGGCCATCTCATCATCGATTTTTCCCTATTCGACGCGGTGCGGGCCGGGTTTGAAGACGTGGTCATCATCGTGAAGCCGGAAAAGGAAGAGGAATTTCAGGAGAAGATCGGCCGGCGCGTAGCCCCCTTCGTCAACCTGCGCTACGCCCACCAGACCCTGGACCAGCTGCCCCAGGGCTTTTCTGTACCCCAGGGCCGGGAAAAGCCCTGGGGCACCGCCCACGCGGTGCTGTGCGCCAAGGAGCTGATCCCCGGCCCCTTCGCGGTGATCAATGCCGACGATTTCTACGGCCCGGAAGCCTACCAGGTGATCCACCGCTTCCTCAGCGCCCCCCACGCCCCCACGGAGCACGCCATGGTGAGCTACCGCATCGAGAATACCCTCACCGAAAACGGCCACGTGGCCCGGGGCGTGTGCCAGACGGACGATAAGGGCCACCTGACCGCTATCACCGAGCGCACCCATATCGAGCCCCGGCCCGGCGGAGCCGCCTATACCGAGGACGGAGAGCACTTTACCTTCGTCCCGGCGGGCACGGTGGTATCCCTCAACTTCTGGGGCTTCCAGCACAGCCTGCTGGAGGAGATCGAAAACCGGTTCGGCACTTTCCTGAAGGAAAACCTGCCCGTCAATCCCCTCAAGTGCGAATACTTCCTGCCCTCGGTGCCCGACCAGCTGATCCGGGAGGGCAAGGCCACGGTGGAGGTGCTGCGCACCCAGGCCAAGTGGTACGGCGTCACCTACCGGGCCGATATGCCCAAGGTCCAGGCCGCCATTGAGGGCTACAAGGCCCAGGGCATCTACCCCGCCCACCTGTGGGCCCGGTAATCCCCCTGGAGCCGCCGCATCCCCCCCGGTCCCCGTCCATTTGGTCCTGCCGCCCGCTATGGCTAGAGGCATCACGATAGCGGCGGGCCTTTTGGGCGCTCGGGGGTGCGCTTCCTCCGCCAGACGCGCACGGGGGACTGCCCGCTTCCCCTGGGACAAAAGCGCCGCCAATCAGGCGTACCTGATTGGCGGCGAAACTATTGATTGGCATAGAGTGGAGAAAGGGAGGAGCCTCTCCCCTTGGGGGCCGGTGTCAAAGCACCCGGCGCAGGAATTCCCGGGTGCGCTGTTCCTTGGGATTGACGAAGATCTCCCCCGGCGCGCCGGATTCCACGATGACGCCGCCGTTCATGAACACCACCCGATGGGCCACATCCCGGGCGAAGGCCATTTCGTGGGTGACCACCAGCATGGTGAGCCCGCTCTTGGCCAGGCCCTTCATTACCTCCAGCACCTCGCCCACCATCTCCGGGTCCAGGGCGCTGGTGGGTTCGTCGAACAGCAGCACCTCCGGGTCCATGGACAGGGAGCGGGCGATGGCCACCCGCTGCTGCTGGCCGCCGGAGAGCTGGCGGGGCTTGGCGTTGACGTAGGCCTCCATGCCCACCACCCGCAGGTATTTGCGGGCGTTTTCCTCGGCCTGAGCCCGGCTGCGGCCCAACACCTTCACCTGACCGGCCACGCAGTTGTTCAGCACGTTCATGTTGCCGAACAGGTTAAAGGACTGAAATACCATGCCCACCTTGGCGTGGTATTGGGCCAGGTTGAAGCCGGGGGCCTGAATATCCTGGCCGTGGTAGCGAATCTGCCCGCCGGAAGGGGTCTCCAGCAGGTTGATGCACCGAAGCAGCGTGCTCTTGCCCGAGCCGGAGGAGCCGATGATGCACACCACCTCGCCCTTTTCGGCGAAGAAATCGATGTCCCGCAGCACCTCGTTGCTGCCAAAGCTCTTTTGCAGGTGGTTGATCTCCAGTACCCGTTCCACCTACACCGCCTCCTTCCCGCCGCCATGCACATGGATCTCGGCGCGGCTGTCCGACTGAGAGCCGTAGATGACGTAGTTGTCCGGGCCGTCCATCTTCTTCTCCAGGAAGCGCAGCAGCCGGGTCACCGTGAAGGTGAGCACCAGGTAGATGAGGGCGATGATGAAGTAGGCCTCGAAATAGCGGTAGTAGGTGCCCGCTGCGGACTTGCCCATGAAGAACAGCTCGCTCACCGAGATCACGTTGAGCACCGAGGAGTCCTTGATGTTCACCACGAACTCGTTGCCGATGGAGGGCATGATGTTGCGGATGGCCTGGGGTAGCACCACCCCGGTCATGGTCTGCCAATGGGTCATGCCGATGGCATGGGCCGCCTCAGTCTGGCCCTTGTCGATGGAGATGATGCCGCCTCGGATGATCTCCGCCATGTAAGCGCCGGTGTTGATGGACACCACCAGCACGCCGGCCACCATGTGGGACAGGGCCACCTGCACCGATTGCAGCCCGTAATAGATCACTGCGGCCTGGACGATCATGGGGGTGCCCCGGAATACCTCAATGTAGACCCCCAGCACGGCTTTCAGCGCCCGCACAAGCAGGCGCTTACCCTTGGAGGCCCCGGCGGGCAGCTCGATGGTCCGGGCGATGGCCACCAGCAGCCCCAACACAAAGCCCAATATGGTGCCGCTGAGGGCGATGAGCAGCGTGGTGCCCGTGCCCCGCAGGAACAGGGCGGCGTTGTCCTGCACCAGCTTGCCTACCCAGCCGAAAAAGGTGGTGGGCATTGTCTATTCACTCCCGTTTATCGGTTATTGCCAAAGGCGGAAAAGGCGGGCCGGCCCAGGCCGGCCCGCGAAAAAGGGCCCGTTATTCGGACAGGGGCTGGTTGGCTACCGCCTCGTCCATGATCTGCTGGCGCTCGTCCTTGGAGATGCCCGCCAGGATCTCGTTGATGGGCTCCAGCAACTCGCTGCCCTTGAGCAGGCCCACGGAAATGGCCGCGTCGCTGGGAGCGCACTCAAAGCCCTTGCCCTCCTCGAACTCCACGTACGTCAGGTCCGGATTGGAGGTCATGGCGGAGATGGCGCCGGGCTTCTCGGACACGTAGCCGTCGATGGTGCCGGAGGTCAGGGCCACGATCATGGTGGGGAAGGTATCCATGGCGGTCATCTTCTGCACCTGGGGAATCTGGTCGATGACGGTGTAATGGAAGGTGTTCAGCTGGCCGGTAATCCGGGCGCCGGTCAAATCCTCCAGACTGGTGGCCTGGGCGTAGGGACCGTCCTTCTTCACCACCACCACCAGCTCGCTCTCGTAGTAGGGATCGGTGAAGTCGATGGTCACCTTGCGCTCCTCGGTGGGGCTCATGCCGGCGATGATCACGTCGATAACCCCGGACATCAGGCTGGGCACCAGGCCGTCCCACTCGGTCTTGACGATCTCAAGGTCCATGCCCAGCCCCTCGGCGATGCGCTTGGCGATCTGCACGTCGTAGCCGTCGGCGTAGCCGCCTGCGGCGATGGCCACCGCGGTTTCGCTTGCCTCGGCCTGGGTCCAGTTGTAGGGGGCGTAGTTGCACTCCATGCCCACCCGCAGAGTCGCGGCCTGGGCCGACGCGGCCAGGACCAGCATGAGAATCAGCGCCACAGACAAAATCCTTTTCATGAGAATACCCTCCCCGTGTAAATTCAGGCGGAAAAAGCAAGCGGCCGAAGCGATAAGCTTCGGCCGCGTTTCCAATCCATAAAGACAGCCAAAACGATAGCGCTCCACAATGTGTATTGTGACAGTCGCCGGGCTGTTCGCCCCGGCGCCCAGCGCACGGCCCCTCAAGCAGCCGCCCGCTTCGGCATGGCGCCCTTTCCCCCGGCCTCCCCGCCCCTTGATGGGCTCCGCCGGCGTACTGATGCACCACGCGCCTCTATCCTTATGAAATTGTCAAATTCCAACCTTGCGATAAAGTATACACGCATTCCCACAAAAAATCAAGGGCGCGGTTCGTTAATTTCCCCCCTTGAGGGGGACAATTTCTGGAAAAGGCCATAAAAATCCCCGTGCCGCCGGAGGGGCCCGGGGCAAAGGGCGCCGCCCTTACGCCATATTGCCGATGGTGTCCTGGGCGTTGATCCAGCCCTGCTGGTCTTGATAGCGCACGTAGTACCAGCTCTGGCCGTCGGCGCTGAAATAGAAGTAGCCCAGATTGTCTACCTCTTGGCTGGCTTCCAGGGAAAGCAGCGCTTCTCCCCCGGCCTGGGGCTGGGACTGCAGGGCGTTGTCCGCCTTCAGGGTATAGGTGACTGGCCGCTCCCAATCAGCCTGAAAGTATACCGGCGCCACCGTGCCGTCGGTGAGGGTGGCGTAGCGGGAGGACACCCAGCCCAATTCCCCGTCCACGGACACCAGGTACCACCTTACGCCCCGGTCGTCCACCTCCGCCTGGCTGGCGAAGGGGGCGGTATCCCCCGCCGCACATACGGCCATCACCGCGCCGTCCAACCCGGCCTGGTCCCGCAGGTTGCAATCCCCCTCAAAGGTTACGTAGAACGTCTGCGCCAGAGCGCCGGCCGGCCAGCACATCAGCAGCGCCAGCGCCCAACAAATCCATTTTTTCATCCTTCATGTCTCCCAATCTTTTTGATCGCGTCTCATTTCCCCGGCGGCAAGGGTACAGCCCGCCTTCCTGCGCCTCCGCTGCCGGATGGGCGGGAATCCGCCGGTTTGCTGCCGGGATGGGAGGAAATCCGCCGGGCCGCCGCCGGATGCTTTGGGACCCGCCTGTTGCCGGAATTAGGCAGGAATCCGCCGGATGGGCGGAAACCCGCCGTGCCGGGGCGGGCGGAAACCCGCGCCGGGTTGGAGGCCCCGGTTACGGCTTCAGGGAGCGCTTGAGCAGCTTACCCCAGCCGGGTTGGCCCAGGAACCGGCCCTCCTGATAGACCAGGCGGCCCCGGGAATAGGTGCTGTGGGGATAGCCGTGGAGGCGCAGGCCCTCCCAGATGGTGTGGTCGGTGTCGGAGTGCATGTTGTTCTGGCTGACGGTGAAGTCCTTGCGGGGGTCGTAGATCACGATGTCCGCGTCCTTGCCCACCGCCAGGCTGCCCTTGCTGGAACAGCCGAAAATGCGGGCCGGATTGGCGGCGCACAGCTGGACCGCCCGGGGGAAGGTGATCATCCCCTGGTTGGCTTGGGACAGGATGTAGGGGTACATGACCTCCACCCCGGAGCAGCCGTTGGGGATCTTGCGGAAATCCTCCTTGCCCCAGTCCTTCTCCGACTGGAGAAAGGGGCAGTGGTCAGTGGCCACGGTATCCAGGATGCCGCCCTTCAGGGCGCGCCACAGGGCGTCCTGGCTGGCCTGGCCCTTCATGGGAGGCGAGCAGACGAAGTTGCGCCCATTCTCCCGCTTAAATACGTCGCAGGTAAAGTGCAGGTATTGGGGGCATGTCTCGGCATAGATGGCGTAACCTTGGGCCTTGGCTTGGGCCACCGCTTCCACCCCTTCCTGGTCGCTCAGGTGTACGATGTATAGCGGCGCGTTCAGGCTCTTAGCCCAGGCGATGGCCCGGCGGGCGGCCTCCCCCGCCACGAATTCGGGGCGGGATACGTAGTGGTACCAGGGGCTCAGCTTCCCCTGAGCGGCCAGCTGGGCGGTGAGGGTAGAGATAATCTCCTTGTTTTCCGCGTGGACGCAGATCAGCGAACCGGTCTGCTGGGCCTTTTGCAGCACCTGATAGAAGGCGCCGTCGGACACGGCGAAATCGTACACCATGTACACCTTAAAGGAGCATACCCCGTAGTCCACCGCCTCCTCCATGGTGTCCAGCAGGCCGCCGGACAGGTCGGTGATGCCCACGTGCAGGGCGTAATCCACCGCCGGCCCCTGGCTTTCCGCCTGGGCTTCCCGGCGCTTTACGGTATCCAGCAGGCTTTCCCCCGGATTTTGGCCGCTGTAGTCGAACACCGTGGTGGTGCCGCCGCAGGCCGCAGCTCGGGTGCCGGCGAAGAAATCGTCGCTGGATACCGTGCCCCCAAAGGGAAAGGCCAGGTGGGTATGGGCGTCTATGGCGCCGGGGAGCACCAATTTGCCCGAGGCGTCCACCCGCTGGGCGCAGGGAACGTGGGACAGATCGGCGGCGATGGCCGCGATCTTGCCCTCTTTCACCCCCAGGTCTGCCTGGAAAACCTGGGTTTCGGTTACGATGGCGCCGTTCTGGATAATCAAATCCATGAAAAAACCACCTTTCCACGCAAGTTGCCCCTGAAGCCCCTCATCCGCCGGAAAGGGCGGGACTGGCTGGGAGGGAATAAGCCTGCAGCGGCCCGTCTCGCCGGACCGCCGCGAAGCGCGAAAAATCAAAACCCGGGTGGGGCCGGACAAACAAAAGCACCCCAAACCCGAATTACCGGCCCCGGCCGCCGCCGCTGCCCCGGGAGCCGCCGCCCCCACCGGAGCGGCCGCCGCCAAAGCCGCCACCCCTGCCGAATCCGCCAAACCCGCCGCCGGAGCGGCCGCCGCCGCTGCCCCGGGAGCCGCCGCCCCCACCGGAGCGGCCGCCACCAAAGCCGCCGAAGCCACCGAATCCGCCAAACCCGCCGTGCCGGGGCGGGTGATGATGGGGCGGAGGAGGTGGGCCGGGAACATAGGGCGGACGGCGGCGGCGACGGTATCCGCCGCTCATCATGCCGCCCAGCCAGCCGCCGAAGAAGCCGGGCAGGCAGCCGCAGCCGCCGCCCCGGCGCATACCCAGAACCACGCACAGGATAACGCACACGATAAAGGCGCCCACGATAAAGTCTATCAAGCCGGAATCCTCCTCCACATGCACCGTATAGCTGACGCCATAGGGGGAGGTTTCCGTGCGCACCTGATAGCTGCCGGAGCCAGAGCTATAGGAACGGGTGTCCTCGTACTTCTGGGGGGACAGGCTCAGGCCATAGATATCCGCCACCTCTTCATACAGGGCGTCGAACAGCTTATAGCACCCGGCGTCGTAGTCCCCCTGGGCGAAGTCGGGCTCCAGGTACGTATTCACCAAATCCGCCAGCTGGCCGGCGGGCAGGTTGCGCTCCAGGGCGGTGCCCTCCAGATAATAGTAATCCTGGGCGCCGATGGACAAAAGCACCAGAAGGCCGTTGTTTTTGCCGCCGATGCCCCACTGGTTGAACAGCTCCAGGGCGTAATCGAAGATATCGGCGGAGCCGGTGTCGTTCAGGGTGACGAACACGATCTGAGCGCCACAGGCTTCATACAGGTCGTCGTTGTTGTAGACGATATGGGCCTGAGTGGCGGTGGACAGTACCCCGGCCTGGTCCAACACGTAGAAATCATCGGTAGGAGACACCACGGAAATGGCCCATGCAGGCCAGCACAGGGCCAGCAGCGCCGCGGCGCAGCACATCATTTTTTTGATTTTCCCCATATTAATCCTCCCCGAACAGTTCCAGGGGTTTTACCCCGGACAAGCCGCCTACCAGGTCGGCGGGGAAGGCGGACAGGGTTTCGTTGAACTGGGCGGCCCGGTCGTTATAGAAATCCCGGCTGATGGTGTTGACCCTGGAGAGGATCTCCTTGTGCAGCTGGTAGGCCTCGCTCTCATCCGCCGGGGAAAGGGCGAGGCCGCTGAGGGAAGAATACAGTGCCGAGGCCGCATCCCTGCAAGCCGTATAGGCAGAATACTTGTCCGCAATGCTTTGGGCCTGGCTCAGCTGCTGGCTGGCCTGAAGGGCGGCCTCCGCCAGTCCGTTGCCGGCCCCGGCATACTCCTGAACCAACTCCGCCATCTGCTGGGTACACCGGGCGATCTCCTCCAGGTCCCGGTCGATGCACAGGCCGTCCCCATAGACGCCCTGATAGAATATCTGCTCGGTCTCCCCCCGCAGGTTGGCCAGCGCCCTACCGCCGCTGAAGGACAGCGAAAACAGCACGCAAGCGGCGAACACCACCCAGGCCACCAAACGGTTTTCCCCAAAGGTTTTTTTCATCCCGGCTCTGCCCCCTTACTGGCGGATGTCCAGCAATTTAGCCCGCAACTCGCCCTCGATGGCGGCCAATTCCTTTTCGGCGGCCCGGCGCTTTTCCCGGCCTTCCTGCTGGATGGCCAGCACTTCGTCCATGGTCTGGATGAGGGAGGCGTTGGTCTGCTTGAGCGTTTCGATGTCCACAATGCCCCGCTCCGATTCCCGGGCGGTCTCTACGGTGGCGGTGCGCAGCTTCTGAGCGTTCTTGCGCAGCAGCTCATTGGTTAAATCGGTTACCGCCCGCTGTGCCTCCATGGCGTCCTGGGTGTGCTGCATCCCCAAAGCCAGCACCATTTGACTCTTCCACAGGGGAATGGTGTTCACCAGGGAAGACTGGATCTTTTCCGCCATCAGTTGGTTGCTGTTTTGCAAAAGCCGGATCTGAGGCGCCATCTGGATGGAGATGTTGCGGGTGAGCTCCAGGTCGTGAATCTTTTTTTCGAACCGGTCGATCTTGGCGGCTAGGTCGTTGGCCGCCTGGGCATCCTCGGGCAGCCCGGAGGCGGCGGCCCGCTGCTGGGCCTGGGCCAAGTCGGCCTCCCGCACCTGCTTGAGGCGAATGCGGCCCGCCTCGATGTACATGGACAGCTCCTTAAAGTACACCAGGTTCTGCTCGTAAAGCTGGTCCAAGGTGGCGATATCCTTGAGCAGCTGCACCTGATGGCTCTCCAGTCCGTCCACGATGCGGTTCACGTTTACCTCGGCGTGGTCGTAGCGGTTCTTCATCAATTGCAGCTTGTCCACCGATTTTTTGAAGAAGCCGAAGATGCCCCCGCTCTCCTCCTCGTCCACGGTAAACCCCTTGAGCTCGGTGACCAGGCTGCCGATCATATCCCCCACTTCGCCCAGGTCTTTGGTCTGCACGTTTTTGAGGGCGGAATCGGAAAAGCTGGCAATCTGCTGCTGGGCCGAAGCGCCATAGGAGAATACCAAATTGGTGTCGGTGACGTCGATCTTGGCGGCAAAATCCTCGATCATCTTTTGCTCCTGGGGCGTAAAGGCAGGGCGCACCTCCTGGGGCTGGACCGGGGGCTTTTGCTCCTGGGCCGCCTGGGGGGGCTGCTGGACCTGGCTGGGATTCAGGGTCAGGGTGATGGGCGCGGTTACCTTGGCCGCTTCCTCTGCGGCCTGGGCTATCGCCTGCTCAGGCGCGGCCTGTATGCTCGGGGCCCCCGTTTCCACCGTCAATTTGATTTCGTCTGACATGGGGCTGCGTCCTCCTTCATGGCTTGCTTGATCCCTTCACCGGTTAGGCCGTCGCCGGCCATCATGGTCTCCAATACCTGCACGTCGCTGGTCATATCCATGGCCTCGTCCCGGTACAGCATATCCAGCTGCTTTTCAAAGGCGGAGGCGATCATCTCCAAACTGCTCTCCACGCTGCTCAGCGCCTTTTCGATGTGCTGGCCGTCCACCCCTACGCTGGACAGAGTCTTATACTGCTCCAGCAGCTTGGCCGTGGTGGGCAAGTAGTACTTCATGAATTTGCGCACCTGTCCAGCCCGCTGCGGCTTTTCCGCTACCGCGGCCAAGATGGCCTTACCCGCCTTCTCCATCCGATCCAGCCGGCTGGAGATCTCCGAGGAGGCAATATCTCGGTTGGCCTGGCGCAGCTTTTCCAGGTCTGCTAAACTGGTTTGAAGCTCTTGGTCCGTCTGGCTGTCCCCCGTGCTCAGGGGCGTCTCCACCCGGCGGCCGGGGAAAAATTTGCCCGCAACCAGATAAGCCACCACCGATAACCCTGCGGCCATTAGGATATGGGGCAGCTTGTACAGCGGCAACGCCAACCCGTACAAGAGCCATATCGCCGCCGCGATATAGATGGGAATGGCCGAACGGATCAGCCTGGTTTTCATGGGCGTTCTCCATCCTTTCCTCAAACAAGGGAAACCGGCGTACTAGGGCGATATTCCCCCATACGTCCACCCTCTATTGTACTCCAAAAGCGCCCTTAGGGCAAGGCGCACCCCGTCTCCCCACGCAATTTTTGCGAAAAATTACCGCCCAACCGTCCGTGCGCCTCAGGACATGGAGCGCCCCGGCCCGGACCCATGGCGCGGGAACGGGCCAGCTCAGGCCTTCCAAACGGAAAATGCCCCGCCAAGCGGGGCATTAAGGCGAAGGTTCAGGCCAGGGAATTGACGCAGTCCTCGGCGAACTGCCGGGCCCGCTCCAGATCGGCTTGGGTGGGGCCCCCGCCGAACAGGCCCTTGAGGGGTGTGGTCAAGGTCATATCCAGCACCTGGATTCCCTTATCCTTCAGGGCTTTTCGCATCTGCGATAGAGCCTGTTGGTCTTTTCCGCAGTGAAAGAGGGCCGCGTTGGCCACTCGGTTGGGCGTTAGAGAGGCGATGAAATCCATGGTTACCTTGTCGGCCTTGTTTCCTTCGCAGCCCAGGAACATCAGCTTCACGTTCTCCGGCATGTAGGCGGGCAACAGCGGTTCCTTCACGCACTTCACCGCCCGGGCGATGGCCTCCGCCACCTGCTCCGCAGAGCCTTTGGGGCTGACGTAATGCACACGTATTCTCAACGACGATCCCCCCCTGTATCTGGCGAAAGATGTTTGGCTGTTTTTTATCATAGTACAGCCAAGGGCTTATGTGCAAGCATAACCGAAAATTTTCATCGTAAGGACACAAAGCCTTCACGAATTTGCCCGGAAGGTCTAAGCTTCGACAAATTCTTCATAAATGGCCCGCACCGCGTTTTCAAACTCGGGGATGTCCACCCCCACGATGATATTGAGCTCCGAGGAGCCCTGATCGATCATGCGCACGTTGACGCCCGCCCGGGCCAAAGCGCCGAACAGCCGGGCTGCGGTGCCCGGCGTGCGCACCATGCCCCGGCCCACGGTGGCGATGAGGGCCAGGCCGCTGGACAGCTCGATGGTGTCCGGATGCACGTTCTCCTCAATGCGCTCGATGATCTGTTCCTTGCGCTGGAACAGGTCCGCGTCGGGCAGGATGACGCACATGGTGTCGATGCCCGTAGGCAGATGCTCAAAGGAAACGCCGAAGTCCTCCAGGGCCTGAAGCACCCGCCGGCCAAAGCCGATCTCGCTGTTCATCATGGCCTTTTCGATGGACAGCAAGGTGAAATTCTTGTGCCCCGCCACGCCGGTAATGGTGCCGGTATCCCCGCAGTCCTCCTCCCGCACCACGATCATGGTGCCCGGGTCCTGGGGGGCGTTGGTGTTGCGGATGTTGGTGGGAATGCCCGCCTTGCGTACCGGGAACACGCTGTCCTCGTGGAGCACCGTGGCCCCCATGTAGGACAACTCCCGCAGCTCCCGGTAGGTGAGCCGCTCGATGCGCCGGGGATTGCTTACGATGCGGGGATCGGCCATGAGGAAGCCGGACACGTCGGTCCAGTTTTCGTACAGCTCGGCCTGCACCGCCCGGGCGATCACCGCGCCGGTGATGTCCGAACCGCCCCGGGAGAAGGTATGCACTTCGCCGTTGGGCAGGGAGCCGTAAAAGCCGGGAATGACCGCGTGGGCGTACTTCTTCAGCTCGCTGCCCGCCAGCTCATTGCTCCATTCGGCGGCGAAAGCGCCCTGGCGGTCGAACTTCAGAATGGTGGCCGGGTCCACAAAGCTCCAGCCCAGGTACTTGGCCAGCACCAGCCCGGAGAAGTATTCTCCCCGGCTGGCAGCGAAGTCCGGCGTAGAGGCCTGCAGCTGGGCGCAGGTTTCATGGAGCAGGGGCTCGATGTCAAAGTCCAGCCCCAACTCTGTGACGATGTCCACATAGCGCCGGATGATCTTGTCGAACAGCTGCGCGTAGGGCTGACGGCGCTGAGCCAGCCGGTAGCACTGATAGAGCAGATCGGTGATCTTTTCGTCCTCCGGCCCGCGCTTGCCCGGCGCGGAGGGCACGGCGTAGCGCCGGTCCGGATCCGCAAGCAAAATATCCCGCACCTTTTTGAACTGGCCCGCGTCGGCCAGGGATGAGCCGCCAAATTTGCATACCTTGATGCCCATGAGAATCGTCCTCCCCTCGCCGGAGCAGATCCCCCGGCTCTTTGGACAATCATTATAAAGAAGAACGCAAGGCCCGTCAAGACGGTTTATGTCACGCTCTGGAAAACTATGCCGCCAAAGGGAGGATAAAAAACCAGCCTCCAGCGGGGAAAGGAGCGGGCGCTGGATGCGCCAGGCTGCGGGAAAAGGGGCGGGGGGCCCGGGGGG